>JAIRRI010000145.1 GCA_031256055.1 Bacteroidales bacterium
ATATTTAATTATTTATTATTTTTTGTACGCACACATTTATTGTTGTAAATTGTTGAAAATAGATTCTGACTTTGATTTGAAAATGTCGGCATTTGGCAAAACTTTAGCTGCGGATTCACAATTAGTACTTAGGCGTATCATCTGCTTCCAGCTCTTTGTCATCAATCTTTTTCTTATTCATTTCGCGCCAAGCATACCAAATATAGGCTATTACGAGAGGTGAAAGCAATGAAACATAGCTCATCACCAGCAATGTGTAGTAACTCGATGAAGTATTCTGGATATGCAAGCTGCTTTGCAAATATTCACCGTAAGCCGGATAAAAGCACGTATTGTTGAATCCCGCCGTAAGCAAGAGCGCAAAAACGGTAACAATGGTGCCAATGCCTGCAAACCATATTCCTTTGGTAGAGCGAAGGAAAGCGCCCATTGCAATTCCCAACAGCACCAACACAACGCCAACCAGCAGAAGCAAGCCAACAACGGGCATTTCAATCAGGTTGTAGAAATATTTGTACGGCTCCATCGAAACAACACCGTTTTCGTTGTAAGCAAATCCGTCTTTCAACAAGATATTAACCAAAAAGAAAAGGAAGAAAACAAGAAACGGGACAGCCATAAATTTTACCATTTGAGCTGCTTTTCGCACAATGCCCTCTTCCGCCACATTATTGATAAAATAAAGCGCTCCGAGAATACGAGCCAAGCAAAAAACGGCCAAGCCTAACGAAAGGTTAATGAAGGTTTCGTAGCGGGTAAAATCGAATGCCAATTCCAAACCGCGAGCTGCTCCTCGCCAAACAGAACTGATTGTGCCTGCTTGATTGGTAACAATTTCAAACTGCGAGCCGGTGAAAAAGGTTGCCACGGCTGTGCCCAGTAAAATAGTCCCCAAAAAACCGTTGAAAAACAAAAACATTTCGTATGTTTTCGCGCCCAGTAAGTTGTTCATTTTAGAACGAAATTCGTATCCAACCGACTGAACAACAAAGCAAAGCAGTATGAGTATCCAAACCCAGTATGCGCCGCCAAAACTCGTGGCATAGAAAAGCGGAAAGGCTGCAAAAAAGCCTGCTCCGAAAGTAACCAAGGTGGTAAACGTAAGTTCCCATTTATGCCCAAGACTATTAATCAGGACATCGCGCTCTTGTTTTGATTTTCCAATGCGGAAGATTAAAGTTTGTCCGCCTTGAACAAATAGCAAAAATACAAGAAAAGCGCCCAACAACGATACTAATATAAACCAGTATTGTTGCAACATTAAGTGTGACATTTTTTCAAACATGGCTTTTATCCCTCCTTCGGACCTTTTTTAATTTGTGCAAACATAATTTTCAACGCTGCAATCAGCAAAACGGTAAATATAACAACAAACACGAAGAATGTCGTTTGTACAGCTCCTACACTCATTTCGGAAGTTGTTCCGGCAAAGGTAGGCATCAAATCTTGCACCGCCCAAGGTTGCCGTCCGACTTCTGCTACTGCCCAACCTGCCCAAGTGGACACGTAAACCAACGGAATGCAAAGCAGAGCTAAACGATAGAGGTGTTTTTTGCCGTTTCCATCTAATTTATCTTTGTAAGCCCACCATCCAACTAAAGCCAAAACAGCAAGGAACAAAAATCCCAAACCAATCATAATGCGGAACGACCAGTAGTTGAGCGGTACATTCGGAACCAATCGGGCAATGTTTTGCGTGAACACTGCCGGGTCATCATCATAAAAATAACCATATCCGAAGTGGACAAAATATTCATTCAACCACACTTCGTCTTCAAACAAAGCTCTGAGCCTCGCGTATTCTTCGGGGTCGGCTCCTTTCGCATTTTTCAATCCTTTTAAGGCATCTTGAGCCACCCTGCCGCGCACAGCTCTTTCATAGGCAGACATAATGCCCTGCTCTTCGTTACCTTCAATTAAATCAACGATACCAGGCACAAACGCATTGAAATTGTGCGTAGCCATAAACGACAGAAGTTTGGGAATTTTCAACGCTGTTACATCCTGTTCGTAAGGGCGATCGGGGTTATTCGTAGATTTTCCGAAAGCCACGACAGAGAACGGCGCACCTTTTTCTCCTTCGTACAATCCTTCGATAACGGCAAGTTTCATCGGTTGTGTTCTTGCTACATGCTGACCGGAAAAATGCCCCGAAACCATAGTTATAACCAAACCTGCAACTCCCACTATAGCGCCTACCAAAATACTTTTGCGAGCCGACTCTTTGTGGCGATTTTTAAGCAAAAACCAGCTGCTTATACCCACTACAACAACGCCGCCTGTAACAAATCCGGCGGCCACCGAATGGAAAAATTTAGTTATAGCAACCGGCGAGAAAATTACTGCCCAAAAATTAATCATTTCGTTTCGAGCCAAATCAGGATTAAATTGCATGCCCACCGGATGCTGCATCCATGCGTTGGCAATCAAAATCCACAACGCGGAAAGACATACGCTTCCCGCCACAAGCCAAGTTGAGAGTAAGTGAAACTGTTTGCTCACCCTGTTCCAACCGAAAAACATAACTGCGATAAACGCCGCCTTCAAAAAGAACGCCATAAAGCCTTCGATTGCAAGCGGAGCGCCAAACACATCGCCTACAAACCAAGAATAGTTAGACCAGTTGGTTCCGAACTGAAACTCCAGAATAATTCCCGTAGCAACGCCTAACGCCAAATTTACTCCGAAAAGAATCATCCAAAACTTGGTCAATCTTTTCCACTCCTCGTTGTTGGTGCGCACGTATATCGTTTCCATGATGGCTACGATAAGCGCCAATCCCAACGTGAGCGATACAAAAACCCAGTGATACATAGCCGTCATTGCAAACTGCAAACGCGACCAGTCAACTAATGAAAAGTCAAAGTGTTCCATACATTTTTAAAGTTAGTTATTAATTTTGTTATTTCGAAATATAAGTAGTGTAAAAAAAATTGTGAATTATTATTAATGAGGTTTTTGAAATTTTCCACTATCGCGTCAGTTGGTCAATAACATAGCTGCTTCTCTCCTCATCTGTTTCAAATTTGGTCTCTAAAAAATTCGGGAAAAAGTAAGGTTTAAGAAATAAAAACAAAATGAGGAATGTGGTGATAGCGAAGATCACCGCTGACAGTCCTATTGCGTGGATTTTTATTCCGTTAACGCAATAGCGGAAAACAGTATTAAATATCGACCTCATTTTAATGTATTTCATATTACTAATTGTATATTATCAACATTTTGGTTTTTATTTTCAGCACTAAATAGTGTTAGTCGGATGATGATTAAATTTTATTAATATCGGTGCGCAAATATACAAAATATTTTTGAAAAAACAAAGTAATTGTAAAAAAAAATTTGGACTTCCTAACCATTTCGCAACACCCAGAACAGAGTGTAAAAAAAACCTTACCTTTGTATTATGGAAAAAAATACAAAAAAATTGAAAATTGAGAGTGGTAAATTGAGAATTATTTTGTATCTTTGTCGGAAAAAAAACACATGGCCAATCCCGAACAACGTCGAAAATTTTTACTAATATTTGCAAGAGTGCTCGCAATAGGTGCAATATTGGCTCTTATCGGATTTTCTTTTCAAAGAACTGCGGTAAAAGATGCCGAATATTTTTGGCAGATTGACCCTGATTTGTGCATTGCTTGCGGGCTTTGCGAAACCGATTGTGTACTGACCCCTTCGGCTGTGAAAGTTGTTCATGCCAAAGAGGTTTGTGGTTTTTGCGATTTGTGCGGAGGCTATTATCGAGCGAATGTGAGAGAACTGAATACCGCTGCGGAAAATTTGATGTGTCCGACAGGCGCCATTCAGCGCAGTTTTGTGGAAGAGCCGTATTTTGAATATAACATCATTGAAGACCTTTGTATCGGTTGCGGAAAATGTGTGAAAGGTTGCAATGCATTTGGTAATGGCGCGATGTACTTGCAAATCAAACAGGAATTATGCAAAAATTGTAACGAATGTGAGTTGGCGAGGGTTTGTCCTGCCGGTGCTATTCGGCGTGTTCCGGCGTCTGAGGCTTATTATTTGAGAGCGGAAGTGGCGCAAAATCGGTTCCCTAAACCCGATTTCGAATCGGGATATGTTTATCCTCAGCAACATTTTTCCAAGCCTAACGAGCCGTTATGGTCATACGTAGACATCGCGATGCTTGTGCTTTTGATGAGTTTTGTGGCGTGGGCGGTGATTCGAAAACAAGTGCGTTGGCCTGTTATTTTGACATCCATAATTTCGATTATGTATTTCGGATTTTTTAGAACCGGTTGTGTTTGCAGTATCGGTGCTGTGCAGAATGTGGCGCTGGCGTTGGGAAATGCTGCGTTCACAATTCCGTTATTTGTGTTGTTGCTGTTTCTTTTGCCGATTGTGTTTGCTTTGCTTTTTGGAAGAGTGTTTTGCGCAGGCGTGTGTCCATTAGGCGCATTGCAGGAAGTTGTGAATATCAAAAATTACAAATTGTCGAAAGCGGTAACGAGCGTTTTGAGTCTATTTCCTTGGTTCTTTTTGGGTTTTGCAGTGTTGTTTGCAGTAACCAATAGTCGGTTTATTATTTGTGCTTATGATCCGTTTGTCGGAATTTTCCGCTTGGGTGGCGAACTTCCCTTGATACTTTTTGGTGTAGTTTTGTTGATTTTTTCAATTTTTACCGGACGTCCGTTTTGTCGTTTTATTTGTCCGTATGCACCCATTCTCAGTCTGTTTTCAAGAATTTCGTTTTGGCAAGTGAAAATCATGAAAAAAGAGTGTATCAATTGCGATTTATGTCATAATGCTTGTCCGGTTGATGCAATACGTTCGCCTTATGAAAACAAGGTTAAAGAGAGCCGTTCCGAAGGTGTGAAGCGAATTTTGCGATATTTGGTTTTCTTACCACTCATGGTTGTTGCAGGAGCAATGACGATGTCGATGTTGAGCGACAAATTCAGCAAAATGAACAAAGAAGTCCGACTTTATGATATGGTAGTGGAAAACGAAACCAATCCGCAAGCTGTACAAACCTTGGAATTACAGGCTTTCTACGGACAAGAAGACCAAACCGTTGAACAACTTGCAACACAAGTAGCCCTGATCAAAAAAGATTTCCGCACCTATTCAAGAATCATCGGCGCATTTTTTGGATTAGTCGTCGGGCTCACTTTAATCAGCCTTTCCACAAAACGCACTCGAAAATTTTACGATATTGACGATGCAAATTGTGTAGACTGCGGAAGATGTTTCAGATATTGTCCGCAGAATTTTGACACTGTTTAAGTTTTATTAAAATTCAAACCCAAACGTAAATCCGATTGTATTAGTCCTTTCGGGAAATTTAGGATAATCTTCAAGCAGTTCCTTTTGAAATCGCATTCTGTATTCAACACCAAGATACAGATTTCTACTATTTCTCAATGGTAAAGCGAATCTTGCTCCCGCATTTACGCCGATAAAAGGTACAAATCCGCTACCTATACCTATACCAACCGGAACAACTGCATAGGGTATCAAATAATAAGTGTTGATTTGAATCGGAAATTGTGCAAAAGTAAGAAAACTCATTCCAAGATTAAACCCTTTTTCATCTTCTTTATCAGGTAAATCGCAGGGCTTTGGAGGAATGGTTACGTTGTTAAAACTAAGTGCAAATCCCCTCCCAAAATACTTAGACCAAAAGCTCATAAAACCCAATTCAAAAACACTGGATTCCAATTTGTGTGCCGGAGGTGTCATCGCAACGTAAATTCCCATATCGGGGTCATAGTCGATAGTTCTACCGGATTTTCGTTGCTTAATTGGCAATCCTCCGAAATTTACCATGAAAAGTTCGCCATTTTTAAACTTCCATTCTGACTGAACAGGCTTTCCGTTTTCCGAAAAATTAACTTTAATTGGAGCAGTTAAATCCGTTGCAACAATGTTTTCAAAGTTCAGAGGTCCGGTGCGTTTTTGCCATATTGCATCGGCAATAACGATGCGGAAGGCTTCAAATGGCTCAACATTTCGCAGATGTTCAACTGCTGCAATACGTGCATTGTCGGAAGCCGACTTCAGCATAGCAGTGAAATTTTCAGCCGGAACGGAAAGCATATAATTCACACTCACAAAAGGCAAAATATCCTTATACGATGTTGTTTTGGATTTGACAATTGAGGCAAATGCATTCATGCGCTCGGCGGTTTCGGCTTCGTCCAAAGTCGCGACTTTAGAGAGATTGAGTGAATCCAAAAATCGAATGATATCGATAGCCGGAACTGCAAAATTTGTACCTTCTCGGCGATTTGCTTTCCATGTATTGATACCGATAGCATCGTAATCGACTCTACTGCCGGGATTTTGCACTAACAACGGGCCGCCCGAATTTCCTCCGTCAATTTGAGCCGTATGTTGAATAATATGCGAAATTTTGGGATTGAAAAGGTCGTTGTTTGTGATATTTCGATTGGAAATAACACCTTTGCCTAACTGCCACAACGGCAAATTTCCAATTCCGGGAAATCCGGCCGACCAAACTTCTGTGCCATCTCTCGGCGTGGGATTCAAAAGTGTAAATGTGAATGTAACCTTTTTTTCGACAGGAAGTTCGATAAGGGCTAAATCCAAATCCGAATTGCGAACAAGCACTCTGCAATGTCTGTATGTTTTCGTTTCCGTATCGGTTTGAAATTCGAGTATAACGCTATCGGCGTGTCCAACCACATGATTGTTGGTAAGAACATAAAATTTGTCGCCATGTTTAACAATAAAACCGGAACCGAATGTTGTGCCTGTTAAAGCTCTCATATATCGTCCCGAATTCATATAGCCTTCTCTGAACAATTGCGCAGCATAGTCGGAAAAAACAGTTTTGGCTTCTTCCGAAAATGTAGGTTTAACTACACATACCAAATCTTTCAGATCAGTTTGTGAAAAAATATTGCTTGAAAACAGAGTTAAGCAAATTGAAATGATGAGTGCTTTTTTTTGCATGGTTATATGTTTTTTGAAGATTTAAATTAGTTCGTCGACATTTTTGCATTGTATTCTCGCACAATTTCGACAATATCCTGGGTTTCATAACCGGGAAGCTTGAGAACAATTTTTTCTGCAAGTTCGGGATAATCGGCAAAATAGGCTGCGGCATATTTGTGAAAATTCTTGTTTTTGCGCTCTTTCGGTTTCCTTCGGAAATTCTCAACCGTTAAGTTTTTGTAATACATCGGAACCCCGTGCTCACCTTCACGTTTAGCCACGTAGTGCACTGCCCCGAGGTGTTTAATTGTGCCGCTTGTTCCAAAGTAATTGGTATATAAACTCACCGGACCGGCTATCAAAACTTGGTTCCAGGTATTATACATTTTCGGCTTTTTCTTCATTACATTATCTATATCGTCTATACGGCGAATGTACTCTATCAAAAAAGGTTCGTCGTCTACAGGCATAAAAAGAATGTATCGTATCGGAGAAGGTTCATCTCTTTGTTTTAAAGTCTGTTTTATGACTTTGCTGCTTGCATCCATTTTGTAGAAGACAGCATTGTCGGGAAATGTTGGAATACGCACCAAACACTCGAATGACTCTCCGTCTTGTAATATGATTCTTGCAGGATAAAATGTCCGATCACCGGGAACATAAATTTTGGCTTGCATGGCTGTTGTTAAACAAGCAAATGCGATTAAGAGAGTGATTTTTTTCATGATTGTTTATTTTTTGTTCAAGAATTAGAATTGTGGCGGTTTCTGATATTTTTTGCAAAAATACAAAATATTTTCAATTATAACAAAAAAACCATCTATGAAAAAAAAAAATCGTATCTTTGCAAAAAAAAATTGAACGATGGACTACAATTTCAAAGAAATCGAAGCCAAATGGCAGAAATACTGGGCTGACCATAAAATTTTCAAAGTTGAGATCGACGAAAAAAAACCGAAATATTATGTGCTGGATATGTTTCCTTACCCATCGGGAGCAGGCTTGCACGTAGGGCATCCGCTCGGATATATCGCGAGCGATATTTATGCACGCTACAAACGTTTGAAAGGGTTCAACGTGTTGCATCCCATGGGCTACGATGCTTACGGCTTGCCGGCTGAACAATACGCCATTCAAACCGGACAACATCCTGCAATTACGACCGAAAAAAACATTGCACGCTATCGTGAACAATTAGATAAATTAGGCTTTTCATTTGATTGGGGTCGCGAAGTGAGAACTTGCGATCCGGATTATTATCATTGGACGCAGTGGACATTTATTCAACTTTTCGAACATTGGTACTGCATTCGTGCAAATGCAGCACGCCCAATCTCGCTATTGGTAGAGATTTTCAACGAACAAGGCAATCGCAAAGTGCGCGCAGCATGTTCCGAAACACCTGTATTTACTGCCGAAGAGTGGAAATCCAAATCCGAAAAAGAACAACAAGAAATTTTAATGAACTACCGATTGGCTTATTTATCAATTACTACTGTGAATTGGTGTTCGGCTCTCGGCACAGTTTTGGCGAATGATGAAGTGAGCAACGGCTTGTCGGAACGCGGCGGGCATCCTGTTGAGCGCAAACCTATGTTGCAATGGGCACTTCGCGTTTCGGCCTACGCGGAACGACTTTTGCAAGGGTTAGAGATCATTGATTGGAGCGAATCGTTGAAAGATATTCAACGGAATTGGATTGGAAAATCGATGGGGTGTGAAATTACGTTTCCCGTAGAGACGCACGGCCGTGCGTCTCTACAGATATTCACAACCCGCCCAGACACAATTTTCGGTTCGACATTCATGGTGCTTTGTCCCGAACACGAGTTGATAGAAACGATTACAACACCCGAACAAAAACAAGCCGTTGACGACTACGTAACCCAGGCGAAAAACCGCTCGGAGCGCGAACGTCAGACGGAAGTGAACAAAGTTACGGGCGTGTTCACAGGTCACTATGCAATCAATCCGTTGAACGAACAAAAAATTCCGATTTGGATTTCAGATTATGTGTTGGCGGGCTACGGAACGGGCGCTATTATGGCTGTTCCGGCGCACGACAGTCGAGATTACAAATTTGCTAAGCACTTCAACTTACCAATAATTCAAGTAGTTGACGGTGGCGACATTTCAAACGAGGCGTTTGAAGCCAAAGACGGCACCATGATAAATTCTGATTTCATCAACGGGACGAATGTGAAAGATGCGATTGATGCCGTTGTGAAAAAAGTGGAAGAAAAAAAGATTGGAAAAGGTAAAATAAATTACCGTTTGCGTGATGCGATTTTTAGTCGCCAACGCTACTGGGGCGAACCTTTCCCGATTTATTACAAGGACGGAATGCCCTACCCTCTTGATAAAAAAGAATTGCCGTTATTACTTCCCGAAGTCGATAAATATTTACCCACCGAAACCGGCGAACCACCATTGGCACGTGCCAAAAACTGGGTAAACAAAGACGGTTATCCGCTCGAAACCTCAACCATGCCGGGCTTTGCAGGCTCATCGGCGTATTATTTGCGTTATATGGACGCAAAAAACCCGAATGAATTGGTGAGCCAAGAAGCCGTTGATTACTGGCAAAACGTGGATTTGTACATCGGCGGAACCGAGCACGCCACAGGACACTTAATTTATGCCCGTTTTTGGAATAAATTTTTGTTCGACATCGGCATTGCCAAGACTGACGAGCCTTTCCAAAAACTCATCAATCAAGGTATGATACAAGGGCGCTCGAATTTTGTGTATCGCATTGTTGGCACAAATAAATTTGTATCTTACAATCTCCGCACCAATTACGAAACTCAGCCGCTTCATGTGGATATTAGTATTGTTGAAAACGATGTTTTGAACATCGAAAAATTTAAACAATGGCTGCCCGATTATACTAATGCCGAATTTATTTTGGAAGATGGCAAATATGTGTGTGGATACGAGATTGAGAAAATGTCAAAATCATTTCACAATGTACAAAATCCTGATGATTTGGTAGAAAAATACGGTGCAGATACGTTGCGAATGTATGAAATGTTTTTAGGCCCGTTGGAGCAATCCAAGCCTTGGGACACACAAGGCATTGAAGGTGTTTTTCGTTTTTTGAGAAAAGCATGGCGATTGTATCATCCGAACGACGGCGATTTCAACGTTTCAGACGAAAATCCGACAGCGGAAGAGTTGAAGGTTTTACACAAACTCATTCGTAAAATTGAAGACGACACTGAGCGTTTTTCCTTTAACACTGCGGTTTCTGCATTTATGATTGCAGCAAACGAATTGTCGGATTTGAAATGCAACAAACGTGGAATTTTAGAACCTTTGGCTATTTTGTTGGCGCCTTATACACCGCATATTGCGGAAGAATTGTGGTCGAAATTGGTAGAGACGCACGACCGTGCGCCTCTACATTCCATTTCCGTTGAATCATTCCCAAAATTCGAGGAAAAATATGTAATCGAAAACACGTTTACCTATCCTGTTTCGTTCAACGGTAAAACACGTTTTATGCTCGAACTGCCAATTGATATGCCGAACGCGGAAGTTGAAAAATCCGTATTGTCACACGTTGACACTCAAAAATGGTTAGCCGGTAATGCTCCGAAAAAGGTGATTGTGGTTCCAAAGAAAATTGTGAATATAGTTGTTTAGTAAAAAAGGAATATAGACGTTCCGTTTTTTTATCAATACGGATTAATTTTTACCTAACGTACCTAAATTTTAGTCTGCATTTTTAGTGGCTATTTTCATGAACAAATATTTGCTAAAAGCCGCCTATTTTTTCTACTTCTTTAACAGTAAAATCACAAAAATGCTAAAAAGTGCCATTTCAAAAAATATAATAAAATGAAAATAATTGCAATTCATTTAGTTAAATATTTGTTGAGAAAATTCAATGCGTAAATCCGCAATACAAAAATGATATATTTTTTGTATCTTTGTATAATGATTTTGAAACCCTGTTTTTTTTGAAAAACCAAAGTTAAAATTGCAATACAAAGATAAGCAAAATAAACGAAATAAACAAATACTAAAAAAAGTAAAAACATGAAAAAATTACTACAATTAATCTTGCTCCTGTTAATGGCACAGGGTTCAGTAAGTTTGAAAGCCCAAATGCGCATTGGAGGAAGTACTGCTCCTAATCCAAATGCTATTTTAGATTTGAATGAAAGCGAGACTTCCATCGGTTCGAAGGGACTGTTACTACCTCGAGTGGCATTGGAATCTACCACAAGTTTTTCTCCCCTCACAGCGCACGTGAGAGGAATGTATGTGTACAATACGGGCACAGCGAAAGGCATGACACCAGGTGTGTACTACAACGATGGAACGAAGTGGATTCGGGCTATGGGCGATTCGGATGTCGGTGAGACGATCTTGAATTACCTTATCAATAATTTGACACAGGAGTTTGTTGACAGCATTATGGCCAATGTAAATATTGCAAGTGCCGACAATACCGTGAATGTTGTTGGTAGCGGAACAAGCAGCATTGATTTGGCTGTGAACATGGCCACGATTATCGACAGTTTGATAAGTAATGAAACTTTTATTAATAACTTGGTCTCGAACCTAGTGAACAACCAAACATTTATTGATGGGTTGATTAATAACAACTATTTTATTGAACAACTGATAACAAACTTAGTGAACAACCAAACGTTTATTGATGAGTTGATCAATAACAACTATTTCATTGAAGAGCTGATCACAAACTTGGTAAACAACCAAACATTTATTGATGAGTTGATTAACAACAACTACTTCATTGAAGAACTGATTACGAATTTGGTGAACAACCAAACGTTTATTG
>JAIRRI010000149.1 GCA_031256055.1 Bacteroidales bacterium
ACGCAGTGGACTTTGTAGCCGGCACCATTCGTTTATCGGTATTTACCTTTTCGATGCTCCCATTAATACCCATCCTGCCATCGGATCCAGACCTTCGGCTTCGATAATATAGTAATACACACCATCCGGCAGACTTTGACCTCTTGAATTTTTTCCATCCCAAACTACGTTCACATTATCATAGTTTTTGAATGCTCTGATTTGTTCGCCGAAGGAGTTCAAAATAACTACACGATTGATCGGGAAACGTTCGATGTACTGAATTATCAAATAATCGTTGTATCCGTCATCATTTGGCGAAATATACATGGTTGGCAACACGTACCTGTACGTACAAATTAAAGTAGTATCAAACGTCTGCTGGCACCCCTTTGCATCAACTACGGTGAGTGTGTAGTCTCCGGGCGCCAAGTCGTGGCGAGAAGGCTGATTATACATACCGTAAAGATCATCGCTCCACAGGTAGCTGTAAGGTGGAACTCCACCGGTAACCGTAGTCGAGATCACTCCATCATTACAAGTCGCATTGCTCGACTGTACAACTCTACGCTCTATTTCTATAGGTGATAAGGCCAAAGTAAAGTTTTTGAAAACCTCCGTACCAATATTATCTTTAACAAGAACTGCATAATCTCCCACCGGCAGGCTTGTTCGAACGCTGTCTGTCGAGCCGTCGTCGAACCAAAGGAAAGTGAATGGATATGTTGTGGCTCCGTCAATAACAACTATAGCCCAACCTGTACCGTCAAAACAACCTATACCATATTCAACTATAACATTGAAGTCATCAATAGGAATAGTTTCTGTAATAACGTTGATACGCACCGTATCGGTGAATATTCCGCACACATGATACAATTCGGCAACATAAACTGCCGTATCCGAAGGATTTACAAATTGAGTGCCTTGTCCAAGATACGTATTTGGCAACATCGTCCAATGTACAGTATCAGGAACAGACCAAAGTTGAACAATGCTGCCTAAAATAATTGTGGTATCCGGACGAACCGTCAACGTTGGAGCCGGCACAGCCGTGATATCTATTGAAGCTGTTACCACACAAACACCATCATCGTACCACCCTATATATGTATTGTCCATTAGAATCGTAACAGGATTAAACACACGTGTTGTTGAATCCGAAAGTGTCCAAAACGTTGCACTCGGAGAAGACTGTAAAACTGTGCTCATGCCTAAACACACATCAGAGGGAGAAAGAATGGTGAATTCAGGGTTAGCTTGAACAGTTATCGTAACTTCTGCATGAACATCACCGCAAAGTACATCATAGTCCCAAGCTTCATAGACATAAATTCCCGGCGCAGGCGGCGTAACAATAGGACCCGGCGTTGAAGGATTATGTGGAATTATCGGACCACTTCCCGGGGGATCATCCGGAAATAATCTTTCTCTCCACACAACAACATGCGGGTCAACATTGGTACTTAGCTGAATCGAAGAGCCTATACAAACAGTGGTGTCCGGCACTAAAATGTTAATTGTCGGCGGATTGCTGAATATAGATACCACACGTTCAACCGAACACGTGCCATCGTTATATTTAGCCGTAACCGTTGTGGTTTGATTACTTGGCACAGTTATGTTAATATCTCCCACACCAAGAAGCCCGCCATGATCGCCCCACCATTCTGCAACAGGAGGAATCGACCAAAGTAACACATTATTATTCCAATAACAAACTGCTACATCATCCATCACTTCAAGAGCTACTTTATGCACAAAAATCGTGAGTGTATCGCTACATTGGTCTCCCATCAAGTTTTGTCCAAAAGCCACAAAGCGTGTAGTGGTATCCGGACGAACAACTGCAAAGTGAGGAATCGTAGCGCCGGTATTTAAGTTAATCCATGTATAGTCAACAAGCGCACTATCCAATATTAAGCGATACGAATCGCCATGACAAATAGTTGTGTCCGGACCAGTCTTAATGAGACACCGCGTACCATTAACAAAAATCCAAACCTCAGCCGTTGCACTATCGGGACACACGCCGTTTCGAGAAACTGCTATATATTGTCTTGTTTCCGTGATATTTTGAATAAACGGATCAAGCACCACAATTTGAAGATCGTCTTCATACCAAGTTACGGTTCCAACCGATGAAATGACCACCAACTCAACGCTTTCACCGGATACAATTGTAGTATCGTTCATCACAACAAGTGCTGATGCAGGATGGATATCAAATATCACTTCCGCTACCGTCGACGTATCGTTGCAACAAACTCCTTCAACAATTACGCGATAGATGCCATTTTCAGAGCTACTTCCTGAAAAGATTAAAAAATTATGCAGAGGATTTCCAGGAAGATTTTCCCAGTCCGTCAACCCCAAGCGTTGCCACTGATAGGTGAGCACATCTCCTACAGCGGTTACTGTCAATTGCCCGGGGGTTCCTTCACAAAGACGAAGATTTTGAGGTTGGTTTATGATTCTTGTTTGAGTAAGTTGAAACTCATAAGCACCAATGTCAACCTGAGTACAACTTATACGAGAGTTGTAATCCAAATCCAAAGTGTCAACACCCGTCAGATGGGCATCGTTTCCGGCATCATGAGCAGGGCTTGATGTATTGATCTGATACCTACCGGTGTCGGCAAAAGGCGAAATCAAAAGATGAACGTTGTTGTTTGTCACAACCGTCAGCGAATCCGAAGCCGAATGTTTCAGCAAAACACCCGGAGATGTTGGAGCAAAATTGGGATTGTTCCAAAAAATCGTATTCAAGACCTCAACGCCCGAATTTAAACGGACAGCATTCGAACTACCACTTTGGGCGAATGTGAGCTGAACACAACAGAGCAGAATTAGCATTCCAAGAAATTGTTTTTTCATATTAGTTTTAGGTTTTTGATTTTTCTTATACATTGAATTATATATATACTCCTTTTGGCGTAGTATATACAAACGCCAAAAGAAGCCATAACTGCCTTAATTAAGGCTTATTGTCAAAAGAAACTTGCTTTCCACACCCCCTAACTTGTACATGGGGGAAAATAACACAGGAAAAAAGAGGCAAATCCTCTTTAAGAAAACTTGTAGTAATTACCATACGCTTTCATTTTTTAGTTGCACAAATATTTTATTTTTACGTGTTATTTATACTTATAATATAGACTATCAATTATTTGAACGCAGCCGATTTCATTTTCTTTCATTATTTTATCTCTCAAAATATTGCGGTTTTCCGCCATTTTTTATGAAACCGCTAATACAAAGGTACGACTTTTTTTTGAAATAATCAAGTTTTTTTTGATATTTTTTTTAGATTTAATAGATTCTTTTTTTAGACAGGAAAAAAGTTTTTGAATTTTGACGAAGTTTCAAAATTCGACTACAAAATTACAACTAAATTTTGAATAAAACAAGCAAAAAGTGCTACAAATCACTATTTTGGGCGAAAAGCCCAAATTGAATGTTTTTTTGAAAAAAAACGCATTTAAAGGTCAATAAATGGTGTTTTTAGTTTGGACTTTTCGCCCAAAATGTGTTTTAGGTCGAAAACAAATGCTTTCTTTGCAAAAAAAATCAAAGTATGGGCTATACAACCTACTGGAAATTAACTTTTGTCAATTGAGAAAAAATCGTTGTTTCGTTTTTTTTTCGTATCTTTGCATCAGAAAAACGCTCCATTCTGTCGCTGTAAATTTTTGCAGAGGAAAGTCCGGGCAACACTGAGCCGCCATGCTTCCTAACGGGAATAAATCCACCTTTTAAACACTTTGATTTTCACAAAATTACACACTTGAAAAAATAAGGGACATTAAAAAGGACATTAGATTTTTTTGAAAAAAGTGTGTTCCAAAATTTGGGTTGGTGGATTTGTTGATAACTTTTAAAAAATGCTTTGCCTAAGATAAATCCGAAAAAAAGTTATTTTTCGGTTTGGATTTTTCCGAAAAAAGTCGTATCTTTGCCCTGTATTTTCCTGATATAACAAAATAATATGAACTATTTTAACCGAAAAATCGACAAGGCTTTGCAGCAATGGTATAGCGAAAAACACCGAAAACCATTGATGCTTCGCGGTGCACGGCAAGTTGGAAAAACAACTGCCGTTCGCAATTTAAGCAAACGCTTTACGCATTTTGTAGAAATAAACTTTGAAAATAAAGATCACGCAGGTGCGAAAATCGTTTTTGAACAGCATTCTGACCCGAAAATTATTTGTAGTGAGTTATCTGCATTATTTGGTAAACCAATCGTTGCCGGTAAAACGCTTTTGTTTCTTGATGAAGTACAAAGTTGCACGGAAGCCATTGCTGCGTTGCGTTATTTTTACGAACAAATGCCTGAACTTCACGTTATCGCAGCTGGTTCGCTACTCGAATTTGCACTCGAAGAACTTCCTTCGTTTGGGGTTGGCAGGATTGATTCGATGTTTATGTATCCTTTTTCGTTTTGCGAATTTTTGGGTGCAACAGGACACGAAACTTGGGTAAAATTGATTGAGAAAGCAACGCCCGAAAAGCCCATTTCCGATGCCATTCACGGAAAAATTATCGAACAACTTAAAAATTTTTTGATCATCGGCGGAATGCCGGAAGTTGTTGCCGAGTTTGTCAGAACACGCGATTTTTTGCGTTGTCAGAAAATTTTGAATAGTTTGCTCGTATCGTTTCGCAACGATTTTGCAAAATACAAAAAACGTATTCCGGCTGCAAGAATAAACGAAGTGTTTAGCTCTGTTGCTCAACAGGCAGAAGGAAAATTTGTTTACGAACAGGTTTCGCGAAATCTTAGTGGAGAACAGGTCAAAAAATCGTTGGAATTATTACTCATGGCAGGATTGTGTTATCAAGTTACGCACACTTCTGCTGATGGTGTGCCACTCGGTGCAAAAATAAATCCAAAATATCGCCGTATAATTCCATTTGACACCGGAATTTATCAACGCATTTTGAACCTTGATATTTCAGATATTTTGCTTTCAAACGATTTCGACACCATCAACAAAGGGGCGGTAGCGGAGATGTTTGTAGGCAATGAACTGAAAAAAAATGCCTCATGTTATGCCGACAATGAACTTTATTGTTGGGTTCGAGAGAAAAAAAATGCAGGAGCGCAAATAGATTTTGTTGTTCAGCGTGGGAACACAATTCTTCCTATCGAAGTAAAATCTGGAAAAAGCGGAAAAATGCAAAGTATGTGGATATTTTTGGAAGAAAAAAAACTGAAAGAAGGCATTCGTACATCGCTTGAAAATTTTTCACAATATGATAAAATCAAGGTTTACCCGTTGTATGCAATCGGAAATATTGAGAAAGTTAATTTCTTGTAGGTTGTAATAAATACTTCTTTCTAGTAAAATAATATATTGCTGAATATGCTCCCCTAATGAAAATAACAATCGTTATTAATGCAAAAATGATTATCAGTATTTCAGAAAAACCGATATTTACCTTTAAATATACATTCTTTTCTACTTCCAATTTTTGCATGTGATCATCACGCTCGTCATAGCGATCGTATTTTACAGTATAAATTTCCGGCTTTTTGGTCATTAATGAATAAAAATTTATTTTTTCATCTTTCAGTTGAGAAAGCAAGGTTTCAAAATCGTCAGAATTTTCAAGATGCGAACAACTAATTAATTCGTTAGTTTCAGAATCATAGATGTTTATATTGTGGAGGTCGAATTCAACTAATATTATTACTAAAAAAAACAATGACAGCATCATTGTGAATATTGGTGTTGATAATTTATCTTTTAAACGAACGGTATTTAATTTTTCAATAGCCTTAATGTTGGCTATTCTATGAAAAAATGTTAGATTAACTTTATAGTCTTCTATTGGTTCTATTAACTCTACAAATCCTTCAAACTCTAAGTATTCTCCCGATTTAAGCAAGTCAAAATTGATATTCGCAATATTATTATTTGAATCGTATGATACTTCTAATCCTTCGCTTTTTGAAATAATTTTAAAATCTATCCACTTTGTTTTTTCTTGAGATTTTATTTGTATTTGATTAGACTCCGTGCATATATCTTTACTGCCATCACAAATAATATACCCACGCACAAAAATCAAATTAGAGCTAATTTTCGTATCTTTATATTTTATTGACAAGTCATTAAAATTTTTAAGAAAATCTTCTTGAATACTTATCTGACTTCTTTCCACATAAATTAGTTTAGTATTTTTCTGTCTAAAGAATATTATGACGCTGGGTAATCCAATTCCTAATCCTATTATTGCAATGATTAATGATACAGTTTCCATATAAAGTTACGATTTTTTTGCAAAAGTACAATTTTTTCATCAATATACCAAGCAAATCACAAAACACATGCAAATTTGACTAAAAATCAAAAAAAAACGTGCATCTGCTTTTCTAAACTCTGTCTCCACAATACTTTTCCCTCCATACGTTTCTATCATCACGCCTGCAATATCAGTAGTTTTTTTGTGTTTGGTTTAATGAAAAGTATCACGAAAATTTCATATAATGTTTGATATTTCAAATATTATTCGTATCTTTGCACAAAATATCAAACATTATGAAACGAACAAAGTATCCTTTACAACCTCGTTTAGTTGAAATTTTAGAACGATTAGGCGAGGATATTAAATTGGCACGACTACGTCGAAAACTGAGTGTGGAGCAGGTTTCCGAACGAGCCGGTATTTCACGTTCTACACTTTGGCAAATAGAAAAAGGCATGCCTAATGTGTCAATGGGTTATTATGCTCAAGTGCTTTTTGTGTTGGGATTGGAAAAAAATCTCTCAACAATGGTTGCCGACGATGTGCTTGGTCGAAAACTTCAAGATGCTGAAATACTAACGAAAAGACGTGCTCCAAAACGAAAAACAGCGAAACATGAATAATAACAAAGATATATTAGTTTATGCCGATTGGCAAGAATTGGAAACACCTCAATTGATAGGCGTTTTACATTCTTCTTATTCGCGAGGAAAGGAAAATTTTTCTTTTGAATATGATGAAAATTGGTTAAAATCGCCATTTGCACAGGAGATTGATCCTGATTTGGGGTTGTATTCCGGCGTGCAATATTTACGTGAAGAGAAGAGCGGCTTTGGCGTATTTTTGGATTCTTCGCCCGACCGTTGGGGACGAGTTTTGATGGATCGTCGCGAATCTATTTTGGCAAGAATGGAGAACCGCACACGCCGAAATCTAAACGAATCCGACTATTTGATGGGTGTTTTCGATGAACAGCGTATGGGAGCATTGCGTTTCAAAGAAATTTCAACCGGAGTTTTTATGAATGACAATCGCGACTTTGCAACTCCGCCATGGACTTCTATTCGCGAATTGGAACAAGCCTGTTATCAGGTGGAAAACGATTTGATAAAAGATGATTCCGAACAGTTGAAATGGCTGTATATGTTGCTTGCTCCGGGTTCTTCGTTGGGTGGTGCGCGACCAAAGGCAGGAGTTCGACATACTGACGGTTCGTTGTGGATTGCTAAATTTCCAAGTAAAGACGATGTGTTCAATGTAGGTGCGTGGGAAATGGTCGTTAATGATTTGGCACAAATGGCAGGAGTGAATGTTGCTCAAGCTATGGCAAAACCATTTTACGGCAAACAACATACGTTTTTGACGAAACGATTCGACAGAACTGCAACCGGAAAATGCATGCACTTTGCCTCTGCGATGACTTTATTGGGTTATACTGATGGCGTGAATTTTCAAGACAACGTCAGTTATTTGGAGGTAGCAGAATTTATCGCACGAAACGGTGCAAATGTGAATCAAGATTTGGAAGAATTGTTCAGGCGGATTGTCTTTTCCATTTGCGTAAGCAATACCGATGACCACTTGCGAAATCACGGCTTTTTGCTAACTCCAACTGGTTGGATATTATCTCCGGCGTATGATATAAATCCGAATCCGAAAGGCGTTGGATTAAAATTGAACATTTCGGAACATGATAATTCGTTGGATTTACAGTTAGCAAATGACGTTGCCAAATTTTTTAGACAAACCGATACTCAAGCCAAAGCGATCATTCAAAACACGATTGATGTTGTATCAAAATGGCGAAAAATAGCGAAAAAACACAAAATTTCTAAAGAAGAACAGGAGCGAATGAGTGGGGCATTTCGGTTGGTAAACATAAAAGAAGGTTCAAGATTAGAATAGTGGCTTTTTTCTCAAATTATTTTGCAAATATACGCATAAATTTTGACTTCTCAAATTATATCTAAATTCACACTCTTTGATGTGCAAATAAAGCTTGTGTTTATGAATGCCTCTGAACTTGGAAAGTCGCACTTTACATAACCCCCAAAAGTTTTCAATTCCGTTGATATGATTTCGTTCTTTTGCAAATTCATTCTCGCCATGATTAACCCGATAATGCTTTTTATACCCAAGATCTGCCAAGCCATCATAGGTTTTAAACCCGTCTGTATAAACAGTTGCGGACGGATCGGCTTTACCCCTTATAATCGGCATCAATTCTGCAACAGTGCAGTTTTTGACAATTTGGGTATAGACCCTTCCGTCGCGTTTAAGCATTCCGAAAACCGGTGTTTTTCCGCTTGCTCCACGACCCCCTTTGCCTCGAACACGTTTGGCGCCAAAGTAACTTTCATCAAGCTCAATTTCGCCGTTAACGAAAGGACTTTCTGTTTCGCAAATCTCTGCAATTCGTTCTCTGATTTTGTTAAAAATTCTATTCACTGTTACTCGATTTACATTTACAAATTCTGCAACTTTTTGAGCCTCCAAACCCAGACAAAACAACTTCAAAATGACCCTAAATTTTGCCTCTGATATTTTCGCGTTTTTTATGTACTTGTTTTTCATTTATTCTCAATTAGATAATGCAAAGATACGCATTGTATTCTAATCTTGAACCTAAAAAAATATGATTAAGGTGATTTGTGGCGCAGTTTTACTATGTAATCACTGTCCTGTCAGTACACTCTCCTCTATTATCTTTTTGCCAATCTTTCTGTTCTAATTCGATTAGTTGAACTTCAAATGTGGTCACTCCTGCTATGATTTTATCATTCTTTTCTAAAACTATCTTATCTGTAGGTCGTAGTTCTCGCTCCTGTTTTCCTCTAACAATTTTAGTCCCATTTTTGCTATTATAATCGCGAATGGTACACTCTATTAATCCTTTTACATTTTGTGAAATATCCAATATAAAATGTTGCCGCCCCAAATGGTCATCTCCTTCTAATATTGGTATATCCTGTTTTTTCTCCTGCGAGGTTCTTCCAACCACATATCTTCTTACAAAAAGTTCGTGAGTCTCAATTGGATTTTTTAAATCTTTATCGCGGTAAACGCATAATTTCCCTGCTTTTTTCATTGTTTGTTCTGTTTTAATTTGTTGTTTTGTATGACATAAATGACATATAAATAATTTCTTTGAAGAGCGGATAACTTCTTCCGGAACTGTTACCAATCCTTTGCAGTGTATGCATTCTATTTTCATAATTTATTCAGCCATTAAAGTTAAGTGTTGTTTTATATTTAAAAACAAGGTATTCTATAAGAATACCTTGTTAAAAGCATATAACTTATGTGCAAATGTAATAGTTACTAAACAGGGAAATCTCCTGAAGAAACATTATCTGTATTTTCTGCATAATACACATCGCTAGAAGCTTCAATAGGATTTTCGGGAAAGTAATTACCCTGTGGGATTATAACGTCATGAGCAGTATTTAGTGTAACATCATAGGTTTGAACAAAAATGGGATCATCAACTATAATGCCATCAGTTGGCTGCTCTGCGATGACATCGACAATTTCATTATCGGTTTCATTATCGGTTATAACAGCTACTAAATTGTCATCAATAATGTCATCCACAGGAGTAGGCGCATTTTCATAAACGGTTTTGTTAATAATTACAGTCTTAGCGGGTGTTACATCCTCCGAGGTTTCATCCTCCCCAGGATCAACATCTATTGGTACATCCTCAGGGCTTTCCTTGGAATGCCTAGCTTGGGCAAATAGGTTTGTGCCAATCCCTGATCCAATCCCTGCTCCAACACCTGCAGCCGTGCTTTTTGCTGCGCTGTTGTCCTTTTTCGGAGTTTGAGTTTGTTCTTTTACACTGTTTGTGTTGTTTGTTTCTGCTGATGGAGAAGCTTGGGCTTCGTTTTCATCAAATGTTCTTGTTGGATTTTCCATGTGTCTTGAGTTTTAGTTAATGTTAATTTTGATTTTTATTACGATGCAAAATTACTATATTTTATCTGTCTGTTGATGTATAAATGAGTTTCTGTTATGTTTTCTGTTTAAATACCCTTTTTTGCTTATTTTTTTACTTCGCCCAAAGAGCCCCACATCTTGGACATTTTTCATCTTCTAAATGTATCTCCCATTCTTGCGTAAGCATCAGTTTGCATTTTGGACATTTGTATTTCTTCTTAAATTTCCTTTCTATTTCTCCGAAATTTTTGTTTTCTTGTAAGAGAAAAAGAGGTGCAAGAGCGGTTAAAATAGCAGTTGCAGCTATATAAACAGTAAAATACTCATCTCCTAATATTTTTGTTTTTTTCAAGATCACCAACAATGCAATTGCTGGTACTGTGACTACTAGTAAACGAATCCAATTATTTCTTTGTTGAAATTTTTGTATTGATACCTTTTTGTTAATTTGATAATCATCATATACATCTTTCAATTTCAAAAATTCTTCAGAATAATCGTTTGGATCTACATCAGGATTTTTATGACGAAAGAGTGATATCAAAAAAATTTCGCTTAGTGGATATTTTTTTGCAACTACCACTTTGTCTCTGTAATTTAATATAGCTTCTTTTATTCTGAAACCATTGATATAAGTTCCATTTACAGAGTCTAAATCTTCCAAAAAAACACCGTCATCATTCACTGTAATACGTGCATGGTATCTCCCCACTTCCGGTTTGTCAATTCGAGTATTATTATCAGAAGCTCGTCCGATTGTATAAATTTTCTCTTCCATAGATATATCTATTTATTTTATTTACACCCATATTTTTTGTACCATTCATTGATTGTTGTTTTTAAAACAACGGCATATAGACTTGCAGCTTTTTCGTTATCTTTTCGTTCTTGTTTATTTATTGTTTTGTTAATGGTGCCGGAATATGGCGGTTCTATGCCAGCAAATGAAAAGGTTCCATCTTCTTTGTAAATAATGGTAACATTGGGATTTTTCAGGTAGTTCACAATATTTCTATTGATTTTATCCCATTCGCTACGTTCCTTCTTTTTTTTAGGAGGACAAAGGTTTGCAATATTGGCATCATAAATAGCTTGATAACCAATAAAGAAATTTTGGTCTAAGTTGTTGCATTTCTTCCCCATATACACTAATTGGGCGTATTGTTGGGCATTGTTTTGCGCAAAAAGAGAGTTTGCGATACACAGCATCACTACTGTTGCTAATCCGAAAATAAATTTTGATTTTTTCATGTTTGATAAATTTTTAAAGTTGATAATTAATTTATAGTTTAAAAATATTTTTCATGAAGTCAATAATGCCAATAAAAACAGGATTTTGCTTCCTTTCGGTTTTTTCGGCAACTTTGATATTTACATAAGTATATAATTCATAAACACTTATTTTACCGTCTCCGTCTAAATCTGCCATGCCTTTAATCCCCTCTCTTAAGAAATGTGTAAAATAGGTACTCTTTAATTCGTTATTTGCTATGACTCTTTCATCGGGTCTAGCGGATAGCAAAACAAACAACGTGCTATCGTTACTAAACGCATTGATAGCTTTATTATCGGAATGATGTTTGTTAGCATCAATATTGCAATTATTGATAAAGAGCATTTTTACAGAGGCTTTTGAATTTGCTGTTAGTTTTTCTACTTCATCGTAAGATACTCCATTGATTGCATCATACGCCGATATGTTTCCATTGTTAGATCTTCCGGCATAGTAAAATAAAAACTGGTCGTTTTCCATAGCTTTCGCAAGTTGTTGTTTTAGCGCATTGAGGATGTTTTCCTTTGTTGCTCTTTCATTCGTGATTAGATAAGAGTTGGCGCGATTTTCGGCGTTAAAAAACACATCTCGCATTTGTTTGGCTTCTTCGTCCAAATTTGGCGCATCTTGGGAGGAGTCGCTATATTTGGCAATACCTACGAAGACAGCGTAAAGTTCGGCTTTTGCACAAAAAGAGCAGCCGATTGTTAATAAGATTAATGATAATTTTTTCATGTCAGTAATATTTTTTGGTTAATAATTTATAGAATTAAAATGCATCTGAACCGGAATCTGAGCCCGAACTGTCACTGCCGGAATCACCGCTACTATCTGAGCCTCCACTATAGTCATTACCGCCACTGCTATAGTCGTTTCCGCCACTACTATAGTCGCTACCGCCATCGCCATAGTCGTTTCCATCACCGCCATAGTCGTTTCCACTACTACCATAGTCGTTTCCGCCACTACTATAGTCGCTACCACCGCTGCTATAGTCGCTACCACCATCACCATAGTCGTTTCCGCCACTGCCGTAGTCGCTACTATCACCGCCATAGTCGTTACCACCGCCACCATAGTCGCTACCTCCACCGCCATGATCGTTGCCAACAGAATTATCGCCACCTATATCAGTTTCAGAGTTACCGCCCGATTCTTGTTCGTAGTCATTATTAGAAGGATAGTCATCGTTAGGAGTGGTTGATCCTGCAAGATCATTATTAGTTGCTGTGCCAGTTTCTACTTCCTCTGTGGAAAAACTCGCAGGGGAGTCTTCGCTTTGTAATTCTGTGGGAGTATATGGTTCTGCATGAAATGACGGTGGATATCCTTCATTAATAGGACTATCAAAAACTTGGTGTTCCATTACCAGATTGTCATTTTCATCTTTTGGATTGCCAAAAACATCATTACCCGTTAGTGGATCTCCGGCTTCATCTTTTGGATTGCTGAAAATATTATTACCCGTTAATGGATTCCCGGCTTCATCTTTTGGATTGCCAAAAATATCATTTCCCGTTAGTGGATTTCCGGCTTCTTCCTTTGGACTAACAAAAATATCATTACCCGTTAGTGGATCTCCGGTTTCATCCTTTGGACTGCCGAAAATATCATTACCCGTTAGCGGATCTCCGGCTTCATCTTTTGGATTGCTGAAAATACCATTACCCGTTAATGGATTCCCGGCTTCATCTTTTGGATTGCCAAAAATATCATCTCCCGTTACTGGATCTCCGGTTTCATCCTTTGGATTGTCAAAAATATCATTACCGATTAATGGATTTCCACTTTCATCTGCGACAGCACCCAAAACTTGATGACCCATTACCAGATTTCCATTTTCATTTGTGACAGTACCTAAGACTTGGTCTCCCATTACTGGATTCCCATTTTCATCCGTGACAGTACCAAAGATTTGGTTTCCCATTATCGGATCTCCATTCTCATTTGTGACAGTTCCAAAAACTTGGTTTCCCATTATCGGACTTCCATTTTCATCTGTGACAACGCCCAAAACTTGGTTGCTGTTGATAAGCTGTTCGTCCTGATTAGTTTGGTTAGATGGTAAATTTTCTTCGGTTGTTAACTGCTTATTAAGTTGATCTAACCGCAACTGGAACTGAGAAAAATTGTATTTTGGATCTGCTAAATTAATTTGGTTGTATGCCTCATGCACTATTCCTGATGCTTCGACAAAACTAATTCCTTGTTCTTCGGCTACTTTGTTTACAGCTCTTGTCGCTAATAGTTCTCGCTCATGTCCGCTGTGCATTTTTGCTTGAACTAATAGTTCTTCTGTTGAAAGATTATAATATGGATCATCTCTATTGTAATAGATTTCCGCTTTTGGTGCTACTTCAATAATCATTTTTTGTATATCCTGAGGACTCGCATTTAAATAATCTGCATAATGAGAATGTAGGGCATTAATTGAATTTGCATCATAAGGGTTGCTTTCTATTCTTTGTATCAAAAACTGTTCATATCGATCGCTCTTTAAATCATCTCTAATTTCTTGATAGTTTCCTTCAGAAGCATAGTTGTGAAAACGATCCTCTTTTATCCGCTCTCTATACTTACTTGTAGCCTCCTCAATTTTTTCATCAATATATTTTGTTGCTGAATCTATATCTATCCCTTCTTCAGATTGGTATCTATTAATTGCATGCTCCCTCATCTTCCCATATTGTTCTCCATAGTAGGATTTTTTATATACGGCAGCTGCATCTGCTATTTTTCCAGCATCATATTGAGTAGTGTTTTCTTCAACACTCTGTACAACTTTACCAAATTCCAAGTATTCAGTTCGATCTAACCCTTCACCCAAAGCTTGACGATTAACATCTGTTTCCAACCGAGCACTTGTATTTGGAATGTATAAGTTATCTTTAATATCTTTCAACTCCATATCTTCAAATCTTTGCAATTGACTTATTTCTTTGTCAATTTGTTCGATTATCCGACTGGCTTCTTTTTCGCTTAATACTGATATACCATGAATGCTTGATTGAGCATTCTTAGATAATTCTATAAAATTTTTCTGATTTTCTAAATCATTAATTTTTTCAGAAACGATTACTTTTATTTCTCTTGAAGGGAGCGTTCTTATATCGTATGTTATATCTTTACTTGTATGCCCTCCTCCGATAGTTACAGGTCCAACAGTTACACTGCCTTGTAATGTATTATTTCCAAAAGTAACAGAGCCTCCTACACCTACGTCTCCTAGTCCAAGCATAGCTTCAAGTTCGGAACTATTGTTAGGGTTTATCGTATGCCTAAACCCATTTCCCGCAATCATAATTGCTTGCTTGTCTGGCGAAGCAGCAAAATCAACATAATCTTTGGCTTGAATATTCGAACCTACACTTACGTGATTTTGATTTTGCGTAAATTTAAGTTTATCATCAACAACACTTATAGAAATATTCTTTGCTGATATTGTGCCTGATATTCCTGCTTTCATATCTCTGAAATTTATCTCGCCACTTCCATCAACATTTATTTCACCTCTGTTGGTATTTACTTTTGCGACATTTATTCTTTTTTCCATTGTCTTATTTTTTTAAGTTTTACACTGCAAAATTAATAAAATAAACAGTCGCGATATACCCTAAATGAGTAGATGGTATTATTTCTATAACAAGTGTCTGTTTTTGCATAGTATTTTAAATTGATGTTATTTTCTTTTTACTATTTTTATTTAGTACTACCACCACCAAAATGATAATCCCAATTTGAAATCAAAAGCGGGTTTCATGGTGTATGGCAGCGCATTCTTATTCTCAAAATATATCCCTATCGGACGATATGCTATTCCTATAAAAAACCTGCGTGTTATATTTAAATCAAAATTGAATCTTGCGCAGTATGCTTCATTTACGCCTGTCTTTATGGCGTATCCGATTTGTGGGTTAAAAATAAAACGCATCCCTTTAGGATAAAAAACCAATGTTGGACCCGTATAAAAAACACAAAAAGTCTTTTTATCAACTTCCATATTGGGCAAACTACGAAGGTCTAAAAAATACGGATTAACAGAAATATTAAAACCTAAAGCCATTGTTCTATTAACACGCCAATGACAAGAGTAAGCAACCTCTAAATCAGGAGGGAAGAAAAATGTTTTTGCTTTAAAACCCAAGCCATACATATCAACTCTTTGATTAAGAGGAACGGCAAGTCCAAATTTAAAACTATTTATTTGGGAAAAAGAATGTATGGGAACTGTTAGTAATACCAAGCCCAAAAATAATTTCAATAATTTTTTTTTCATTTCACTATAATTTTTATTCTTACTAAATATTTAATCTCAAAGAAAATACCATATTTTTATTTTGTTTTAATTTACCGGCAGAAAGCGGATTATGCAAGTTTTTCAACCCAAATGACTTGCCTGCGATTATTTCTAATCCCCAAAATCTAATGCCTATGCCCATATCCATTAACACATTATACCTGTGAAAAATTAAATTTGGTGAATATTCGTAATACGTTGGGAATTGTCCAAAATTTGGCAAGCCATAAGCATTTTTCAGTTCTTCTACCAAAATATCTTGCGTTGTTTCATAAAGTTCCGTTTTATTCCATAACGACCAATCGAAACTTGGACCTGCATAGAAAAAAATATTAAATTTTTCAGGGTTAAACATAAAACGGTATTGAAGATGAATCGGAATATTGACTACCCATTCCTTAAACAGAGATTTACAACTGACCGTATCCGATATTAAATTTTTCGACCTGTAAAACTCACCTAAAAGACCGGTATTCAGCCCAAAACCATATCCAAAATATGGACTAAAAAGAATACCGGCTTGACCTCCGCTTAATATATTTTTGTCTTTCCATATTGCAAACTTCTCTTCTGATACGCCATCTTTAAGAACCCATTGTTTGTTTACATATCCTAATGTAAGTTGCCATAGACCATGCTCATTTTTATGGTCTTTCAATTTGTAATCTAACCACGATTTATAACGATCATGATTTAAAAATACGGTCATCATTCCTTCAAAGGAAACTATATTGTTTCCTATTGCAGATTCATTTTTATGAAAACCCACATGCCCTCTTATTTGAAAAACATCCTTAATTGTGAAACCCGCGCCAAATTCCAGTGGAAGCGGATAAAAGTCCACTCTTTTCCGATTTCCAAATTCAGGGTTAGCATACAAATCGCTATTAACATAAAACGGAGTTTTCGTATTAATATTAGATACGGAAAGTTTTGAGAACAATCCTATATTTACGGATGTGCCAACTGAAAGGAAAAAATCAGAACCACCATGACCTAAACGTACTTTAGGCTCCAAATGAATCGGAATACTCAACGCCCATTCATTAAAATCTGTTACTATATCTGCATTGGTCTGTTTTGCAAAAAAGTAATTTGCAAAAACTCCAAAATTTATACCAACCGGAAACCAATACCACCCATTAGATCCATAAAACGCAGGATTAAAGCGAACTCCAAATTTTACTCCATGAATATCATTTGAACTATCCCAAAACGATAAATTCAGGTCTATTTTTTTATTAGCATATCCGGCAGAAAGCCCGAAATAAGTATTCCAACCACTTTTAAGCGACGATTTTGCTTGTATAATATGAACCCATCTTGTAATCGAGGTGTCTTGCTCAGAGCCTTCTACCTTAAACTTGTAATTTTTTTGCGTTGTTGTACTCCGATTTCGCTTAAAACACTCAACGGTAACAAAATTTCCACCATTTCCCTTTTTTACGTTAAATCCGTCTATTTTCTCTACTTCCTGTTTAGTAGGAAGAGAAAAATCACGCATGTTTTCTATTGTAACAGTTACTAATTTTACGCTTTCTCCTTTTTGGGGTTTCCATGGGAAACTCAATGTGTCAGGCTGAACAGTTAGGCTCGGTGCTAATCTCTCTCCTTCTTCCTCGCATTGCTTGATATGCTCTTTAATATTTGGATCATCGGGATTAAGAGCCAAAATTTTTTGATATTTTTCTTTGGCTTCTATAGTCTTTCTCCACTTATTTAAACGACGTAAATAATCGGCGGTTTTCAATAATTCTATACAACTATCCGATTTTTTAAGCTGTTCTTTTGCATAAGAGTTTCCGAGATTAAGATTCAAAGCTACTTGATATATTTTTTTTGCTTCTCCGTAATCTCCTTTTTTGTAGAAATTATCGGCGTAATTCAATCGTTTTATACGATCTTCCGATTCTCGAATTTGTTCTCTTGCCTTAGAGTCATTGCTGTTGAGTTTTAAAACCTTCTCATATTCTTTTTTGGCATCTTCGTACCATCCAACTTTGAAGAAATCATCGGCATCTTTTAATAGTTGCATACAGTCTTCCGATTTTTTAATCTGTTCTTTAGCTTTAGGGTCGTTAGGATTAAGATTGGTATGCAAAACTCTTTGATATTCTTCTATGGCTCGTTTGTAGTTCCCTTTTTCGTAAAAATCATCGGCGGCTTTCAATAATTCGATGCATTTTTTGGCTTTTTCTTTAAATTCTTCTGCATGTTTCGTATTTGATTCAAGCAGATAATCATCAAAATACAATAATGCATCTTCGTATCTGCCACTATCAAAGTATGATTTGCCAGTCTGGAATAGGTTATGTTCTTGACAGTAGAGCATATTTCCTATAAAAAGGATAATAAGTGAGAGTATTATTTGTTTCATGCTATGGACATTTTGATCTTTTTACTTTATCTACTTCATTTATTTCATACCAACCATCTGCGAGATATCTAGCATTATTTAACCATTCTATGAGGCTACCATCGCAGATATTTTTTTTTCGAGCTAAATTCAAAAAGTTGTTATATCCGTCATTTTTATAATTACGGTCTAAGTCTTTTAACTCTTTGTATAATCTAAAAGCTTCGCTAAAATTCTTTGCTTCAAATTGTTGATTTGCACGAATTAGCAAGTCTTTTTTTTCCTTTTCTAATCGTTGTTTTTCTTGCTCTTCTCTTAATCGTTTTTCTTCTCGTTTCGCTTGTTCTATTTCTTCTATTTCTACTATTCTTGTTTCCGCTGCTTTAACATATTTTCCTTCAGGGTATTTTTTCAAATAATCTCGATAGCTCGGAATTTTGTCTTGCCTTTTGGCTTCTTCCCATGCCAGTTCTTCTTTTATTCTTGTTTTTGCTTCTTCAGCATGTATTCCATCAGGATATTTATCCAAATACTTTTGATAGTACGGAATAGAGTCTCGCCTTTTGGCTTCTTCCCATGTGTGTTTATGTTCTATTTCTTCTATTTTTGTTTTCGCTTTTTCAGCATGTATTCCATCAGGATATTTATCCAAATACTTTTGATAGTATGGAATAGAGTCTCGCCTTTCGGCTTTTTTCCATGTCCGTTCTTCATTAGGATTTAAATATAAAAATATGCCGCCCACAACTATTAGTAAAAAACTTATTGCAGCTATGATCCAGTATTCTTTTCTTTTAGTAAAGTTCTTCTTATTTTCTTTCTTAATATTTTTCTCATTATGATTTCCATCAGGTAATATAGCCGTTGCCTTTTCATATCTTTTTTCTTTTACAGGTTCTGAAATTTCTGTAGTTTCCCCTTCCGGCATTGCAGATTCTATAACTATATCTTCTAATTCTTCTTTTGATAGTCCACAGGCTGCCTGTAAGTCATCTAAAAATTCGTTAACCGTTTGATAACGTTCCGCAGGTTTGACAGCCATTGCTTTTTCAATAACTTTGTCAATTTCTTTATTCTTTGAAGGATTTATTAAACTTGCTTTTATTATTGTTTCTATCCCGGCAGATATATCGTTTGCATCAGGCGGTATAGTTTTTGTGATGCAATAATAAAAAGTAGCTGCTAAAGCATAAACATCAGATGCCGGAGAAAATTTTTTCCTACTGCCACCATATTGTTCATTAGGAGCAAAGCCATCGGTATAAGCTACAAAAGTGGAAGTTTTCAATTGAGAGTGTGGATCAAAGTTATTATAGTTTTTGGTTATGCCAAAATCTATTAACTTAGGATTGCCATCACGGTCTATCATAATATTGGGCGGTTTTATATCCAAATGAATCATCGTCTTTTTGTGCATGTAAGTTAATGCTTTTCCAATTTCATGCACACATTTAAAAGCAACATCTATAGGCAGTATGCCTTCTTTTTTTACTTTATCGGTTACACTACCCCCTTCAATATACTCCATCACAATGTAAACCGTATTATTTGCTTCAAAATAATCAAATATTCTCACAATATTAGAATCAGAAAGGCTACGAAGTAATTCTGCTTCAATCTTAGCCTGCTCTTTTATTACGTCAAATTTTAGTCTATTGGCAGCAGTAACATAAACATTGGAATTTTTACGTTCACAGAAATTAGATATGTAAAACTCTTTAATTGCAACAATTGGGTATAATCCATTTTCCCATTTTGCTCTATAAACAATACCAAAGCCACCCGATTTGAGTTTCTCTATGATTTTATAAGTCCCTTTTTTTAAAGGATAACCTTTGGGTAGCTCCTTTTTATGCTCGGAATCTTCAGAAGAGAAAGTGTTTCTTAAAATTCTTGATAATAAACTCATAACATTTGGATTTTGATAGTTGTTCTTGTTTTAATTCCGTTTTTTGGAATAATATTTGCACTAAAAATGCTGAATAATTATCTTTTGACAATTCTTTGCATTTTTCTTTTATAGCATTCATCTTCATTTTATTATACCACTTTTTGGATAATATTTCTTTTAATTGAATATCCGGTATACTCTCTGTAATACCATCAGAGCAGAGAAAGAAGTAATCTAAATTTTCTATACGGTCAATGATGTGAACATCTGCTTTTACAGGTTTTGCATGTTTTCCCTGAAGGGCTCGCGTAACAACATTTCGTTGTGGGTGAGTAAGCGCTTCTTTTTTAGTAATAACACCGCTTTTTACCAATTCATTTACCAAGGAATGGTCTTGGGTACTAAACAATATTTTGTCATTACGAATATGGTAAACACGACTATCTCCAATATGGACAATAATTGCTTTGCCCAAGTGCAGAATTAATAAAGCCATCGTTGTTGCCATTCCTTTTGTTTCAGGATATTGATTTGTATAATTGTCAAACTCATTTTCGATAAAATCAACCATATTGTAAAGATAATCTTGATTATAACTATCAGAAATGTTGTTTTGCAAGTATTCTTTTGTTTTTTCGCAAGCTAATTCGCTGGCAACTTCTCCTTTGGCTACACCGCCTACGCCATCACAAATCACAAAAAAATATCCTTTTTGTTCAGCTAATTCACCATGAATAATAGAATCTTCATTATTCGAACGTTGTCCACATTCATTAACAGATGAAAAATAAGGTTTTAATTCCATGTTCGTCATAATTATCAGTTTAAGATTCTACTACATCGGTTTGACTATCATAGCTGACAATTTCAAGATCGCTTTCCCTAATAGTTTCAGAAGGATAATCATGGTAATTGTCAAAAGGTGTGTCTCTCTGATTAGGTATAATGGGCATTTCTTCAATTACACCGATATTATCTATTATTTCTTCATGATATTTGAGTGCTTCCGAGGAAACATCCAAATTCCATAGATAATTTTCCTGAAAACTATCTTTAAGATGAACATCCATTACGTGAATATCGTTTATATCATGAACCGGTACATTCAAGTCCGTATTGGATAAAGCAGAAAAGTAAGCCTTGTATTCTTCAGATGAAAGATTGTTTATTTCTTCTTGTGTATAAGTTGAGTATAGGGTGTTATGCAATATAAAAACACCTCCAACTCCAACTTCAGCACGGGCAATCATAAATGCATCTTCGGGATGCATATCTTCTATAACATTACCGGCAACCGGTACAGAATGAGCAAATCCCATATCGGATTCTACTTGCCTGATTTGATTTAAAAAAGCATGTTTCTCTTCTATATCCATATTATCCCATTCTTCTTTATAGTAGGTACTGAATAGGCGTTCGTTAAATTCAAAAACCTGACTGCTTCCTTGTTTTGCTCTGGCTGTTGCAAATGCCTGCTCAAAATCTGACAATTCTTGGGCTATAGATTTTGTTGATAGGTTTTCAGATATATCAATAGTAGGTTCTTCTACAGTATTCTCATGTGAACGACTCATTCCCCAGGGAATAAATAGAAGTGACCCGGCGCCTGCACCTATTAAGGAAAATAATGCTGTTTTTTTTAATTTTTCATTTGATGATTTCATTGTTTTTTCTTTTTTACACTGCAAAATTAAAAGGAATTAAAGGAATTTCATTATATGATTTAGTTTTTAGGTTGTATTTTGTTTAAAGACCTGTTTACGATGATTCAATTTCTCCATGGAGTGTTTTAAGAAATGCTTCTCTTTTATTTTCGGCAACCGTTAATCCTTTTCCTGTCGTTAAAATCAACCATCCGTCTTTCCCTCTTACATATTGGAAAATCTTTGTCATATTGACAATATGTTTATTATGTATTCGAAAAAAGGTTGATTTTTTTAGTAATTCTTCATAAAAGCCGAGGGGTTTTGTTGACCACATTTCCGGTTCATTACTGTCCTGTAATTTAAAACAGGTACGATTTCCTTCTGCCTCCAAATAAAGTATAGTGTTTATATCCACATAATGATATTCTTCGTAAACAACTATGGGAAATTTACGGATTTGCATACTTTTCATTTCCTTTTTTCTGGAAACAGGAATTTTCACATCGCAATTAACGAGTTTAATACACCCTTTTTCTCCTTTTTCTCCTTTTTCGTATATTTTCAATTTATCGGAATTGATAATGTAAGAGTTATGTGGACGCACAAATGGCATTCCATTTAATCTCTCTTCAAAAAATTTTAAAGGTTTAGAAGCTACAATAGCGTTTTTTGCATTTGTATAAATCTCGGTATAATTATTATCTGCCTTTAGGTAAAAAATATTCTCCTTATCAATAAATTGAAATCCTTTTCCTTTACCTTGTTCAAAAAGCATTGGCACAATTAGTTTGTTAATGTTTTGCATTAAATTTTGTTTTAAAATTCACCCCCACTTCACGGCTATCGGTATCTCCGCTATTTTATATTTTCTTTCTTACTCTGTTTTTTTGACATAAAAAAAGCGTGGAACCTACCTTACCGTTGTACAAGGTGTTCCACGACCTATTTAATTCCCCAGATAAGTTAAGCCCACGCATTCGTGA
>JAIRRI010000162.1 GCA_031256055.1 Bacteroidales bacterium
AACGGATACTACGACGATGATGAATGTTAGAATTGTAGCGCATAATTTTTGATGTTCTATAGGTTTATACCTATATAACGCTCGAACTTCAATTTTCGTATAAAATTTTCCAAAAAAACCATCATTTTGTTAATAAGTCGTCGAGTTATTAACATTTTTTCGTATCTTTGCAAAAATTAAAAATAAATTTATGAAATAAAAAAACAGAAAATATAATATAGCGATTGCTAATTCTTGTTTCAGAAACGTGAGAAATTTCTAAATAGTTGCAAGAATAGGTAAACGCTCGTGAAAACGGGCTTTCTTATTTGTAACTATGGGTTTCTCACGACCTCTGAAACGGATTGTAAGTCCGTTTTTTTATTGTCAAAACGTGAAACCCAATTAAACAAAATATTTAATCAAAAGTTGCGCCCGACACGTATTAGGGACTGAAAAATGAAACAAAAAATTAACTTAGTTAGAATTTTAAGTGTAGTTCTTTGCACTATGTTGTATTCTTGCGGAAACGCACAGCAGGAAAACATTCAGTATTTCAAGGGTGAAATAGTAGTACCCGGCGAAGGTCGCGGATCTGTGTACATGGCTTTGAGTACCAACGCAGGTGTGGTACAGTGCATGGTAGCTGTAGTGAGTTATATGGGCTATAAGCGTGACAACGTACCCGCTATTGAGTTTTGGGATGTTCAACCAGTTGTTAAAGTTGGAAGAACAGGTACAGCATCGGTTAGAACACGTGGTTGGGGGAATGACATGCGTTTGTTTTGGAATAATGATGGTAGCATACGAGTTCTCTTTAGTAGTGGATATGGAGGATGGATTACATTGAAAGCAGTCAGCAAGAATGAATTTGAAGAAGTGATAGAGCTATTAGAACAACAATGAATACATTAAGGGAAATGCCTGCACACAACTTGCGGTTTGGCGCCAGCGGGTGGGTAGTGTATGGGTCGAAAATTTTCGACCCATACATTATTTAATACCTCAACCACTTCCAAAGTTCCTTGTAGTTAACTTTCTTGCCATACATCAAAATTCCAACCCGATAAATTTTCGCAGCCAACCACGTTGTGAACATAAATCCCGCAATCAGCAATCCGATAGATAGCGCCAATTCCCACGCAGGCACGCCAAATCCTACGCGCATCATCATCACCATTGGCGATGTAAACGGAATTATCGAAAGCCAAAAAGCAGCCGTTCCATGCGGATTTCCGACAAGCATCAAAGCTGCGATATAACCGATCATCAGCGGAGTCATCAATGGTGCCATAAATTGCTGTGTATCGGCTTCGCTATCTACCGCAGATCCAACCGCGGCATATAACGCGGCATACAACAAATATCCGCCAATGAAATAAATAAAAAACATGATAATAATCAACGTGAAATCAATATTTCCAACACCCGACAACATTTTTTCAATCAGCGCAGTCGTTTCTATTTGTCCGGCAACTTCAGGATCTACCATAGTACCAATATTCATTGATTGTGTAATTTCGGTTTGCGTAAATTTTGACGCCATCGCTGTTCCGACAACAAAAACCAAACCAAACGTGAGAACAATCCACAACACAAATTGAGTGAGTCCAACCATCGCAATACCCACGATTTTTCCCATCATGATTTGAAACGGTTTCACGGAAGAAACAATCACTTCAATAATGCGATTGCTTTTTTCTTCAATAACACCTTGCATTACTTGTGTGCAAAACATCACTACAAACATAAACAGTAAAATTCCCGAAATAAAACCAATTCCGGTTTTTATGGCTGTGCTGGATTCCTCGCCGGTTCGCACATCTTGGGCTTTGACGTCGATTCTTACCGCTTTTATTTTGTTGTAATCTTCCGTTGTGATATGGTAGGTTTGCATCAACAATTTGTTTTGCAAAACATCCTGCAACTGTTTTTGTATGGCAGAAATCGGATCCATGCCGGGTTGTTTTTTGTTGTAAAACAATGCAACTGGATTTGCTTTGTCGCTATCTGCTTTTTCAATGTGAAGCACCAAATCGTACGTGCCTTTTTTGAGTTGTTCTTTGGCTTCATCAATGTTTTCAACATTTGTAAACACTAATTTCTCGCTGTTTTCAAGTCGGTTGTAAAAAATATGAGATTCGTCAACTACAGCAACAGTTTCTTTACTTGACGAAACTTTCATCAAAAACACCGGAATGATGGCTAAAGAAGCAAACAAAACAGGACCTAAAATTGTCATGATGATAAACGATTTTTTCTTTACGCGAGTCATGTATTCGCGACGAATTATTAAAAGAATTTTTGATTTCATTGGTATTTGTTTTTGACGTCATGTCGAGCGTAGTCGAGGAATCCCCTTGCTACGGGATGTCTCGACTGCGCTCGACATGACGATTATTATTTTGTTACGGTTTTAATAAAAATATCATTCATAGACGGCAAAGTCTCTTGAATACCTGTAACCTCAACATGTTTGACAAGTTCGGTTAACAAGTTATTGATTTTGCTATCGGCAGGAATTTGAATTTTTACGGAGTTAAATCCATGATGTTTGTGTGGTTTGCTGCTCAACACCTCAAATCCTTGCGGTAAAAGCGGTTGAAGGTTCACTTCTTGACCTTCATACGTCAAACTATACGTGTGATTGCGATATTGCCGTTGAATTTCTTTTACGTTGCCACTCAACACCACTTCAGATTTGTTGATGAGTGCGATATTATCGCAAAGTTCCTCAACCGAAGCCATGTTGTGTGTCGAAAAAATGATGGATGTTCCGTTGTCGCGAAGTTTCATCATTTCAGATTTCAGCAATTCCACGTTTACAGGGTCAAAACCACTAAACGGTTCGTCAAAAATCAACAATTTCGGATCATGCAAAATCGTTACTATGAATTGCACTTTTTGCGCCATACCTTTCGAAAGTTCTTCCACTTTTTTATCCCACCAATTTTCGATGTTGAACTTTACAAACCATTCTTTGAGTTTGGTCATGGCTTGTTTCTCGGTCAAACCTTTGAGTTGCGCGAGATACATGGCTTGTTCGCCGACTTTCATTTTTTTGTAAAGTCCGCGTTCTTCGGGCAGATAGCCGATTTGTTCGATGTGTTTAGGTTGCAAACGTTCGCCATCGAACCAAATTTCGCCCGAATCGGGCGCTGTAATTTGATTGATGTTTCGAATTAACGTTGTTTTTCCTGCCCCATTCGGACCTAAAAGTCCAAAAACGCTTCCGCGCGGCACGCTGATCGAAACATCGTTCAGCGCCTTGTGATTGGCGTAGGCTTTGTGAATGTGTTTGGCTTCGAGAATTGTATCCATAAAATTAAAGTTTGACATTATTAGTCGTTGAAAGTATTTGAGATGTCACAAGTTTATAAAAATAACTTGCAAAGATACAAAAAAAATTCATAAAGGGGGCTGGTATAGCGGACATTTTTTTATTTCAACAGAGTTTAGAAATAAAAAAGCCCCTCAAAAGGGGCTCTGTGAGCGAAAAACGAGACTCGAACTCGCGACCCCGACCTTGGCAAGGTCGTGCTCTACCAACTGAGCTACTTTCGCAAAAGGGACTGCAAAGTTACGAAAAATTTTTGAAATGACCAAATTTTTTTTGAAATGGCTAATAAAACAATGAATTTTTATGTTTTACAAGTATTTTTTCAATACATCATTCTTCTGTGCAGGTATGACGTCAATTATTTTTTGTGCTTCAGTGATTTGAGCTTCTATTTTTTCGATTTGGGAAACGATTTTTTTCTGTTCGGAAAGTGGTGGGCAATAGATATCTATTTTTTTAAGCGTTTCCACCGATGCCACATTTTTAAGCCCTGTACCATGGCTGTTATCTTCAAATTTGTTTGTAATATATGACAAACAAATTTTCAAATACGATGTTGTTGTTAAATTTGCAATGGGTCTAAACCGTAATAATGCTTGATTAATGATTCCCTTCTCTGCATTTTTTGGAAATACGGCTATTTTACCAATAGTACCTGAACAACTCATTATTAAGTCGCCTTCAACAAGTTCAAAGCCTTTCATCTCTTTGAATTTTTCTTCAGTAATGTAATATTTGCCTATTGAAAAATCATTTTTTATTGCGTGTTGCTGTTCATACACTTTGTATCCTTTATCAACAAAAATTTCTTTTTTCAAAGAGCCTCCAAAAGGACCACGTTTAAAACTGACGGCATCACCGAGTTTTTTAATGTTTTGGTTCTTGCTAAAATATTCGTCTAGTACTTCACTTATTTTCCCACTCAATTTCTCTATTTCTTTTTTTGCCTCTGCCTCTTTTTTTTCCAAAACTTCTATTTCCAAAACAATTTTTTGTTGTATTTCTTTGGGTGGTAAAGGGATTTTTGTATAAGAAACTTTATCTATATTGAGATTATCAACAGATGTTCCCCCACTTGCAGAATCAATAAATTGCTCTTGTGCAATACTATCCGAAAGAACATAGTAGAGATAATCTTTATTCAATTTATTTGAAAAATCACTTAATAATAACCAACCATCGTGAATACAACCATCTGTTTTCATTATATAAGGTCTTCCGAAACTCATTGAATTTGATAAAATAAAATCTCCTTGTTTTACATAACGAGACTTATTTGCTCCTTCAATTGTAATTTTTTCTTTGGTTTCGGTAATATATTTTGAATTTGGTTTTACATCTCCAATCTTTATCCAATTTATGCCATTTTTATCTTCGGTAGTATATTCTCGAATCGGTCTTGGTGATGCTCCTCTGACTATTGAAACAATATTATTGAGATTTACAATATCCCATTTACTCTCAATCTCTACTTTTTTTTTAATTGATGTTGAAATGCTTTTTGCAAACCCTGCTCGGTCAAAATTCAACATATCCACCAAACGAGTGCGAGAAATATTGTCCTTCAAACTTTCGTCAATTGGGAATTCATAATCGTTCGAAAATGCTTTGTAAATATAAGTGCTTGCTTTTTCGGGATTATCAAATATCTCTTCATCAAACAAACGTGTACATTCGCTAATTGTTCTACTGCCTTGTATCGAATGAATTCCCTCACTACCTCTGCGATTTGAAAATCCGTAGCCAAGAAAGCGTTTTTCAGCATCTTTTTCGCCTGTTTTTACCAACACAACTTGTTGCGGATAGGCCAAAATAAAATAGAGCAGTTTTTCCTTTTCGGTATCAATAAACGTATTCCAACACTCCTTTTCGATACGATCTTTTATTTTTTTGATGTCTTCGTCGGTTAATTGCGTTTTTCTATTTTTCGTTTTTGCGGAAATTTCGCTTTTGATTTTGTCTTCAACGGATTTTCGATAATTCTTATAAAATTCAAGATTTTCAATGGTTTTGTTTGGTTTGTTTTTGATTAACGAAACATAATCATCGAAAGTTATCGTTTTCCAAACATGCTGAACATATTTGCTAAATGGTTTTTCTGTTTTGTTTAGTGCAACATCTTGAAAATTGGTAAAAAATTCATCAATATTTTTTTGCAAATTTATGCTGTGGTAATTATTCAAACGACGCAAAAATAAAACAACCGTGTTTGTCCCCGTTGCCATAAATGTGTTACTACCTAATTCTGTGATTGCAATGATTTCAAAATTTTGCAAAATTATTTCACGAGCTTTGGTGTAAATTCCTTCGTTGCTAAGAATGGAACTCGGTAAAATAATTCCTGCAACTCCACCGTCTTTCAATAATTGTTTGGTGCGTTCAATGAAAAGACATTCTATTTCGGAGCTGCTATCTGTTAAATAGTCGTAAAGTTCAAAATCTTCGTCTGAATAATATTTTCTTGCCGTATTTTTGAATGCAGAAACCGAATATGGCGGGTTGGAAACAACAATTTCAAACTGTTTATTTTCTTTTGGAAAAACAGAATCTCGAACCTTCAATTTCCGCTTATATTCCGGATGATCAAAATTTGCCAAACCATCGCTCAAAATTACATTTGCCAAGCCATCGCCATGCAAATAACACCCTACTTTTCCAACTTTTACAAGACGATAATCTTTTTCTACACCATAAATGTATTGCGTTGCCCAATCGAAATGATCGTTTTGCCAAGTTTTTATTTTTTTGGCTGTGCCTTCTATGTAATTTTTAGGATTTTTTTCATCTATCAAACGCTGAATCTCGTGCATGCTTTCCGTCATGAAGTGACCGCTACCTGCTGCATAATCAATCAAATATGGCAATAATTCATTATTTGTTCCTTTATCTAATTTTTCATTAACAATTTTGTCTATCGGCAAACTTTTGATGATAAATTGAGCAATAGGCACAGGTGTGAAAAATTGACCTGTTTCTTGTTTTAATCCCGTTGTAAGTAAGAGTTCAAAAAAATCTGAAAGGTATTGTTGACGCTTGTTGTAACGCAAACGAAATCCTTGTAAAAGTTCAACAACTTCTTTAACGATTTTTGCATTTTCCTTGAATGATTTTTCGTCAAAAACTTCTTTTATTGCGAATTCATTATTTTTTTCAAGTCGAATTTTATTGATTTTGAGAAGTAAAGACTGTTTAATTTTTTCGTCCAGATTTTTGTATTCCGTTTCAAAATCATCCTCTGAAAAATCCGTTACTTCTTTTTCCAAAAAATCACGCATTCCTGCTTTATACAAGTCAGTTAAACGAATTTGAAACGAAATATCATCATCTTTGCCTTCAAGCCATTGAAATTTTAGTTCTTCATTAGGCTTTGTGTTTTTTTCGTCATAAATTTTACAAAGAAAAAGCGTGAAAATTTTATTAAACGCATTAGGTTTATCTGAAACAACGTTATGGCGTAAAATTTCTAAAAAACTATTAAAAATAAAACTACTGTCTTCTTGCTGTATGGGCTTTAATTGCTCAGGTGTCAACGCTCTGCTTTCAAAATTATATGGAGTTACCCATGTTTCAAATATACCGTTGTCTTTGGTTAATTTATTCCAACGATCAAAAAACTCATCTATGTTGCTTGTTTGGCGGTAATCTTCTTCAATGCGAACAATCTCGTTTTGATATCTATCCTCCCCTGTTAATTCCGAAGTGTAAAGCATTAACACATCAGCATTTTTATCTTGTTGAAAATAGGTGAAAAGTTGCCCTCCGTTTTCTTTCATTTTTTTGAATGCTTTATCAAACTCTTTTCCATAAGTTTTACATTCAATCATTAAATAGGCAGTATCATCTTCTTCACGAGTAACAAGAATATCCAATCGGCCACTGTTATGTCCTAACGGAAATGTTTTTTCTAAAATAATATGTTGAGGTTGATAACCTTTTTCCAATAAACGATTAACACATTCCAACACCACAAAATTTTCAGGTTGAGAAAAATTTTGAGTCGTTTTATTTTCGGATTTTATTTTGTTACCGTAGTTAATAATTTGCTTTTGCAAATCCACTTCAAGACAATAGCCACCCGCTTGCTGATATTTCTTTGAAAAAACATCAGCAGCCTTTTCTTTTGGAGTAAATCCTAATGCTGTGAGAAATTTTTTATAATCCATACTTGTGGGTTTGTTGTCGAAAAGCAACTTTCATTTTACCAAAGATAAACAATTCGCTCTGCAAAGATACAACAAAATTTCCAAAAAAAAAACTTAAAATTTCCTTAAAAGTGTAAAATGTTGAAAATTTTTCAAGTTATTAACATTTTTCGTATCTTTGGTAACAGCAAAATTTGAATGTCCAAATGAATTTCGAACTCCTACCCACCACAAATGTAGAATCCTGCCGAGCATTATGCAACGAACTAATGGCTTTCCAAAAAGAAAAAGCCGTTATGGAAAAACCATGTTTCGACAGTATGAGTTTTGAAACACGAATGCTAAAAAGTTACAATCAGGCATTGGAAAAACAGATTGTTTTGGCGTTGCACGAAAAAAATCCGATAGGTTATGTGTTTTCTACAATAGACATTATTCCCGAAAACGCTCGAACTGCCCTACCCGATTGGGCTCCAAAAGTGGAAAACAGTTTGGGATTTTATCCCGATTGGGTCGAATTGCCACAAAAAATAGGGTGTTTGAATAATTTGTATTTAAAAGACGCTTATAGAGGCTACGGATTAGGCACAAAATTATTTCACGAAACCATGGCTTGGATTGAAAGTTTTGATGATGTAAAATTGATTTTTGTTTTCATTTCAAACGGCAACGATGATGCGTTGAAATTTTATTTAGACAATGGATTTATATACAGTCACAAGGTTTTTGGCGGATTTATCAAGGCTGCATATAAACGTAGATAAAAACAGCACCGTCATGTCGAGCGCAGTCGAGACATCCCATAGCAAGGGGATTCCTCGACTACGCTCGGAATGACGATAATTCATTTTTTTTTCGTATATTTGCAAATTATTTTAAACTTCAAACCCCAAATACCATGGTAAGCTACAAAGATCTCGGATTAGTAAACAGCAGAGAGCTGTTTGTTAAAGCAATGGCAGGAAAATATGCAATTCCAGCCTTTAATTTCAATAACATGGAGCAAATGCAAGCCATCGTTCAGGCCTGCGTTGAAACCAAATCGCCTGTGATTTTGCAGGTTTCGGCGGGTGCGCGCAAGTATGCCAACCAAACGTTGTTGCGTTATATGGCACAGGGTGCTGTGGAATACAGCAAAGAATTGGGTTTTAACGTACCGATTGTGCTTCATTTGGATCATGGTGCAGATTTCGAAATTTGCAAATCGTGTATCGAATTCGGATTTTCGTCGGTGATGATTGACGGTTCGCACCTTAGCTATGATGAAAACGTTGAACTGACTCGAAAAGTTGTGGAATATGCCCACAAATACGATGTTACGGTAGAGGGCGAATTGGGTGTCTTAGCAGGCGTTGAGGACGATGTTTCTCACGAACATCACACCTATACCGAACCTTCAGAAGTGGAAGATTTTGTAAAAAAAACAGGCGTAGATTCGTTGGCGATTTCCATTGGAACTTCACATGGCGCCAATAAATTCAAACCCGAACAATGCACGCGAAATGCCGACGGCGTGCTTGTTCCGCCACCTTTGCGTTTCGATATTTTGGAAGAAATTGAAAAACGAATTCCGGGTTTTCCGATTGTGCTGCACGGTGCTTCGAGCGTTCCGCAAGACAAAGTGGCACTCATCAATAAATACGGTGGTGCTTTGAAGGACGCGATTGGTATTCCTGAAGATCAACTTCGCAAAGCAGCAGCTTCAGCGGTTTGTAAAATCAACATCGACAGCGACGGACGTTTGGCTATGACCGCTGCCGTTCGTGAAGAATTGGCGTTAAATCCTGCTGAATTTGATCCGAGAAAATATTTGGGTCCTGCCCGCGATGCGTTGAGAGAATTATACAAGCACAAAATTGTGGATGTCCTGGGTAGTGTGGGGAAGGCGTAAAAATTACAACGTAGCAATATTCATAAGAAAAATGCTTGAATGAACACAAATCGCAAACTAACAATCGCTTTGGTTGCCCACGACGCACGCAAGGCAGATATGGTCGAATGGACGGTCTTTAACGCCGACTTTTTAAGTCATCATCATCTCGTTTGCACGGGAACAACGGGCGGTTTAATTCGTGATGCCTTTCTGAACAAAGGCATTCGTGCAGAAATTACGTGTATGAATTCGGGACCTATGGGCGGTGATGCGGAAATAGCGGCTTTGGTCGTGCGCAAACAGGTGGATTTGGCAATTTTTTTGATCGATGATTTGAGTGCACAGCCTCACGAAGCCGATATTCAGATGCTTTTGCGACAATGTCGCATTCATAACGTGCCTATCGCCTGCAACCGATACAGCGCGGATTTGATGATTACAAGTTCGCTTTGGAATGATAAAAATTATGTGCCGACAGAGCCGAAGTACGTGCGATTTAAGCGGAGTTAATGTTTTTTTCATCACGTAATGAAAAAACTATCTCAACAAGATGTTTTCGACATCATCGTTTCACAATTTTCGTTCGAACCGACAAGCGACCAAACGTTGATGGTAGAGCGATTGAGCGAATTTTTGATTCGCTTTCGAGAGCCGTCGTTGTTTGTGATGAGAGGGTATGCAGGAACAGGAAA
>JAIRRI010000014.1 GCA_031256055.1 Bacteroidales bacterium
CGATTTGCAAGCCAAGTTTTTTTGCATTTGGTCTTGATCCAAACCGGTCATCACAATAACGGTGAAAATACCGGCTAAAAATTGTTTCCAAAAGTATCGATTGTTCGAAACATCGCCAACATAAATTTTTGACATATCGCTATCCGCAACGGTTCTGAACAATCCCGAAAAATCCAATCCTAACGCATTTTTCACTTGAACAAGGCATAAAACAATTGCACCTAAAAAGATCACACCTTGAATGGTATCTGTCCAAATCACGGTTTTTATACCGCCTTTTTGTGTGTAAAGAAAAATCAGCAAAATCGTGATGGAAACGGTTACGATAAACGGAATGTTCCATGCATCGAAAACGGCTTTTTGCAGAACAATGGCTACAATATACAAACGAAACGCAGAACCCAACGTTCGCGAAAGTAAGAAAAACGACGCACCTGTTTTGTAGGAAGACATACCGAAACGACTTTTGAGATACGTGTAAATCGTGGTCAAATTCATTTTGTAATAAATCGGCAACAAAATTGTAGCAACCGCAATATAACCCAACACAAATCCGAACACCATCTGCATGTACGCAAACCCGCTATTCATCACCATTCCGGGGACGGACACAAATGTTACGCCCGAAATGGATGTACTCAACATGGCGAATGCAATGATATACCAAGGCGAGCGACGATTTCCGTTGTAAAATGATTGATTGTCGACTTTTCGTGTGGTGAGATAAGCAACGCCGAATAAAAGCGCAAAATAGACGGCAATTATGGACAGAATTAACGTTGGATTCATTTAGACTAATTTTTTTGATTAGAAAAATAAACTATTTTTTTGGTTTCAAAAAACGGTTCTGCAAAATAATTTGAAATCTCGAAAAGCCGGATTTGGCATTCAAATCCTAAAAGCTCGTCGGCTAAATCTCCACCTTTTAAATACAAAATTCCGTTTGGAAGCTCGTTGTGATTTTTGGAGGAAATATTTTTTTTGATCCAACTCAAAAACTCCGGAAATGCAGTAACTGCACGACTAATCACAAAATCATACTGTCCTTTCAAAGTTTCGGCTCGCGCTTGTTCGGCTTTCACATTGGTTAATCCGATAGCGGTAGAAATTTCGGAAACCACTTTGATTTTTTTCGCAATAGAATCCACCAAATGAAATTCGCAATCGGGAAATAAAATCGCTAATGGAATTCCCGGAAACCCGCCACCTGTGCCAACATCTAAGATTTTTGTTCCGGGTTTGAATTGAATTATTTTGGCAATTGCCAACGAGTGCAAAATATGTTTTTCAGTAATATTTTCAATGTCTTTTCGCGAAATAACATTGATTTTTTCATTCCAGTCGGTATATAATTCGGGGAGTACAGCGAGTTGTTGATGCTGTTTTTCAGTCAGGTCGGGAAAATATTTTGAAATTAATACGCCCATCGATCTCTCACATAACCTGTTTTATCTCTTGGAGTATAGTCTCTTACATATTTTCGTTTGGTTGGGTCTTTATCTATACGATTAAGAACGACATTGAGCCCAAATTGCAGATTAAACCCACGCATGTCAGCTGCTTGAAATGCACTGATTTTATCCGCAACGAGATAAAATTGAATGGGGCCACCTTTAACAACAAACCCACCTCCGAAATTAATTACACTTTGGTTGAGGATGGCATTGGTTACGCAAATTGAAAAATTGGGACTGAATGTGCGCGTATAGGCGAGAGTTATAGCCATGCCTTTTTGCTGATTGATTTGCATATTCCACATCAGACCAAGGTGGTCGTTGTCGGTTAAATCGTAAAACGCGCTTATGTTAAAAGCCGTGCGAAGTTTACCGCGATAAGATGAAAATGTGCTGTCTACTTGGTCTAACTGGAGATACTCAATAAGCGAGTCTTTCATGGCTACGAGCGCTTGTCGAATATCAAAACCGTTATCATTCATCATGTCTAGAAAATCGCTCACACCGGCATACTCAAAAGGCTTTTCTTCTCCTCGCGACGAAACTCGCTTTACTCCGGTGTTCCACTTAATAAATCCGATATCGCGAACAGCGGCTGCAAGAGTAAGCGCATCGTTAACTTGATAAGTTAATCCCAAATCAAATGCTATTCCGGGATTATGGTTCAGCGATTTTGGAAATCCAATGAATTGGCCTATATCCTGCTCTATGCCTCGCAGTGCAGCAAGCAGACTGCTATCTTGTGGAGAATTTGCGAAAGAGCCCATCAAGGTCACATTTGGAGTGAACGTATGCGTGTAAGGTACGATATTCGGATCGTAGCCATCATCGATATGTAGACTGATATCTGCCTGTTCCGTGTAAAGATTAGCCATGCCCGATAGAAATTTAACACGCCCTCCAACACTAAGCTTATCGTTGATTCTACGCGCATAACCAGCCGAGAGTGCACTATACACACTCATGTCGATTGAATTTCCGGAAAGCGCTCCGGGCTCATCTTTACCGAGGAAATAACCGGAGCCTCGCAACAAAAGGTTGAACGCATTTTTGGTGAGAAGCAAATTGCCATATCCTTCAACACTTAGCCCGAAATGAAGTTGATTTTTTTCTTTGATTTTAATCCCAAAACTGAGAATATCGGCACTAACATCAAACCCAAAGTTATTGTTGGTTGATAAATGGCTGATAATACTGCTTGTCCTGATATCGACGCCGGTGTCGTTGGGAAGAAAGGCACGGTTGTACGAGAGTGCGTCGTTGTTAAGTTGAACTTGGACTCCCGACAATCCTGGAAATCCTATGTAGGCCTTATAACTTGTGTAATAAGCCGGATTAAGTTTAGACTGTTGGGGAACTTGACTCAAAAAATTCATTGTATAGCTTTGTTGCGCATGTCCTGCTATTGGCAAAAAACCTAACAGGAAAAAGCAAAGCAAGTTATATCTGAGCTGTAATTTCATCACTGTTTAGTCTTTAAAGAGGTCTAAAATATCGTCAAGAGTTTGTCTCGAAGCCTTGATTCGACAACCAATCTTCACTTCCAAAAAGCCTTCTTTTTCGCTGTTTTCATAAATACCGACCATAACATCATCCCCACCTGTATCCAAAACACCGGCTATTCTGAAATAGCGAGTGTCCTTCAAATGTTCAATCTGAGTTTTGCTCAGATCGGTGTCGATTTGCGAAATTTTCCGATCAATAACTTGTCCGGTAGTTGGATTTATGAGAGCGCCTGCTATATCAGTCAGTTTTACCGAATCCAAAACTTGATGAACTTCATCCAAAAAATACAAAAATACAGCGGCACCTATGGGAAATGCATTGTGTATATTCGCTTTAATTGTAAAAGCTTCAATGTCGCCGGAAAAAGGAATTCCCGCAAAAGCGATGGTATCCGCAACCGTAAATCCTTTTACGTTTAATTTCATAGGAATTTCCACACCTGCATTCACCTTGATAAACGAATTTCCGGATAGGAAGTTCATAATAGATAGATTAGGCGGTGAAGGATTAGTTGTAACTTTTACCGAATACCGCGTTTCGTAAGGCAAATAGCCCGAATTACCATTGATCAACTCTTGAATTTCTTGTTGAAAGGTGGTTGTAACCGGTGGTGCAAGCAGATTTTGAGGATAACCCAAGGAAACGTCGGTGGTGTCAAATGTAATGTCATCAGGAGCGCGTGTGTGTGTAGAAAGCTCCGCATCAAATTTAATTGGAAGTCCTGAATTATTTGTAACCGTTAAGTTCATATAGGCTTTTTCAACTTCCAGAAAATCCATTGGAAATCTGCTAAAAATGGGTAAATCTATCCTACCATCTTTGGGGCCTAAAATTTTACTACCCAAAAAACCGTACATCAAGTTAGCTTCAATATTTTGTAAACGTATAGTTACGTAAGGGCGAATCTGATACGATTCAGTTACGGTCGTGTCGTTAAAAACGGTTGCTGTGAGATCAAATTTGATTTGCTTATTATCGGGAATGATACGATAATTCGTAAGGTTTAATATATAGGCTGTCGGCTGAAGAGGTGCAGACATGGAAAACGGACGTCCCAAAGAATCTACGATGTCTGAACTCTTAATTTCTAAGCGTACCCTGTTTTGAACAGTGCCGATGACAGGCGAAAACAATTCAAAATCCATTGCCTTAATTTGAATGGTGTCGAAACGAATATTAGGATCGCTCGAACTGCTGTTAAATGGCATTGAAAATGAATGTAAAAAATTGATAGAATCATCCGGAAAAGGCGAAGGAACAGTAAAGGACAGATTTGCTGCGACCGACTGATTGGGAACATCAATTTTCAGGTCGGAAAAACCATACAAAATCTCGTCTTGATAAACAATTTTCAGCAAACCGTTCGCATCGGCAAAGAGATCTTG
>JAIRRI010000017.1 GCA_031256055.1 Bacteroidales bacterium
AACAACGAACGCTTGGAATACTTGGGTGATGCGGTTTTGTACTTGGTTGTTGCCGATTTTCTCTACAAAAAATATCCGCTGGAAGTTGAAGGTTTTTTGACAGAAATGCGATCGAAAATCGTTAGTCGAAGAAGTTTAAACCAAATTGCCTATAAAATGGGCTTAACCAACTTGATTCACCGTAAGGAAGGCGTTTCCAATTCGTTCAAATCCGTTGATGGTGATACGTTAGAAGCCTTGGTTGGCGCAATTTACATTGATAAAGGCTACGAATTTACAAAAAAAATTGTTATCAAACGGATCCTCCAAATGCATCTCGACATTTATGATGTTGAGAAACGCGAATGGAACTATAAAAGCAAACTGTTGAATGCCATGGCTAAACAGCACAAAGCAGTTAGCTTCAATGTGGTGCGAACAAGCGGTTCGGGAGCAAAAAAACTCTATCATGTCGAGGTTATCATCGACAAAACCGTTGTTGGCAAAGGGCAAGATTTTTCAATTAAAGCGGCAGAGCAATTGGCTGCTGAGCGGGCTTATGAACAATTGAATTTATCCGATGACATGTAGGAGGGGGACGAAAAGATTTTTGAAATAATTTTTGGTCAATTTATTTTTTATTTGTATCTTTGCAGGAATTTATTTTTTAAAATCATTAAAAAACTCACCGCATGAAACATTTTTCCTTGTTTTTTTTCTTTTTTGTTTTCCTTTTTCTTACCTATCATTCTGGACTTCCTAAGTAATTCCGTACACACAGAACAGAGCCACCGAAAAACCTTAGCTTTGCAGTATGAAATTTGTTAAAAGACCAGTGTAGGGGCGAAAACATGTTTCGCCCCTACATTTCTATGCGCCAATATGCGCTTTGTAAGCCGTAGCATCAATCAATGTGGAAAGCTCCGCAGGATTGGCTATTTTCACTTTGATGATCCAACCATTGCCGTATGGATCGCTGTTGATTGCAGCAGCGTCTGATTCCAAAAACGAGTTGAACTCTACTACTTCGCCGCTTATCGGCAACACGAGGTCGCTAACGGTTTTCACGGCTTCGATGGTTCCGAAAACGTCGCCTACGGCAAGCGTGTCGCCTTCGCAAGTTACGTCAACAAAAACGATGTCTCCGAGTTCTTTTTGTGCATAATCGGTAATGCCGATTGTGGCGATTTCACCTTCAACTTTAATCCATTCGTGGTCGGTGCTGTACTTTAATTCTGATGGGATGTTCATAGTGATTATTGTTTTAATGATTATTGATTAGTTGGTTATTTGGGTCGAGGTGGCTTCGACTTCGCTCAGCCACCGGTCGTTGAGCGAAGTCGAAACGACCGTACCTCGTACCTATTTTACTGATTAATTGTGAATCTTAGGCTAATTCCGCCGCTGGTGGTTGAGTTATAGAACATGGTGGGCAATTCGGGACGATTCATGGTTTGGTCGTAGAACAATCGTACAACAAGGTTTTGAGCTAATTGGTAGTCGGCCGAAAAGTTCAGTGTTGTAACTCTTGAACCTGCTGATGCCACGTTAATGCGCTGATCAATCCGCCTGAGCATAGTTACATTCGAACGAATTGAAACGCCGGCTCTGACATTGATATCGCTTCTCACGTTGCGCCTGCTATTTCCGGCCATAACATTAAAGCTAACATCTTTGAACACGTAGCCAAGTCCGAAAATCCAATCGTCCGAACGGTTTTCCGTAAGTTGGTTGTTGGTAAAACTCAATCCTAAATTTCTTGTTTTTCTCATTTCAACATCAAAGCGGAAATTGTTTTTCAATTCAACGGCAACCTTTGCTAAAGGCGCAAACTGTTCGGAGATCACAATGTTTTCATACAAATTCTCGGAAATAAAATTACCACTCATGTCGCGATTAGGCTCACCGTATTCATCAAACAACGGATTCATATTTCGAGCATAAGAACCAATGGTATAACTTGCTCGATAGCCATGTTGAAGCTGAATTCGATTAAAGTATTTTTTGAAAAAATCAAGCCTGGTCAATCCGCTGTAAGTTATATTCCAGTTTGGAATTGGGATTCTTGGGAACGGCGACAAGGAAATTTTGTTTGCATCTTTGCCCGTGTAAGCTGCGATAAATGCAGGAATCAAGACATCTTGCGAAGTTGCTCCATAACCAAACGGATACAAAATTCCGGTACTTGAATCGAGAGTATGTCCTGTTGAAAAAGGATTTCCTTCAGCTAAACGCTCAGCGATTATCACACGATTATCCAAAAATGTTTCAAACGTCGGGCTTTCTCGATTTGAGTATTCCCTTGCAAATGTAGTTCTCCAAGCTAATATGGTGATGTGATAGTTTCCGCCCATTTGTGGTGAAAAATGTCGGAATCTTTGTTCGTATGGGTCGTATTTGAAAAATTCGCTGTGGTTTTCAGCGCTCGTCTTACCGGCATTGAGTTGTACTCGAAACTCTGCAAACGGCTCAAATAAAGCGTTTATAGCAAGCGACTTGCTGTATTTTTCCATGTAAGGCGAGTTTTGCAACGAGTCTTTGCTCATCAAATCTCGAAGCACAACTCGATCGCGAATATCTCTGGTACTTCCGAATGCAAACGGCAATCCGGGCATTCCCGAATTGAAATTGGTTCCCAAAATCGTTGGTGTTTCCATAAATCCGGGCAGCAAAATACCTTCTGTTACTCGATATTCCACATTTATATTTCTAACGCCCATCAACATACGGAAAAATCCTTCATACAGCGTTTTCCACGTTGAGCTGTCGGATTGTTGCGGTTGCGGTGATGGCGGTTGTCCGAGGCGATTAGAGGATGGAGGTCGATTCGGTGTCGTTCGGCGTGGTGTATTAATCTTTCTCAAAAACTCAACTTTATTGTATAATCGCACCAAATCCGCATTTCCACGAATGGCTTGCGTATTGGCATTTTCAATGGTATTTCCCAAATGCATGGTGGCATTCATCGCACCTTCCCATCTGTAATTGCTATTGTAACTTGCCGATGCCGTAATCCAGTCTAACATCGGAATTTTGTTGATCGGAATAGTCCACACCAAATTCGCGGTTTGATTGAAGTTTCGTAGACTTCCGAAACTGAATACGCTTTGCCAAACGGAGTCTTTTTTCTCGCGTGTGTCGATTTTTCCAATGGGTTCTTCAATAAAAGCAATTGCCGTGGCCGCGTAGTCAAATTGAAGGCTCTTGGCCAAATCCCATTTCAAATCGTAATTTCGCACCCAATCAAATCGTTTGAAATACGTTGGTCGAATGATAATGTCCGAAAAACTTTTGTTTTGAAGTTTACTCTCGTTGAATTCGCGCAATACCTCCGTGCTGAACGCAAATGATTTCGGCAAATAACTGAAATTGAAATCCGAAAAGATGGCCATTGATTTTCTCTTTGCCATAGCGGTTTTCGCGAATGGCATTATGGATTTGGCCGGAACATTATAGGCATACGTTAGTCCTCCTCTGTGAAGGTCTCTATTATTGTATTCGATGTCAACATTGCGTGCCCGTTGCCCGGAATACGAATACGACGCCGTGAAGTTTTCAATATCATAAAAACGTTGTTTAGCATCTCTGTTTGTGTATTCTTTCCGAACATTCATAAAATTAATGTTCTGACGAATAACCAAATCCTGAATTTTTGCTCTGACTTCGCCTCGCTGTTCTTGCGGATAGGTTTGCAAATCGCGACTGGTTCTCACATCGGGATCCAAAGGATTGAATTCGGGATTATTCAAACTCCGTGAATAATCGTAGTGAACCGGTATTCTCACACCACTTTCGGGCGGAAGGAATTTTCCCAGTTCGAGATTGGTTGAAAAATCAATTGTCGTTGTATTGTCTTGTTGTAATTCTGTAATACGCGTTTCCAACTGTCCGAAATTTGCAGACGTATACGAAGTCGCAAGATTCACGTTTCCTAAATCTCCGAGAGACGCCTGCGCTCGTCCGAGCGCTGCAAATCCGCTTTTTCCGATGAAATCCGTAACTCGTAATTCATTTATCCATATTTCCGCAGATTTGGATTTGCCATCATCATTGTCGCCCGGTCGAAGTTTTTTGGGGTTTCGAACGCCGATCATAATGGATTTTACACCACTCAACGAAGGCGCACCGACAACCGTGTATTTTCGTCCGTTAATAAATTTGGAAAATGGCGTTGAAAATGATATATTCGAGTTAGATGCGCGAAGTAGTTTATTGCGTTCTTCTTTGAGACTAACAATATCTTCGAGACTAAAGTTCACCTCATTTTCCTCCGGCCATATCTCTGAAGGACGCGTAGTGCCCCAAGGCGTGAGTTTCAACGGTACTTCATATTCATAATAATTGTCTTTGAAATCGGAGCCTAAACGAATAAACAAAACTAAATCATCATCTTTTACATGGTCATTTGCGAAGGCTGCTTCAGCATGAACAAACATACGAAGGTTTTTGAACTGGCGCAAATCCAAATCCGAGATTTTGTAGACGGCGCGCGCATCTCCATCGGCCAAATCCAAAACTCGCATACTCAACGATTGCTCATTCATTCGAATATTATTGATTGTTCCATAGTTTATTTGGCGTTCGATACCGGGTGGTATCACGTAAGGAATCGGTTCTCTGCTGCTGTTTTCTTCGATATTTACCGCTGATAAAATAAACTCTGTTTGATCGGTTGGTGTTGTGATATAGGGGCCATCTTCGAAAAGTGAGCTGTTGTATTTGCGCCATTCGCTTCTCACCAATTCCAGTGTTGCAAAACGCAACACTACATCGTCGCTCCATTCCCTTAAAAACATTCGAATAAATCGAATGGATTGAAAACTTGGAGTTTGTCCTCCCGATGCAATTACTTTATCCGGATTGCGAATCGGAATTCTGAATTGATACCAATTCACCGTAACACGATCGTCATTTCTAAGGCGGACATCTGTTGCAACTCGAACATCGGTGATATAGGGATGGTTTTCAACATTCATGTCCGGAAACAATTTTATTTCGTATTGAAAATAGTTTTCAGCTTCATTCAACGTGTTGTCGCCATTGATATCTTCTGTATTCGGACGTGTGGTTTGCTGCTGTCTGAAATCTTCGGTAGTTTGTGCTGATGATGGTGAATTGCCATCCGGGCCTGTGAAATATTTGTAGCGTTCCAAGATGCTTCGACCGGCCTGATTATTGTCCCAATCGCCGCCCAAAAAATGGCGGAAATTGTCTGATGACGGATCATCCAAAGCCTTCAGGAATGCATCAGGATCTACACCTGGCCTGGAACGGATGGCATCTGTAAACCACTGAAAGAAGCTTCGCTCATCTGCATCGCTAAGTCCATCATAACCCACATCTTGAAACTGCCGCGAATTCGGGTCATTGTCGAATGCATTAACCAACGATTGAAGTCTTGGCACACGTCCCCAAATGGTTGTATCTACATCCACCACTTCAGCGGTAGTGGGAAGTCCGTTTTCAAAACTTTTTCGTCCGTCGCGCAACATATCTTCCGAAACATCGCCCAAATTGAAATACAATTTCCCGCCGGCGTTGTGTATATCTCTGCCGTAGGTACCATCATCTTTGATAAACGGATCCATCAACCAAAATTCGATATACTCCACGTTACTGGCTTCAAAGTCCGTATTGTCGATTCTGCGCATGATTCCGCCCCATCGCGATCTGGGATTCTCTAACTCTCCTCGATTGTTAATCCCGTAAGAAACACCGGTCCGGGCAACATCATAATTGTAAGGCCCTCTATCTTTCGGATAAAAAGCCAAATTCAATATGGATTGCCGTTGGTCTTGTTCAGGGCCCAATTCTCTGTTCGGAAAAATTTCTCTAACTAAAACTTCTCTCGAATAAGGACGAGAAAGGTCGTCTCTGGTGATGTTTCGAGGGCGTGCACGCTCTTCATAAAAAATACGATCAATGATATACCACGAAAGTTTTGCAACATTGTATCTGTGAGCATATCCTGATCGGTCACCACCGGCTCGGTGTATATCGTTGACCACCGAAAAACTCTCCGGAAATAAGTCGCGTTGCCATTGCGGCGTACTTGCTAAGAACCAAGACAAGTGGTCTCTTAAATTGATCGAAGATTTAGTGCCTTCGAAATCGTCGATATAGAGTGTTCCCGAACGTCCGATAGCGCGAGAATGTCCGGGAATGAAATGTGCAAATTCACCGTAAAGATTCAATCTCGACGTTGTTGTACTGGTTTGAAACGGTAGAATTTTATCAACCATTCTCGTCAAAAAGCGAGATTCTTTTTCATACGCCACATCAAATCCGTAAATCGTATTGGAAATCGGCTCTTCACCAATGTTTACCTTTTGTGTGATCGGACTTTGATGCAGGTTCATTATGGTTGCACCGAAGGTTAAATTTTTATTGTACAAGTGGTCTACTCGAAGCCCCATCATTCGCTTGGTCATGATGTTAAACATCGAATTGTTTTCGCTCGAAATATGGATGGGCACACCCGAATTCAAAATACCCTCATTGATAATTCGAACACGTCCGAGCATGTAATCCACTGTGAAGTCCACACCTTCTACAAGTGGTGTATTTCCTGCCATTACACGAACAGAGCCCTGAGGAATATTCATCGAACCGATCGAAATTTCACTGCTTGATGACGATTTAAAACCACCTTCAAAATAATATTTGTTACGATTTGGAAACTGTTGGGCTTGGATACGGGTATTTGTGTACAACTCTCTGAAAATATACCGTTCGGCAGCCTCACTATCGCCTCCGAAAATCGTAATTAAATCTTCTCCGAACGGCTCAATATAGGGCATATACACTCGACCGATTGAAGATTGAATAAGTCCGCCTGTAAACGCTGCATTGTCAATGAAATCAAACACACCATCGGGAACCATGTTTTGTTGAAAATCCATGCGATCCAATCCGAACAATTCAATCAATGGAATTCCCATTTTAGGACCATCTTTGAAATAACCGGTCATAACGCCAAGATCATCGCCTGCATAAACAATATTCAAACGAAAATCTTCAGGACTAATTTGATACGCATGCAGATTGTAAACATTCTTCATCATCAACTTCCAAAGGCTGCTCTGAGTGTTGAGCGAAGAACTTCTCAATAATTTCACAACCAAAGTTGTCGGATCTGTAAGCCCTTGATCCGAAAATTCACCGACTTGATAAATGGTTTCGTCACCAATCATTTGATATTGGTATGCAACCGCCAAAACCTGGTCTGAGTTCAAGCGTGTGTTCAACGAAATAAATCCCAACTGTCTGTTGAATGTATATTCGTTTTCATTCAATCGTCGTGCGCTTTCGATTTTCTCAAAATCTCTGCCAAGCGTAAGCCCCTTATCAATCAAATAAGGTCCTAAACCGTTAATATTTCGAATTTGACTAACATCGACAAGCGGTTGGTTACCATTGACCGGCAAAATGAGGTTATTGGTACCATCGGTCGGAAGCGGATTACCATTCCAAGTCAAAGGTATATTGGGCCTTGCTTCGCCCAAATCGGTAAATGCCGCGATATTACGGTTATTGGTTACCGGTGCACCGACATTAGTTACCCAAACCTCAACTCTCAAAATGTTAATGTTAGAATTAACGATGGGAAGCGTAGAAAGTGCTCTGTTGTAATTATCACGAAAATAATGAGCGATGAAAAAGTGTCGATCATCTTCGTATTCGTCGGCTTTAAATTGGAACGGGTTGGTTTGCCCTCCACCTTGCACCGTAACGGTTCTTGATTCGCTTCGTTGCTCTGAAAACACAGCTGTTACAAACGTATTTCCGAATTGGAGTTTAGTGTTAATTCCGAACAAACTTTGAGCACCATGAATCAACGTTGTAGGCAACGCAAAACTAACATCACCGGCTTGAATGTATTTAATAATTTCATCTTCTTTCCCTTCGTATTGAAGTTTGAGTTTATTGTCAAACGCAAACAAGGCTTCGGTGTTGTGATTTAGTTTTATGTCGAATCTGTTTCCGATTTTTGCATTCAAATTCACTTCCATTTTGGCGTCAAAGTTCAAATTGGTTTGGCGTTGATTTCTGATGTCAATTGCAGGGTCGTCGCGACGATTTCGAATAAATCCCAAAATCAATTCGATTGAGGCATTGACTTTATATTCTAACAAGCCTCCACCCATCAACTGGTCAAGAATATCGTCTTTATTGAATCTAAACGCAGGTATCAAATCGTTGAACGAACTTTTGTTCTTTCCGGATTGCGCAGCATTCTTGGCTTTCCAATAATCTTGCAGAGATTGCCTCAAATTATATTCGGAAAATTCTTCAAAAGTCATGGTTTGTCCGCCTAAGCGATAGCCGCCTATAGTTCTATCCAAATAGTATTCGTTGGTTTTCGGATCATATTCTACGTTGGTTACTGTTCCTTCCGGATCAGGACCTTGCATGCCTCCTGCGGGAGGTGTAGAACCATCGGGTTCCTCTTTGGGTAAAGGATACTTAAGCGGAACAGTATCTGAATTGTCTAAAAAGAAATCAGCGTCGATAGTGGTTTCGAACATATTCGAGAAATCGGTAAATACCGAATATGCTCCTACCGAAAAAACGAGTTGTCCGATTAAAAGATATTTCCAAAATTTATACAATGCAATACAGTTTTTAATGAGTTTACAACATTCGCAAAGCCTCTTTTATTAAGAGTTCTGCTGAAAGGTTCGGATTTATTTTCAAAATATTTTGCAAAGCTTTTTCTGCAGCGATGCGATTGAAGCCCAACATAACGAGAGCTGACAAAGCCTCGTCTTTGGTTGCATTTGTCGGAGTTGTTTCCGCAGATGAAAGGTTTGTTCCCCAATCTTCTTTGGCCAAACGATCTCTCAAATCGACAATAACGCGCTGTGCGGTTTTCGCACCAATTCCTTTCACCGACTGAATTTTATTCACATTTCCCGAAAGAATGGCTTCCGTCAATTCTTGTGGCGACATGGACGATTGCATCATGCGCGCCGTATTTGCGCCAACACCCGAAACAGTGACCAAATGCAAAAACAACTTGCGTTCGTGTTCACTGCTAAACCCGTAGAGCAATTGTGCATCTTCCCGCACAAGGTGATGAGTAAGGATTTTGGCCTGCGTTTGGTCTTTGATCGCCGCGTAAGTGTATAAGGAAATATGGATAAGGTATCCTACCCCTCCGCAATCCACTACGACATATGTTGGCGTTAATTCGCTGATTTTCCCTTCAATGTATGCAAACATAAGGTGGTTATTCGTTTTTACGTATTATATAACTTGCAAAAATACGAAAAAAACTTGAGAATTCCAAATTTTTCAATGTTTTTTATACGCTAACTACCCATTTCTAACTGGTTTTTCACTAACTCAAAATACCGCCCTTTGAGTTTGGTAAGCTGGGCATGTGTGCCTTGTTCCACGATTTTTCCTTTTTCCAAAACCACAATATTGTCGGCATTTTTTACTGTGCTCAAACGGTGTGCAACCACCACAACCGTGCGACCTTCAAAAACCCCATGCAGATTTTCCATAATCACTTTTTCGTTGTTGGCATCGAGGGCATTTGTGGCTTCATCGAAAAAGAAGTAGTGAGGGTCTTTGTATATGGCTCGTGCGATTAAAATGCGTTGCTTTTGCCCTTGACTGATACCACTGCCTTCCTGTCCGATTTTGGTATTGTAGCCTAACGGCATAGCCTCTATCATTTCTTGAATGTTGGCCATTTGCGAAGCGTATTGCAAGCGTTTGGTGTCGATGGATTCAACACCAACAGCGATGTTTTTGGCAATGCTTTCCGAAAAAATAAAGCCGTCTTGCATCACTGCTCCGCATTGGTCTCTCCATGCTTTTGAACTGAATTGCGACAATTTCTGTTCGCCCAAACGCACGCATCCTTTTTGTGGTTGATAAAATCCCAAAAGCAATTTGCCCATCGTGGTTTTTCCGCTTCCGCTCATACCTACGATAGCCGTTGTTTTGCCGTGCGGAATGGTGAGTGTAATATCAGATAGTACAGGCTCAGAAAGCGGATCATAATGAAAAGTTAAATTATCTAAATGCAGGTCTTGATGTTGCGGAATGTTTCCGATGCGGTGCTCATCGTCTTGTTCCTCATCGGGCTTGTTGTGAATTTCGCCCAAACGCTCCAAACTGATTTTGGCATCTTGAGCCGATTGAATAAAGTTAATAAGTTGCGAAATTGGACTGTTGAGCTGTCCGATGATGTATTGTACTGCCATCATCATTCCAAGCGTCATATTTCCTGTAATTACGGCCTGTGCTGCAAAAAATGAAATAATGATATTTTTACTTTCGTTGATGAAAAACGCCCCGCTTTGCTGATATTGCGAAAGCGCAAGCCCTTTGATGCTGACTTTGAAAAGTTTGGCTTGTATGTTCTCCCACTCCCAACGGCGTTGACGTTCGCAGTTGTTGAGTTTGATTTCCTGCATACCTGTTATCATTTGAACGATATTGCTTTGCTCCTGCGAAGCCTGCGCAAAACGCTTGAAATCCAAATCACGCCTGCGTTTTAGAAATATCGTTATCCAACCTACATACAGTGCACTTGAAAGTACGAAAACACCCAACAAGGTCAAATTGTAAAAACCCAAAATAATTGTAAAAACAACCAAGTTTACAATCGAAAACAACG
>JAIRRI010000098.1 GCA_031256055.1 Bacteroidales bacterium
TTATTGTTTTGCTATATGTATACGTAAATTTTTTTGCAAAGTTACAAAAAAAATATAAGGAAAACAAATGGACACAAAACTTTGTGCCCATTTGCCTGATTTTTAGAGAATATATAAAAATTAATATTTTCTCGGAGGTCTCGAATCGCGATCACGATTGAAACCGCCACCACCTCTACGATCTCTGTTGAAACCACCTCTGTCGCCTGAAGGGCGTTCGGTGCGTTCTCTGGCAACGTTAACCAAGAGCGTTTTGCCCTCAACTTCTTTGCCGTTCAATTCTTCGATTGCGGTTTGTCCAGCTTTAACGTCGGACATTTCCACGAAACCGAAACCTTTTGATCGTTTGGAGTAGTTATCCACGATAACTTTTGCTGACGTAACTTCGCCGTAAGCTGCGAATAGATTTGCTAAATCAGCATCGTTCATGCTATAATTTAACCCTGCAATGTAAATGTTCATTTTTAATTAGTTATTGTTTTTTTTATACTTTATTTACGAAACTCTCCAAGGTGATGAACTTTGCAAATGCAGTATGTTTTTAATTATCTTTTACGTGTTCCGCCCGCAGGTCCTGAAGTTTTACGTGGACGACGAGCGCCATCTTTGTTTTCGCCTTCGCCACGAGGTGCACGTCTGCCTTTTTTCTTATCGTCATCATCATCGGAAACATCAGAGTCGTTGTGGTCTTCCGCTTCGTCTTCTGCTTCAGGTGTGTTGTCTTTATCGAATTTGCGCTCTGCCAAACCTTCTTCGATAGCTTTAACCACCGCCTCAACGATTACGGTAATAGATTTCGAAGCATCGTCATTAGCAGGAATAGCAAAATCCACCAATTCAGGATTTGCATTGGTATCCACCATCGCAAATGTTGGGATATTTAAGCGTCTGGCTTCGGCAACAGCGATATGTTCTTTCAAAATGTCCACCACAAAAACTGCTGATGGCAAGCGCGTCAAATCAGCGATAGAACCCAAGTTCTTTTCGAGATTGGCTTTTTCGCGAGCAATTTGCAAACGCTCACGTTTAGAAATTTGTTCAAACGTTTTGTCGTTCATCAAACGTTCGATCGACGACATTTTTTTTACCGCTTTACGAATTGTAGCGAAGTTGGTGAGCATACCACCTGGCCAGCGCTCGGTTACGTATGGCATTCCTGTAGGCGTAACCAATTCGGAAACGATCGTTTTTGCTTGTTTCTTTGTAGCTACAAACAGGATTTTTTTACCCGATTTGGCAATTTGTTTCAAAGCAGCAGCAGCTTCTTCAGTTTTTTCAACGGTTTTGTTGAGATCAATAATGTGGATTCCGTTTTTCTCCATAAAAATGTAAGGAGCCATTTTAGGATTCCATTTGCGTTTCAAGTGACCGAAGTGAACGCCTGCTTCTAATAATTGGTCGAAATTAACTCTGTTCATAATATAATGTTTTGTTTACGTTCGAAAAAAAGGCAATCGCAAGGTAGCTACAAATGTAAGTCGGTGCGATTTTGATTCTAAACAATTTTTTTATTTTTTGTAGAGACGCACGGCCGTGCGTCTCTACGGGGCCGTGCAATCCACAGAAAATATTAACGTTTCGAGAATTGGAATTTCTTTCTCGCTCCCGGTTGCCCAGGTTTTTTACGCTCAACCATACGATTGTCGCGAGTCAAAAGACCTTTCGCTTTCAATGCAGGACGGTTTTCTGTGTTGGCTTCACAAAGTGCACGTGCAATACCCATACGAAGTGCTTCGGCTTGACCTTTGACACCACCGCCGTCTAAGTTAGCAGTAACATCGTACTGTTCGCCTGCACCAACGGTTTCAAGCGATTGACGAACCACATATTGCATGGTTGCTGTTGTAAAATACTCTTTGTAATCTTTTCCGTTAACCGTAATTTTTCCCGTGCCGGGTTTCAGATAAACGCGTGCTACGGCTGTTTTGCGACGTCCAATTTTGTTGATTGTTGCTTCCATGCTTATTTCAGATCTTTGGTATTAACTAATTTGGGTTGTTGAGCCTCAAACTTGTGATTTGGACCTACAACAACGTGAAGATGCGTATAAAGTTTGTTTCCGAGTTTGTTTTTCGGCAACATACCTCTCACTGCTTTTTCAATCACAGCATAAGGTTTCTTTTGCAAAAGTTCGGCAGGCGTGGCAAAACGTTGTCCACCAGGATAGCCTGTATGACGAACATATTGCTTTTCCGTCATTTTACTGCCTGTCAAACGCACTTTTTCTGCGTTGATGACAATAACGTGATCGCCACAATCCACGTGAGGCGTGTAGTTGGTTTTATACTTGCCGCGAAGCAAGTTGGCTACTTCGGAAGCCAAACGTCCCAAAGTTTGGTTTTCAGCATCTACAAGCACCCATTCTTTATTTACGGTTGCAGCGTTTGCAGAAATTGTTTTGTAAGTTAACGTATTCATTCTATTTGCTGTTTTTCAATAAGATAATTTCCTCCCGTCCAAAAACGGGAGTGCAAAGTTACAAAAAATATTTCAGATAGCCAAATTTATTCACAAATTTTTGTCAAATTATACAAAATTAACCATCTATTTTGTATTGAACGGGCTTCGGATTTTTAAATAAATTCAACTGATTTTCGGCAATTTCTTCGTTGATCTTCGAAGAACGATTTTTCAAATATTCACGAAGAACAGATTTTATCAATCTGCCTGATGTTGTACTATCTTTTTTGCAAACCTTTGTCAATTGTTTGTTTTCAGCATCCGAAAGCGTAATGCTATACTTCACATTACGCAGTTTCTTTTTCTTTTTGACAACTTTTTTTGCTGCTTTTTTGGGTTTGATTTTCAACAATTCCATGTTTGAATATTGAGAAATTTTCGACAAAGTTAACATTTTTTTTTGAATTCTGAATAATTTTTTGTAATTTTACGAATTATTTTCACAAAAAAACATTGATTTTTAATGACGCTCGAGCAAATCATACAAAACCTTCAGAACAAGATTTATCACCCGATTTACTTGCTACACGGCGAAGAATCGTATTTTATTGATGAAATTTCGGATTACATCGAAGCGAATGTTTTGGATGAAATGGAACGCGAGTTTAATCTCACCATTCTTTATGGTCGCGATTGTACGGTGGATACGATTGTGAGCGCTGCCAAACGTTATCCGATGATGGCGAATTATCAAGTTATTATTGTGAAAGAAGCGCAAGATGTGCCGAAACTCGAAGAATTGGCTGAATATGTTGAAAAGGCTGTGCCTACAACGATTTTGGTGTTGGCACATAAAAACAAAAAAGTGGATTCTCGTAAAGTGTTTGCCAAACGTGCAGAAAAATTCGGCGTGACATTTGAAGCCAAAAAACTTTACGACAATCAAGTTCCCGCGTGGATTAAGGAATTCGTGACAAAAAAAGGGTATGCGATTGACCAAAAATCGTGCAGTTTATTGGTGGAATACTTGGGTGATGATTTGAGTAAAATTTCCAATGAATTGGAAAAATTGATGTTGAACATTCCGCCGAGATCATCAATAACGCCTGAAATCATTGAAAAATATATAGGTATTAGTAAAGATTACAATGTTTTTGAACTGAACAAAGCGCTGGCTGCAAAAGATGTTTTGAAAGCAAACCAAATCATCACGCATTT
>JAIRRI010000023.1 GCA_031256055.1 Bacteroidales bacterium
TGAGCCTCGCCAGCTTTCAAAATTCAAAAAGCCTTTCTTGCAGGCTATAAACGCAAGATGAAGTAGGAGTAGCATCAAGTGTATAACTAAAACCACAAAGAAAGGCGTAACAAAGATACGAAAAAAAAATGAATTTTGCAAGAGTTTTGCAAAGCTTACTCGTAGTTTGGTTGTAATCTACGTAAAGAAAACAACTGCCGAATTTTCTTGCGGTGCTGACTTCTCAGCAAAAAAGAAACAAACCAAATAAAATACAAACTAAAAAATCAAAATCATGAAAACGTTAAAATTAAATAAACTGAATCCAAACAAAATCAGTGCAGAAAAAGCTAACGAGATTAGAGGTGGTGCAGGCAATTGTGGTTGCGGATGTGCAGGTCCATCTGGGGTATGTGATAATGCCACAGCTAACTGGAATTCTGGTCTCACCAGTCCAGGTGTTAGTCGTGATACAAGATCAACCTCACTTGCGGAATTTTTATTTTGGAGGCATGGGAAAGAGTGTTAATAGTTATGTGGGTCTGTTATTCGACATCGTCGAGTAACAGACTTTTTCTTGTATCAAGTTGACAACATTTTATTTTGCACATTATGAGATTAACAAAAAAAATAATATCAATAATTCTATTTCCCTTAAGTCTCACGTGCGTCGCACAAGCTGACGTGTTTTTGTGGCCTATCAAAGATGCAAAAACAGGTGAAAATATTTTATACAAACCGCAAGATTATATCAGAAACGAATTTAATTTGGGGAATTTAATCATTCATGCACCCAAAGGCTCGCTTGTTCAAGCACCAACCAGCGGAGAAGTTATTTCCTTTCAATATGTGTACCACAATTCATTAGCATACTTGAATATGTTTAGAATTCCTCCTACAAACTTTGATAAAGACAGCAAAATTCTCATTCAACAAGGGTGGAACGACAGCGAAGATATAAATTTTGTATCGGCTTCGTTAGGACTGAAATTGCAAGACGGAAGAACGATATATATATCCGGACTTCGTCCGATAAAACCATTCAAAACAGGTGAAAAAATAAAGCGAGGCGATGAAATCGGAACTATTGGTTATTTTTACAAAACAATCAGACAGCCTGCTATTTCTATAAGAATGTCGGAAAGAGGCGGAATTGTGGGCGATCCTATGTCACCCTTTGGTTTGAAAAGTACATTTAGAAAACCCGAAATGGTAAAAAACAAAACTTTTTTGACGGCAGAAGAGGCAAAATATGATTTGATGGTATTGGTTGATGCGCTAAAAGATGGATTTACAGGACTTTATGACTATGTATCCGAAAAAGATTTTGAGGCTCACGTTTCACAAGCTTTAACATCCGTGCAAAACGGTATAACAAATGCAGATTTTCACACTACCGTTGCAGGTATAATTCGTATAGTTCACGACAATCATTTGGCAATTTTATCTCGTCCCATTCCTTCCTCTCCTCCTGCTACTTCTGCAGATATGCCGACAGTTTCTTTTGGTTGGTTAAAGGATAGTTTAGTTGTAACACAAACACGGATGAACCAATCGGAATACCTCAAACGACGGATAACAGAAGTGGATGGCATCCCTGCAGATGTGTTGAGAGAACAACTTATATCTTACATTGACGGCATAGAAGGTACTGTAGAGAGCCATCGAGATTTTGTGTTGGCAACAACAGCCATGTTGAGATATTTTCAAAACAATCCCGAAGCATCGCCAAAAGGTGATGTTTCGTTGACGTTTGACGATGGTGAAACGATTTTGTTTGAAGGTGCTAGACGGAGTTTGAGTGCAAGTTCTGGTGTTTGCGTACCTATGGCACCGACATTTACAGATTTTTATTTTGCCAATTTAGTAGATGATTCACAAGAACTTTCTTTGGAAAAATTTTCCGACCAAACGGCATATTTAAAATTGTCAACATTTGATATAACCGAAGTGCAACAGGATCAGATTGCTGAATTTATCGCATCTTTGGCAGATTCAAACTATCAAAATTTGATTATTGATTTGCGAAACAACAGAGGAGGAAGCGATGAAACAATGGCAAGACTTTTTTCATATATTGCACAACAGCCTTTTTACGATTGGATGTATTCGAAAGTCAATAAAAAAGGTAATTTTGATTTTTTTGAACATACTACAAATTATGGCGGAGTAGATATGGTTTTATTTCCCGAACATTTTTCCGAAAAAGGAAGAGATGGTTATTTTTCTTACAATACAAAGACTATATTGCCTAATGAAAATGCTAATTTCAAAGGAAATGTTTATGTGTTGACCAATGAACGTTCGTTGTCGGCATCGGCAGTTTTTGCAGGATTGGTGCACAAATACAGACGAGGCGTGGTTGTTGGTCGCGAAACAGGTTCAGCCTACCATCAAATGAAAGCACTTAAATTTGCTACTCTGCGATTGCCAAATTCTCAAATTGACATCAATGTTCCGCTTGTAAAAATCGTGTTCGACACGTGTACGTCAGCAATTCCGCACTGGCGGGGTGTCTTACCCGATTATGAATTGCCTCTTTCTTTAGAAGAATTGAGTTTTGAAGATGGAGATGCCATATTAAACTATGTGAAGGAATTAATCGAAAAAGGATACTATCTCAAAGAAATTGAAAATTCTGAAACACAGAAAAAACAAAACTGGTATGTTCGGCTAATTTCAATTGTATGTTGTAGCATTGTGGTCTATTTGATAATTCGTGTTGTAAACAAAAGAAAACTTAGATAAAAAACTATGGAAAATTTTGTAACAAAAAATGATATTTTGAATCGGCTTGTCAATCTCCAGCAAATTACGTTTGAAGTTACAGATGCTTGTAATTTAAAGTGTGAATATTGTGGTTATGGCGAGTTCTACAGCGATTATGACAAAAGAGAAAACACAAATTTACCAATAGAAAAAGCGTATGCCATATTGGATTATTTGATAGAATTATGGCAATCAGAAATGAACAAATCTGCAAAAAAGAATGTGTATATTAGTTTTTATGGTGGCGAACCGTTACTGAATGTGAATTTTATAGAAAAAGTGATCGACTATATCAATCAAAAACAGATTCTCAATAGATTCTTTTCTTACTCCATGACCACCAATGCCATGCTATTGGGTAAATATATGGATTTTGTGGCAAAACATAATTTTGGACTATTAATTAGTTTGGATGGGGATGAGGAAAGTCAATCCTATCGAGTTGACCATGCAGGGAAAAACAGTTTTGAGAAAGTTATGCAAAATATAAAACTGTTGCAAAAAACATATCCTGATTATTTTGATAAAATGGTTAATTTTAATGCCGTATTGCACAATCGAAGCACGTATGAAAAAACCTACCGATTTATTAAAAACGAATTTGGGAAAATGCCCAATATTACCGAACTCAATAATATGGGCATTCGAGATGATATGAAAGAGGCATTTATGGCGACTTATCGCAACACTTACGAAAGCCTCATGCAATCGGAACATTACGATGAAATAGAAAAAGATTTGTTTTTAAAATCCGGCTCTTATCGAACGGTTACTACCTTTCTGCATCAATACAGTCCGTTTGTTTTTCGAGATTACAACGAGTTGCTGTATGGCAAGCCTGAAGAATACAAAATTCCTACCGGAACCTGTTTGCCGTTTGGGAAAAGAATGTTTGTAACAGTTAGTGGTAAAATTCTACCTTGCGAACGCATCGGGCATCAATTCGCTATGGGGCAAATTACAGACGATAATGTTGTACAATTAGATTTGGAGCAAATAGCAGAAAAGCACAATGCCTACTTAAATAAAGTTTGTAATCAATGTAAAACTTGTAAAATCGCAAGAGCATGTATACAATGCATCTATAATTTAGAGAATTTGGATGGAAAACCTGTTTGCAAAGGATATACCAATCAAGAGGAATTTGAACAATATGTAGCCTCTCAAATGGCATTTTTAGAACAACATCCTGAAGACTATTATAGAATAATGGAAGAAGTAATTGTTGAATAATCAATAAAACTATGGAGAATCAAGAGAAATTTTGGCTTTTTATAAAGCCTCATGTATATGTTTCGAAAGAAGAAAACAAATGTATGTTGTTATATAATACTCAAAATGGAGAGTTCATAGAAACAGCACGTCAACATGCTATTAATACTGTAAATCAATTGCACGAAAGGCAAAATTTAGGAACTATTTTAATGGAGAAAAAAGTAATAGATTCCGAAATAGAAACGTTCATAAGAGAAGCAGAACAAAAAAAAATTTTTGGGATAATGCTTTATTCTGAAAAACACCCTCGTCCTGTTCAACTAATGCCTGTGCTGAACATTCAGAAAGATATTGAGAAATTACGAAAAGACACAGATCGTTCCATAGGTGAAGATACACTACATTATTTAACAGAGTTAACGTTATATGTCAACGATGATTGTTCTTTGCGATGTAGACATTGTAAAGAAGCATACAAACAAGTGAATTTTTGCATACAAAATAATACAAAATTTTCAATAGACTTGCCAACATTGCAATCCATAGCCAAACAAATTCAATATGCACCTATTGGGAGGCTCAATATCATTGGCGGAAATATATTTAAATATCCATTATTAGAAAACATTGTTGATATTTTTGATGCACAAAAAGAAGTAATACATTGTTGGTCGCATTATCGTAATTTTCAGCCTAAGGATTTGGATGTGAATTTTGATATTTGGGTTGATTTTCCTGTTAGCAACGAGCTTCTCAAAAAATGTTTGTGCGATGCTCCGCAGGACAAAACAACATTTCATTTCTTGATAAAAAATACGGAAGACGTAGTGAATACAGAAGAAATAATCGAAGAGCATAATCTCGCAAATACGGAACTTCACCCGTTTTACACCGGAGAAAATATAGAATTTTTCGAAGACAATATCTTTTTGAACAGAGAGGATATTTTTTCGGAAATTATTGAACAACGTAAGATATTTTGTAATCAAGCATTCAATTTTCATAATTTTGGAAAATTAATAGTTTCCGCAAATGGCGATGTGTTTGCTAATATCAATGCTCCAAAATTAGGAAATGTAAAAGAAAATTCATTTTTGGAATTGCTATACAAAGAACTTGACGAAAATACCGCTTGGCGAAAAACTCGAACAGAAAAGCCCTGCGATAATTGTTTGTATCAATATCTTTGCCCACCTACATCTAATTACGAATTTGTTATTGGAAAACCTAATTTATGCACTGTAAAATCTTAATGTTGGTATTTTGATACAACTAACAATAATGCCAAAATCAGATAATCATAAAACCCTCTCCGATGCTCTCGAAGATCACTTGAGTAATTCAGAGATGTCATCTGTAAATCTGCATAGCGAAGCCGTCCAAGACATTTTGGGACGTCCGCCACGCTGGATGATTCGATGGGGAATGACGGTGATTTTTATGGTTATTTTCGGGCTTTTTGTTGGGAGTTATTTTTTCAAATATCCCGATATTGTTCCTGCACAGGTTACGGTTAATTCCGAACATCTGCCGGCTAATATCGTAAG
>JAIRRI010000025.1 GCA_031256055.1 Bacteroidales bacterium
TGAGCCTCGCCAGCTTTCAAAATTCAAAAAGCCTTTCTTGCAGGCTATAAACGCAAGATGAAGTAGGAGTAGCATCAAGTGTATAACTAAAACCACAAAGAAAGGCGTAACAAAGATACAAAAAAAAGTTGAATATAGCAAGAGGTGTTGTATTCGGCACGTCATTTTCTCACGAAAGCAGAAAAAGCCGAACTTTCTTGCGGTGCTGACTTTTCAGCAAAAGAAGAAGAACAAAAGATTATAAACAAAAAAAAAAAATTAATCATGAAAAATTTAACATCATTAAAAAATCATCAAATTCAACCTATTGAAAAAATGTCGTGTATAAAAGGAGGAACCTGTACTGTTACTCCAAGAGGAAAAATCATGGGTTTTGAATATTCAGCTGATGCAGAAACTGAAACTGGCACTACGTATCATGGATACAACGTGGATGGTGTGGAAAATTTCCAGCCATGTCCACCACCGACAGGGAAGGAGGTATAATATCACAGGTCATGAAAAAAATAACCTTATTTATTTTTTTATTACTGCTGTTGTCTAATTTTGCTAAAGCGACAGATTCGCTTCGAGCATATTATTCAACAGTGGCAAAGGCTGAATGGGCAGTCTGTGAGAGTGATGTCTCACAGGCTGCAAGCCTTTACAGATCTGCATTTTCGTATAAAGCCAAACCTTTTTATACGGATTTACTGCAAGCATTGAATTGCGAACTTCAATTAGAGGATTTAGACACAGTTACTTGCGAACATTATTTTAAACAAATTTTGTTAAAACGAGGCTGGCATGCTGTTGAAAGAAAAAACGCTGATAATTTTCTTAACCCATATAAATCCGGTCGTCTTGGAGATAATTTTGAAAAACTAATTAATCGGTATTTTTCATCAGACACAAATGTTCTTCAACATCAAATCATGTCAATGTTTAATGAAGACCAAAGAGTAAGGCGTGAGGCAAAATATTTAGATACTTGTGATGGAAATCGTTGCGATAAAAACATTGTATATACAGACAGTATAAATAATTTGAAACTACTCAAATTATTACAAACTAATCCTGAGATACTGAATGAAAATGTGGTTGGATTTTTCGGTATTTTTCATATACGAGGATTGTTAATGCATCACACCTATACAAGTTTTGATGCTAACGGATACTTGTTACAAGCCGTTAAAGATGGTATTTTTGATGCAAGACTATACGCTTCATTATTTGATAGATATTACATGCATGTTTTAAGCGCTAATGATACTACACCAACAGGAGTGTTCAGTGACGATTATTACGGTACATGGAATTTATATAACTTTTTGGTTCCCGAAAACAATAAATCCCTCTCCCTTATTTTCACAGATGAGCGTAATAGAGTTGTAAAAAACAGCCGTCGTTCCAAAATATTTTTAGAAGATGTTTTGGATTCTTCGTACAGAAAATTCCGCTTGCAAGATAAGGGTGGTCGTAAAGATACATTTACTCTATGCGAAGAACAGCTTAATTCTATGCTTAATAATTTCAAAAATCAAAATATACAATTCGATTATTACATTCCTAATGAAAAAGACTTCGATTTTAATTTTAAGCGAACAGAGTGATAATTCTGCTGATGAGGTTTGTCTGTGGCTGAACTATTTTGGCGCAAAATATCTGAGGCTTAACAAGGAAGATAGCAAAAATTGCAGGCTTAAAATAGATACGAGGGATAACACTCTTTTCCCAACAATTGTGGTTGATGGCATGGAGTATTCCCTTGCAGATTTTAAAACCGTATGGTTTAGGCGAGGACATTTTTTACATTATGATACTAAATTAGAAATTGACTGTTTTGCGAATCAGCAAAACAACAATCACATGGAAAAGATTTTGTTTGATTACAAATACTCAGAATTTGATCGAATCAGGCAATTTTTCTATCAATATCTCCGAGATAACGCAGATTGCTATAACTTTCCAAGTACATATAATATCAACAAACTTTTAGCTTTGAATTATGCTAAGTCTGTTGGGCTAAATATTCCGAACACACTTGTAACAAATTCAAAATCAGAATTATTGAATTTTGCAGAGAACCGCAATGGTAAAATCATTACAAAAAGCATTAGTGAGTTTTTTAACAAAACAGTCAAAGACTATGCTATTAGTGTAGGCACCTCTAACGTTTCTGATTTTGATAGTATTTCTGACACTTTTTTCTATTCTTTGTTTCAAGAAAATATAGAAAAGCGATTAGAAGTCAGAACTTTTATTTGGGACAACAAAACTTATTCCGCAGCAATTTTTCACAACAATGATGCCGAAGCGAAAGTTGATTTTCGCACCAACTATGATGCCATTCGTATCACGCCGTTTAATCTTCCAAAAGAAATCGAAAATAAACTTTTGCAACTAATGAAAAAATTGAATTTGGAAAGTGGTTCGGCAGATTTCATTTTAACTGCTCAAAACGAATATTACTTTTTGGAAGTCAACCCTGTTGGGCAATTCGATTTTGTAGATAAAATTTGCAACTACAATCTTGCACAAATAATCGCAAAAACACTAACCAATGAAAATCATTAATCCCGAATATCATAAATTTGTGCCCGTTGGGGTGCAAAATCTTCACGCACATCCGTTTTCAGGGGAACAAGTAAAGTCTTTTAAAACCGTAAATCGTCCTAACATTGGTACTCAAAATGCCACAATTTATGGATATTTCAAAGCTATATCAAGATATGCAAAATAACATCTTACACATCTTTTCTAACATTATTTTTTCTAAAGGATATTGTTGTACAATAATTATTGATACACAACATAAAAAAACTCATTCTGTGCCAAATTCATTTACTGATTTTGTAAACGAAACAGAAAATTGTTCTTTAGAAGATATTTATCAAAAATTTCCTCACAACAAAGAAATTGTTGATGAGTATTTTGACTTTATCACTCAAAATTCTATCGGAGTGTTTCTAACAAAATTAGAAATTGAAAATTTCGCAAAAATGTCTCACGATTATTTTTCGCCATATCATTTTGAAAATGCCATTGTTGATGTTAGAAATTATTCAAGCAACACAGAAAAAATCATCTCAAAAATAGACGAACTAAACGTTGGTTATATTCAGGTCAGATTTTTAGAACATTGCGCACAAGCTGATTTGAAAAAATGTCTGAGTTTGATTAACCATCTTTCTTTTGAATTTTGCTCGTTCGTTTTGCCGTATAACCCCTCGCTTCTCTCCGTAGGAGAAGACGGCGTGAGTACTGAAGAATTTGCAAACTATCCAAAACTTGACAGTATCACAATTTACAACCATCCTGATGATAAAATAGAACATGATTACCTTAAAACTATTATTTATACATCTCTCAAAGACATCAGAAAAACTGGATGCGGTGCAGTTCAGAAAGAATACTTTTCTGTTGACACAAAGCATATTTTACAATCTATTCATTTCAATACTTGCCTTTACAAAAAAATATATGTTTCCGAATCGGGTATCATAAAAAATTGCCCGTATTCTATGCTTGAATATGGAAATTTTCTTGATTTGTCTAATAGTGAGGTATTGAAAATTACAAAAAATAAAAAGTTTACACACCTTTGGCACATCAAAAAAGATGAAATAGAAGTGTGCAAAGACTGTGAATTTCGCCTCGTTTGCACAGATTGTCGTTGTTTCATTAAAGCCCCGCAAAATATCCATTCTCAACCCTCTAAATGTTTTTACAATCCCTATATCGCAAGATGGAAGGGCGAAGAAGGTTATGTCTCCGTTGAAGATTGTGGTAGCTATTCAAAAGAAAGTGGGTTTATCCCAAACCATAAAAAAATAGCAGAAATCAACAAACAATTATGGGAAAGCTAAAGACCATTTCTGATCCTCTCAAAAATCATTTGAGTGATTCTGAGATGTCTGACATAAATCTTCACAGCGAAGCCGTTCAAGACATTTTAGGACGACCTCCTCGTTGGATGATTCGTTGGGGAATTACGGTGATTTTTATGGTTATTTTCGGGCTTTTTGTTGGGAGTTATTTTTTCAAATATCCCGATATTGTTCCTGCACAGGTTACGGTTAATTCCGAACATCTGCCGGCTAATATCGTAAG
>JAIRRI010000039.1 GCA_031256055.1 Bacteroidales bacterium
CGTGTTTTTTGCAATCATGAACACTTATAAATTAAGTGACGAGGACTACGATTATCAATACGACCAAATGGTTGGTTTGGGCGAAATGCTGTCATCGAAAATTTTGAGTTATTATTTGCAACAAGTCGGTATTTCCAATCAATGGGTGGATGTGAAAACGTGTATCGCTACAGACAGCACGTTTCGAGAAGGAAAAGTAAATTGGACGTTGTCGGAAATCCACATTCGAGAGATTGCGAAAAAAGTTTTTTCAACCTGCAATTGCTTAGTTACGCAAGGTTTTATTGGTGGCGATGACAAAGGTCGTATGGTTACTTTAGGACGCGAAGGCTCGGACTATTCTGCTGCGATTTTTGCCTATTGTTTGAATGTCGAAAGTTTGACCATTTGGAAAGATGTTCCGGGCTTTCTCAACGCGGATCCGCGCTATTTCAAAGATACCCAAAAACTCGACCAAATCACGTACAGCGAAGCTATCGAATTGGCGTATTACGGTGCAACCATCATTCATCCGAAGTCCATAAAACCTCTGCGTAATCGGCGTATTCCGCTTTTAGTGAAATCATTTAACGATCCAAATTCCGAAGGTTCAATCATCTCGAACGAAACGTCCAAAACACCAAAAATCCCTTGCTATATCTGCAAACCCAATCAGGTGTTGATTTCGATTTATCCGAAAGATTTTTCGTTTATTGCCGAACAAAACCTGTCGTATATCTTTTTTGTGTTTGCCGAAAATAATATGAAAATCAACCTTATTCAAAATTCTGCAGTGAGTTTCACGGTTTGTGCAGATGAAAATAAACAGCGTTTTGAGAACTTGATTGCAGCCTTGTCAAACAACTTCAAAGTGCGCTACAACGACCACTTGGAATTGATCACTATTCGTCATTACAGCGAAAACGATATCAAAAACGTAGTCGGGGACAGGAGCGTATTTTTGGAACAGCGTAATCGCACAACAGCACAATTGGTGCTGCAAAAACAAGGTTAAGATTGGTAAACTTTCAACATGAACTTATCCGAAAAACTCACACATCCCATTTTTAAATTAGTTTCTAAAATTGCTGATGAACAGCACATCGAAACCTACGTTATTGGCGGTTTTGTTCGGGATTTAATCTTAAATCGTCCATCGAAGGATATTGATATTATGACCATCGGTTCGGGTGTGGAATTGGCGGAAACCGTAGGAAAAACCATTGGCAACGATACCAAAGTTTCGGTGTTCAAAAATTTCGGAACAGCCATGTTGCATTACGAGGACTACGAAATTGAATTTGTAGGCGCTCGTAAAGAATCTTACTCCGAAAATTCTCGAAAACCGCATGTAGAGGATGGCACGTTGGAAGATGATCAAAATCGCAGAGATTTCACCATTAACGCTATGGCGATATCGCTCAACAAAGCCACATTTGGTGAATTGATTGATCCGTTTTATGGTCTTGAAGATTTGCGCGATATGATTATTCGCACGCCGTTAGACCCTGATATTACCTTTTCCGACGATCCCTTACGAATGTTTCGCGCCGTACGTTTTGCGTCTCAACTTTATTTTGACATCGAACCTGAAACATTTGAAGCCATTCATCGCAATTTACATCGTATCGAAATCCTTTCGGAGGAACGCATTGCTGAGGAATTGAACAAAATTATTCTCTCACCAAAACCATCGTATGGCTTTAAATTATTGGACGCTTCCGGTATGCTGAACATCGTTTTACCCGAAATTACCAATCTGAAAGGCGTTGAAAAAATAGGGGAGTGCGGACATAAAGATAATTTTTTGCACACGCTGGAAGTGTTGGACAACATCGCACAAGTCAGCGACAACCTTTGGTTGCGCTGGGCTGCGCTGTTGCACGACATCGCCAAACCACAAACAAAAAAATACGACCAAAAAATAGGTTGGACATTCCATGCTCACGAATTTATCGGCGCAAAAATGGTACCAAAGATCTTTGCCAGATTGCATTTACCGATGAACGAAAAAATGCGTTATGTTCAGAAATTAGTGGAATTGCACTTACGACCGATTGCGCTTGTGGAGGATATTGTAACCGATTCGGCCGTTCGACGGTTACTGTTTGAAGCGGGTGACGATATTGATGATTTGATGTTGCTTTGTAAAGCGGACATCACATCGAAAAACCGCGAAAAAGTAGTGCGCTACAAAACTAATTTTACACTTGTAGAACAAAAACTTGTAGAATTAGAGGAAAAAGACCGCATTCGCAATTTCAAACTTCCAATTACGGGCGAAGAAATCATGGAAATGTTCAATCTCCAACCTTGCAAAACCGTAGGAATCATCAAAGATGCCGTGAAAGATGCTATTTTGGATGGCGCTATTCCTAATGACCACGAATCTGCCAAACAATTGGCGATAAAGGTTTATAATCGATTATAAACGTGCCAAAAGTTATAATGAATCCAAACTCGTAAAATATTGTTATTTATAACTGTTTACAAAGATGCACTAAATTAATTACTTCTTCGGCGTAATCATCATAATCATCCGTTTGCCTTCAAGTTTTGGCATGGATTCGGGTTTACCGTAATCCAACAATGCATCGGCAAATTTCAACAAAATGGCTTCACCTTGCTCTTTGTAAACAATGGTGCGACCTTTAAAAAATACATCCACTTTGACTTTATGATTTTCTTTCAAAAATTTCATGGCGTGATTCAATTTGAAATTGAAATCATGATCATCGGTTTGCGGTCCTAAACGAATTTCTTTAACCACAACTTTTGCAGAATGCGCCTTTATCTCTTTCTGTTTGCGCTTTTGCTCATAAAGAAATTTCTGATAATCCAAAATTCTGCAAACCGGAGGATTTGCAGTAGGGGAGATTTCTACTAAATCTAATTCTTGTTTTTGAGCTTCTTGAAGCGCAACACGCAATTCCACGATGTCATTCACGGTGTTGTCGCCAACTAAGCGAACCATGGGTGAAGTAATGCGTTCGTTGATGGCATGTAATGCCTCTTTTTTTACAGGACCGCGATTTCCAAAGCGGTTTGTGTTGGGTCTGAAGCCCGGTCTTGGTTTGAATGGTGTTGCCAAATGGTTTTTGTTTTTGTTAATACTATTTTTTATTTTGAATACTGATGCTTTTTTTTTATTATTCTATCATTTTCCGTACTTCCTCATTTACTAAGTTAGCAAAGGTTTCCACACTCATCGCTCCCAAATCCCCCTCGCCACGCTTGCGAACGGAGACAGTACCTTCAGCAGCCTCTTTCTCACCAACTACAAGCATGTATGGAATTTTATTTAACTCCGCATCGCGAATTTTTTTACCGGTTTTTTCATTGCGTTCATCAACCGTACCACGACAATCCGACAATTCCAAATCGCGACAAACTTTGTTTGCGTAATCTAAGTATTTTTCGGAAATTGGCAGTACAATGAACTGTTCGGGCGTTAACCACAACGGAAAATTTCCGCCTGTGTGTTCAATCAAAACGGCTACAAACCGCTCCATTGAACCAAATGGCGCACGATGAATGATGATCGGGCGATGTTTTTGATTATCCGAACCGATGTATTCCAAATCGAAACGTTCAGGCAAGTTGTAATCCACCTGAACCGTGCCTAACTGCCACTTGCGACCGATTGCATCTTTCACCATAAAATCCAACTTTGGGCCATAAAAAGCAGCTTCGCCAACTTCGGTAACGGTTTGCAACCCCTTTTCTGCTGCGGCTTCTACAATAGCACCTTCGGATCGCTCCCAGTTTTCGGTGGAACCGATATATTTGGTTGTATTATTTGGATCGCGTAATGAAATTTGTGCTGTGTAGTCTTTAAAATCAAGGGTTTTGAAGATGTACAGAATGATATCAATTACAGCTTTGAACTCTTCTTTGAGTTGATCGGGTGTACAGAAAATATGTGCATCGTCTTGTGTAAACCCGCGAACGCGCGTCAATCCATGCAACTCACCGCTTTGTTCGTAGCGATAAACCGTTCCGAATTCTGCATAACGCAACGGCAAATCTTTGTACGAACGCGGTTTTGTTTTATAGATTTCGCAGTGGTGCGGACAATTCATGGGTTTCAACAAAAATTCTTCACCTTCGAATGGTGTGTTGATGGTCTGAAACGAGTCTTTGCCGTATTTTTCGTAGTGTCCTGATGTCTTGTAAAGGTTGACATCACCAATATGCGGCGTCAACACTTGTTGATAACCGGCTTTCTTTTGAGCACGCTTCAAGAAGTTTTCCAAACGTTCGCGAAGTGCTGCACCTTTCGGAAGCCACATGGGTAGGCCTTGTCCAACGGCTTGCGAAAACACAAATAATTCCAACTCTTTGCCGAGTTTGCGATGATCGCGTTTTTTTGCTTCTTCGAGCATTATCAAGTAATCGGCGAGTTCTTTTTGTTTTGGAAATGAAACTGCGTACAAACGTGTCAATTGTTTACGTTTTTCGTCGCCACGCCAATATGCACCGGCGAGGTTCAGAATTTTTACGGCTTTGATTACCGATGTATCAGGAATATGCGGACCACGGCAAAGGTCAATAAAATCGCCACTTTCGTAAAGCGAAATTGTACCGTCTTCCAATTCGTCGATCAATTCTAATTTGTATCCTTCGCCTTTTTTTGTGAAGAAATCCATTGCATCACACTTTGGAATATCTTGACGATTAAACACCGATTTTTGTGCTGCTAATTCTAAAAACTTTGCTTCGATTTTTGAAAAATCATCAGGATTTATGCTGTGTTCCTTGAAGTCGATATCATAATAAAAACCGTTTTCGATTGCAGGTCCGATGCCAAATTTTACACCCGGATAGAGTGCTTCAACAGCGGCAGCCAAGATATGTGCGGACGAGTGCCAAAAAATTTGTTTACCTTCGGTGTCGTTCCACGTTAGAAGTCGCAACGACCCATCTGTTTCGAGAGGTTTTAACGCATCAATAATTTGGTCGTTAAATTTTGCAGCGAGTACATTTCGCGCCAAGCCTTCGCTAATGCTTTTCGCAATATCCATTGCCGAAACGCCTTTTTCAAAAGACTTTACAGCGCCATCAGGTAAAGTTATATTTATCATCATAAGAGTGTAGTCAAAAATATCTTGCGAAGATACGATTTTTTTTTGAAATAGCCAAATTTTTTGTATAAAAAAAAGGACACAAAAAATTCTTTGTGTCCTTTGTAGATTTAATCAACCGTTTTATTGTCCCAACGTTGCCACCATCACTGCTTTGATAGTGTGCAGGCGGTTTTCGGCTTCATCGAAAACGATGGACATTGGAGATTCGAAAACGTCCTCAGTAACTTCCATTGCGTCGATTTTGAATTTCTTGTAAATGTCGCGACCAACTTCGGTTTCGAGGTTGTGGAAGGCCGGCAAACAGTGCATGAATTTCACATGCGGATTGCCCGTCGCTTTCACCACTTTCATATTCACTTGATAAGGCTTCAACAATTTGATGCGTTCTGCCCAAACAGCTTCAGGTTCGCCCATGGATACCCATACGTCGGTATAGAGGAAATCCACGCCTTTCACGCCTTCTTCAACTTTATCCGTAAACGTGATTTTTGCACCAGTTTCTTTGGCGATTTCTTTGCATTTTTTCACCAACCATTCTTCGGGCCAGCATTGTTTTGGTGCAACAGCACGGAAATCCATACCCATTTTCGCAGCGCCTACCATCAACGAATTGCCCATATTGTTACGCGCATCGCCTAAATAAGCGAATTTCACTTGGTGTAGCGGTTTGTCGCAATGTTCTCTCATCGTCAAAAAGTCGGCCAAAATTTGCGTAGGGTGAAATTCGGTCGTTAAGCCATTCCACACAGGTACACCAGCATATTGTCCGAGTGTCTCAACGATTTCTTGAGCGTAGCCGCGATATTCAATACCGTCGTACATGCGTCCGAGCACGCGAGCTGTGTCTTTCATCGATTCTTTTTTGCCCATTTGCGAGCCCGCAGGTCCTAAATAGGTTACATGCGCACCTTGATCTAAAGCTGCCACTTCAAACGCGCAACGTGTACGTGTGGAGTCTTTTTCAAACAAGAGGACAATGTTTTTGCCTTTAAGACGTTGTTGCTCGGTTCCGGCGTATTTGGCTTTTTTCAAATCTGCGGAAAGATCGAGTAGATACTTGATTTCTTGTGGTGTAAAATCCAACAATTTGAGGAAGTTACGGTTTCTTAGGTTAAATGCCATAGTTTTTTTGTTTTTATTAAGTTTTTGTTTTTTTTGATTTTATGGGTGCAAAGATACAAATAAATTTTTGATTTCTCAAATTATATCTAATTTATGTCTAAATTTCTGTGTGTTTTTCGCTTCTATGTTATTTCATCACATTTTATATTATGTTAAATAATGTAATTAATAAGAAAGGGCGGAACAACCAAAAAAGTCCGCCCATAAATAATCATTATTCACCCCCCAGCGAATATGATTATCTACTTAATCTCTCAATTTCTGCATTGATTGCATTAACTTTATCCATCATGCCTAAATTCGTATAAATCCCTCTTAATATTTGCATTACATCAATATCGTTCGGCTGCATCTTCAACGCTTTTTCCAACATCGAGGCTGCTTTTCTGAACATATCATTTGCTTTTTCAAGTAGCTCGTCGTATTTTTTTTGCTCACTCATTGGCAATTCATCGGCTTCAAGTCTAATTTCAACGCCCTGGTTATAATGGAGTACGCCCAAATTGAAAATAGCTTCAAAATAATCGGGTTGCAATTCAAGCGTTCTTAAATAAGCCTGTTCTGCCTCTTTATGCATTTTGATTTCGGCGTAAGCCGCACCCAATGCAAAAAACACAACGGGATTATCAGCGTATTGTTCTGCCATACCGCTTAAAATTTGCGATGCACGTTCATAATTATGGATTTGCAAATGAATGCTTGCTGCATTAATCATGGCCATATAGTCGTCAGAAAACCGCTCAGCAACCAAATCTGCATATTTACCTGCATTCGCGAAATCGTTTTCATCTATGTAGATGAGGGCTAAATTAATGTATGCCGATGAAAGGTCAGCTCCAAGATTAACAACTTTTAGGTAGAATTCCTTTGCCATTGTTTTATCTCCGGCTGCATAAGCACTAAGCGCTATACTGAACATTCCCAAAGTATCTACGTCACCATTGAATGCATTGGTGTTTACACTTATTTTGAACATCTCTACGGCTTCGGAAAATCTTTGCTCTTGATAAAGCGCTACCCCTGAATTATATGCTTCAATGGCTAAAACAGAAATTTCTTGCCTCGCCAAGAGGGTAAAATCTTCATTTAGAGAAAACGCTTTTCGGAAAGACTGAAATGCCAATGGAATTGGATTCGGTTCTAGGTTTTTGTACTGAGGTTTTTCAGTAACTGCTATGGCTGTGTAAATCTTAGCTTGACTGATCCAAGCCATTGCATTTGACTGGTTTGCAGGCTCTTCCATAGCCAATTTGATAGCAGTAAGCGCTCTATCGAGTCTTTCTCTTTTAAGTTCTGAGTCGGCATTTTTTAAGTTTTTACTTTGTGCAAAAACCATTGCAGACATACATACGAGTGCTAAAAATACGTGTAATTTTTTCATAGGATAGTGTTTTTTGGAGATTTTACCTTGTTTTAATTTGACTATTTTGTGATACAAAAGTTTAATTAACTTCGTTGAAGGGGGCTTCGGCGTTGTCGTCATTTTGCTGTTCAGAATGATTGTCTAAGTCGGTTTCTGAACTTTCAATGTTTATTGAATTACCGTTTTCGTCCAAGTGTTCATCGTCTTCGGCAGGAACTTGCGTTACAGATGCAATAGCGTCAGAGCCTTTCAAGTTGATGAGTTTCACGCCTTGTGTATTTCGTCCTACCACACGCAAATCTTTAACTGCCATTCGTAAAATAATGCCCGATTTGTTGATAATCATTAAATCATCGGTATCTTTTACATTTTTAATGGCAATCAAAGCACCTGTTTTATCTGTAATACTGATCGTTTTCACGCCTTTTCCACCACGATTGGTTTCACGATAATCATCTAAATCCGAACGCTTGCCAAATCCTTTTTCAGATACAACCAAAATGTCGTAATCCTTAGAATCTACACAAACCATACCGATAACTTCATCTTTTTCACCTTGTAATGTGATACCTTTCACACCGGATGCTCCCCTGCCCATCGGACGAACTTTGGCTTCATTGAAACGAATCGCCTTACCCGAACGCAAAGCCAACATCACTTCGTTTGTGCCGTTGGTGAGCTTGGCTTCAAGCAATTGATCACCTTCGCGAATATTTAAGGCGATAATTCCGTTCTGGCGCGGACGTGAATAAGCCTCCAAAGACGTCTTTTTGATGATACCTTCTTTAGTACAAAGAATAATGAAGTTTTCCTTTAAATAATCTTCGTTTTTAAGGTCTTTTACATTGAGATACGCACGAACTTTATCATCCGGTTCAATGTTAATCATGTTCTGAATGGCACGACCTTTCGAGGTGCGTGTGCCTTCCGGAATATCGAATACGCGCATCCAAAAACACTTGCCTTTTTCGGTGAAAAGCAACATATAATTGTGCATCGAAGCCACAAATAAATGTTCCACAAAATCTTTATCGCGAACATCGCTACCTTTTGCACCTTTTCCTCCCCTATTTTGGCGTTGATATTCACTCAATAACGTACGTTTGATATAACCTAAATGCGAAATTGTAATCACCACATCCTCGTCGGCAATCATATCTTCAATGCGGAACTCGGACGCTGAATATTCAATACGACTGCGCCGCTCATCGCCAAATTTGGCTTTCATATCCAACATTTCATCCTTAATGATTTGCATACGAATGCTTTCATCAGCTAAAATTTCTTTGCAACGGGCAATGAATAGCATTAATTCGTCGCATTCTGCTTGTAACCTTTTACGCTCTAAACCAGCCAATTGGCGCAAACGCATTTCAACAATGGCTTTCGCTTGTATTTCCGTGAAATCCCATTTTGAGATCAAGCCTTGAACCGCATCTTGAACGGTTTCTGAAGCACGAATTAAAGCAATAATTTCATCAATGATATCCAACGCTTTCAGCAAGCCTTCCAAAATATGCGCACGTTCTTCCGCTTTGCGAAGTTCGTATTGCGTTCTCCGAACGACGATTTCGTGACGATGTTCTACAAAGTACTTGATTAAATCTTT
>JAIRRI010000146.1 GCA_031256055.1 Bacteroidales bacterium
TACGGTGCAAAATTGGTATCCGGGCAATAAAAACGGCGAAGGTGGAATCTATAATTTCGTTACCAAACGCGGCATTTGCAAAGGTCACAACGCAAAATTGTCATGGACGCAAGTTGAAACAGGCTCGTCCATTACTTGGAAATATCCGAGTGTGATTTTGAAAGGCGACAACACCGTTGGCGAATTTTATTCCGTTGCATTGACTAATAACAGGCAGCAAGCCGACACAGGCACCAAGATGATTCACATCGGAAAAAACAGCCGAAGCACGATTATTTCCAAAGGAATTTCGGCAGGAAAAAGTTCGAATGCGTATCGTGGCTTAGTGAAAATAGGTTCAGGAGCGGAAAAAGCACGAAATTTTTCACAGTGCGATTCATTGCTACTCGGCGACCAATGCGGTGCGCACACATTTCCATATATTGATTGCAGCAATCAGTCCGCTATTGTCGAACATGAAGCTACAACCTCAAAAATATCCGAAGACCAATTGTTTTATTGTCAACAGCGCGGTATTTCAACCGAATCCGCCGTAAGCCTCATCGTAAATGGATTTGCGAAAGAAGTCATGGACAAACTTCCGATGGAATTTGCAGTAGAAGCGCAGAAATTATTGGGAATTAGTCTTGAAGGTAGTGTTGGATAACACTGTAGGGGCGTATTGCATACGCCCCTACATTAAATAAAAAAACATGTCAAAAAAACAAGGTCGCTACGAACGATTAACCGAACAACTTCGCGAGTTGCTAAAAAAAGCGCCAAACGCACAAGCAGAAATGGCAACGATTACAGCCATTCTCCACCACAAAATGCCCGATTTTTTTTGGACAGGATTTTACATGTTAAATGAAAACGGCGATCTTTGCGTAAATACCTATCAAGGTTCGGTGGCGTGTCAGGTATTGGCAAAAAACACAGGGGTTTGCTGGGCGTGTATCAACCAGAAAAAACCGATTATTGTTGAGAATGTTCACGAATTTGAAGGGCATATCGCTTGCGATTCGCGATCAAATTCCGAAATTGTAATTCCTGTTTTTAGCAAGAAAGACGGTGTAATCATCGGTTGTTTGGATATTGACAGTGAAAAGTTTTCTGCATTCGATAATGACGATGTTGTTGGATTGACAGGGATTGTAGAATTATTGACGGTTTGATTGTTGCAAAAATATATAAAACTTCAACAATTCAACAAAAAGTCGTATCTTTGCAGAAGATTTAGATAAATTATGGAAATTTTCAACATAAACCATACCCTCTTTACCCTTTGGGGCTATAATGTTTGTCTTTTGGAACTCGTTGGTGTTGTGCTTGGTGTGTGTTCTGTATGGCTTGCAACACAAGGAAAAGCGGTGAATTTTTTGGTTGGCATTGTAGGGATGTCGTTTTTAACAGTTTTTTTCTATCAAAAAGGACTGTATTCCTCGTCAATTCTGCAAATCATTTCGATTTGTTTTTGTGCTTTTGGTTACTACAATTGGACAAAACCCAAGAAAGACGAGCAAACCACTCAGCGCACAAAAAAAATCACTGTTCTAACCAAACGTCAACGTATCCTGATTGTTGCAACAATCCTTATTATTGTGGCTATTTGGGGATCAATTATGGTTTTTACAAAAAGTGGATTTTTAGAAACACTTTTTCCTGAAACATACAATCCTAAAGGATTGGGCTATCTTGACGCCTATATTTTAATTGTGGTAATGTTCGGAATGTATCTCCGCACACAGAAAAAGTACGAAAATTGGTTTTTGTTTTTATCGTCAGACACCATGGGTATTATTCTGTATGCCTTAACAGGTGCGTATTTTGTAGTGCTAATGTGCAGCATCTATTGGCTCTTAGATATTAAAGCCATTATTTCATGGCGAAAAGAAATGAAAAGTTATTAGTTATGTTAACCATAAAAAATCTCCACGCCAACATCGGCGAAAAAGAAATTCTGAAAGGCTTGAATTTACAAGTAAATGCAGGCGAAGTGCATGCGATTATGGGACCGAACGGAACGGGAAAAAGCACGTTGGCTTCGGTAGTTGCCGGTCGCGAAAAATTCATCGTAACACAAGGTAGCATTACATTTAATGGAAAGAATCTATTTGACCTTTCTGTTGAAGAACGTGCAGCTGAAGGTATTTTCATTGGATTTCAGTATCCGGTGGAAATTCCGGGTGTAAGCATTGCAAATTTCATGCGCACTGCCGTGAATGAACAACGCAGATATCGCGGGTTAGACCCTATGCCGATTTTTGAATTTCAAGCGATGATGGAAGAGAAACAAAAAATTGTCGAACTTACCGACAAACTTGCAGGACGCAGTGTTAACGAGGGTTTTTCGGGTGGCGAAAAAAAGAAAAACGAGATTTTTCAAATGGCAATGCTCGAACCGAAATTAGCCATTTTGGACGAAACCGACTCCGGGCTTGACATTGACGCATTGCGTATCGTTGCAAACGGTGTAAATAAACTCAAACGTCCGGATAATGCAACTGTTGTAATCACGCACTATCAAAGACTTTTGGATTATATCGTTCCCGATTTTGTGCACATCATGTATGATGGAAAAATTGTAAAAACGGGCGATAAAACATTGGCATTGGAATTAGAGGACAAAGGTTACGATTGGATTAAATCGTAGGGGCAGATCCACGGTCTGTCCAATAACAAGGGCGAACACGTGGGTTCGCCCCAACAAATCACAAAAAATGAAATTCACCTGCAAAATAAAAAATTTAGATGCCTACCTGTTGATTCTCCACAATGGCGTTTTTGACCAAAAAAGTATTCGGCATTTTGCTCCACCGAAAGGGGTAAAAATTATACCGTGTAGAGACACACGGCCGTGTGTCTCTACGGAAAACACAGGAAATTTCAGAATAGAAATTACTCCAAACACCATCGTCGAAAAACCACTTCAATTGATCAATGTGATTGATACAGTTGAACCTTTAGATGTTGTTCATGCCTTTGAAATCGTTGTGGGGCAAGGCTCTTCGCTTTCGCTGATTCATTGCGATGAATCCATGAACAATGTGAAAAACACTATTCAAACTAATGTGTCTATTGAATTGAAATCGCACAGCTCGTTGCAGTATTACAATCTTCAAAATATCAATAATCACAGCACATTGAACAATCAAACCGAAGTGAAACAGCACGAACATTCGCGTTTGATTTCTCACACCTACACACTCAACGGAAAAATTCTGAATAAGCATCAACACATTGATTTTACTGAAGAATACGCCAATTCCGATGTTCAAGGTTTATATCTTTTGGATAAAAATCAAGATTGTTTTCATCGCATTCGACTGAATCATAATCAACCGAATGGTCGGTCAAATCAACTATTTAAAGGAATTTTGGACGATTCGGCAAGGGCGCATTTCGAAGGTTATGTTTTTGTTGAAAAACACGCACAAAAAACGGAAGCCTTACAAAACAACAAAAACTTGTTGCTAACCGACAAAGCTAATGTACAAACGCATCCGTTTTTAGAAATTTATGCCGATGATGTGAAATGTTCACACGGCGCTACAATCGGGCAATTGGATGAAGATGCTCTGTTTTATTCACGCACTCGCGGTATTCCTGAAAAACAAGCCAAAACGCTACTGATGTATGCTTTCGCACATGATGTCGTTCGCAACGTGCACCTTGAGCCGCTTCGCGAATATTTGGAAAACCTCATCAAACGCAGGCTTAATGGAGAAAATATTACTTGCGAAAACTGCGTATTTTCGTGTGTCCGATAATATAATGCAATAAAATTAATAGTCATGAAAAAAAGTCCCTTACAAATTGCACGCGCCGCGTATCAACCGAAATTGCCAAAAACCTTGAAAAATCAAGTAAAACTTGTTGAAGGCGAAAAAACACAATCGGTTGCCGATCAAAACGAAATTGAAAAATTGTTTCCGAACACGTATGGAATGCCCCTACTAAAATTTGTGGAATCTTCTGAAAAGTCTGATTTTTCTGCAATTAATGCGGGTGTGATTTTATCCGGCGGACAAGCACCGGGTGGACACAATGTCATTTCCGGACTTTTCGACGGACTCAAAGCCATTCACAAAGACAGTAAACTCTACGGTTTTCTGATTGGTCCCGGCGGATTGGTGGATCATAAATACATCGAACTGACTGCTGAAATCATTGATGAATACCGCAACACAGGCGGTTTCGACATCATCGGTTCGGGACGTACTAAACTCGAAGATCCCGTACAATTTGAAAAAGGCTTGGAAATTTTGAAAAAACTCAACATCAAAGCACTCGTGATTATCGGTGGTGATGATTCCAACACAAACGCTTGTGTTTTGGCGGAATACTATGCTGCGAAAAACGCCGGAATCCAAGTGATCGGTTGTCCAAAAACGATCGATGGCGATTTGAAAAACGAGATGATCGAAACATCATTTGGCTTCGATACCGCTTGCAAAGTCTATTCGGAACTCATTGGAAATATTCAACGCGATTGCAATTCATCCCGAAAATACTGGCATTTCATTAAACTCATGGGGCGCTCTGCCTCACATATTGCGTTGGAATGTGCATTACAAACACAGCCGAATTTTTGCATCGTTTCGGAAGAAGTGGAAGCCAAAAAACAGTCGCTGGATGAAATCGTTACAAACATCGCACAATCCGTTTCCAATCGTGCGAAAGACGGCAACGATTTTGGCACGGTTTTAATCCCTGAAGGCCTCATCGAATTTATTCCCGAAATGCGCCTTTTGATGGACGAACTCAACGATTTTTTGGCGCATCACGCGGACGAATTTTCGGCGATTGAAAAAAATAAGCAGCGTGATTATATGACTTGCAAGCTTTCTCCAAAAAATGCTATTGTTTATGCATCGTTGCCCGAGGGCGTGGCACATCAATTAACGCTGGACAGAGACCCGCACGGTAACGTTCAAGTATCGCTCATTGAGACTGAAAAGCTGCTTGCCGAAATGGTCGGCGTGAAATTGGCACAGTGGAAAAAAGACGGTAAATACATGGGGAAATTTGCTACACAAGTACACTTTTTCGGTTACGAAGGACGTTGTGCAGCGCCATCAAACTATGATGCTGATTATTGCTACGCACTTGGCTACACCGCATCATTGTTAATTGTTAACGGAAAAACAGGCTACATGTCGTCCGTACGAAACACAACCGAACCTGCCGAAAACTGGATTGCAGGCGGCGTTCCCGTAACCATGATGATGAACATGGAAAAACGTCACGGCGAAATGAAACCCGTAATCCAAAAGGCTTTAGTGAAATTAAACGGCTCGCCATTCAAAACGTTTGCTGCCAACCGCGAACAGTGGGCAAAAGAAACATGTTACGTGTATCCCGGCCCAATCCAATATTTTGGCCCAACGGAAGTTTGCGATCAACCATCGAAAACGCTACTTTTGGAACAAGGCAAAACGACTTGACTTTTTTTGTAATGCTATGTTAATTCTCGCTTCACAATCTCCGCGTCGGCAAGCGTTACTCAAAGCCATGGATTTGGATTTCCAAGTTATGGTTAAACCTGTAGACGAAACATTTCCGCAATATATTCCGACAGAAAAAATGGCCGAATATTTAGCCGAAAAAAAAGCAGATGCATTCGATTTTGCGGAATTACCAAAGGATACAACGCTTATTGCTTGTGATACGGTTGTAATTGTTGATAATGAAATTTTAGGCAAACCCGAAAATTCGAACGAAGCTATCGCCATGCTAAAAAAATTATCAGGTCGCAAACATAGTGTAATGACAGGCGTTTGCATTAAAACGAATACGCATAAAAAACTTTTTTCAGAAACAACGTTTGTTCACTTCAAAAATTTAACCGACGAGCAAATTCGTTATTATGTGGAAACTTACAAACCTTTCGACAAGGCTGGTGCTTACGGCATTCAAGAGTGGATTGGGCTCGTTGGGATTGAGCGGATTGAGGGGTGTTATTATAATGTGATGGGGTTACCTACGGCGAGGTTAGCAACCGAACTTCAAGTAGTTTGCTGAAAGACTTCTCAATTTCGAGTTTTCCCATGAAAACAAAAAAATAAATTAAAGCAATTATTTCGGTAGATATTTTTCGATTGAAATTTCATTATTTTCTGCTATCTGTGCTTTATAAAATTCAACAGCAAGTTTTTGCTGCTTGCAAATAGAAATAATTTCGTCAATTTGTTTTTGAGGCATCATTGCTCCAAAAATAATTTCTTTCAAGCAATCTTTTGAAAGTTTCACAACCCTATCTCTCTTATAATTTGGATTTGAATAGTTTTCAAAAATTCGATACTCTTTTTCAAATTCCCATTTTCTTTCTTTTGAAATAATCTGTTTGCAAAAATCCTCTAAATACTGACGTTTACCATCATTGCCCAAGTAAGGATTAAATGGTGTAATCTTAGGTAACTTATCACAGTAAATAACATTACCATATGAGTGAGGTTGAATTTGATCAAACATTTTTTGTGTATCAAACCCAACACAAAAACCCTTATGTAAATTTGCGTATTTATTCCACATTTCAAAGTTATAGGCATCTGCGGTTAAACATAACACGCCAGCATCTCTATCAAAATCAGCAAATTGTTCTTCGAATTTAAGTTTCTGATAATTCTCGTCAGTCATTAGACTTTCCTTAGTAGCATCTCTCGCAAATTTTCTATATTCTTGCCTTGTTCTATTAGGGTTTCTACTTTTTTCTATTTGTAAAAAATTGTCGTAAATCTCTTCTTTGGTTAAAATTTTATTAGGTAATTTACAATCGTAGGGATCTTCCTTAAAATCTGAAGGTTGGGCAAAATAAACGGTTTGTTCTGAGATAATTTTTTTATGAAAATCGTTGTTCCAATCACGATATTTGTATAACACCGATGGAAAATATACTTCACTCTGTGGAATTTCTGATATTGTAGTATTCACGCTTTTAAAAATTACCTCGCAAAGATACGAAATTTTGTTAATAACTCAACAACTTATTAACATTTTTGCATTTTTTTAGAAAAAAATATACGAAAATCGAAAGTTGAGCGTTATATAAGTAAAGGAATTTTTATCATTTACTTAAAAACAAAAAACACTATGAAAAAAACATCACAACACATCGGCAAATTTGGTCCGATTTACACTCAATTCAAAAACAAACCAAAGAATGCCATTAAACATCTGAAAAAAGTAAAAAACGGCGAATGCTTGAATGCATTATATCGGGAAGAAATAGGCTTTGTGGATATTGTTTGGGGTAAAAACGATGAAAATAATCGTGGTTACGGATTAAAACATATCATTGAAAAACACGAAAAAGAATTCAAGAAATTTCAAAAAAGCGATGTTAAAATCGAAGATTTAATTCCGTTTATATTTGAATTTGGCACAATCAAAGAAGAGCGAGAACAATTTAAAATTATCATCAATAATGAGCGATATAGAATTGTTCTTTTAACCAAGTGGTATGGTAGAAAAAAAGCTCTTTTGTTGACTTCGTATGTGTTTAAAGAAAAGAAGTCAAAGGTAAAAAAACTTTGACTTCTTTTGGTAACATTCAGAACTGACTGCGGTAAATGTTAAACTTGTAGTCCGAACTGTACACTACAAAACCACTGCAAAGTTACAAATTATTTCTGAAATATCCAAATGTAAGATTTTTCGTATTTTTTGAGTTCTGTGCTATTTATCGCTTTTTTGGTAGTTTCAGATAATTTTTGTACCTTTGCAAGGCATAATACACATCGCCTTTGAAACGTTTGTTGTTTATATCATCTTTTATCTGCCTCTCTTTTTCAGGATTAGCACAGTTTTACACAGGCTCTAACCTCACATTTGGACGAAAGCGTGTGCAATACGAAACGTTTTTTTGGTCGTTTTATCGCTTTCAAAATTTCGACGTGTATTTTAATCGAAACGGTAAGAATTTAGCGCTTTATACGACTTCGTTTGTGCAAAATAATTTGTCGGATATTGAACGAAAAGTTGGCGAGACCGTTGCCGAACAAATGCAATTCATCATTTTCAACCGCCTTACCGATTACAAACAAAGTAATATCGGCTATTTGGAAGAAGAAAGTTACAATACGGGCGGTATCACGAGAATCAACGGTAACAAAATTTTTCTCTTTTTTGATGGCGATTATGTTGACTTTGAACGCCAAATTCGAGAAGGCATTACGGAAATTTTAGTCAGACAGGTGCTTTTCGGTACAACTTTGGTTGCGCAAGTCAGAAACACAACTTCATTGACTGTTCCCGATTGGTTTCAATATGGCGTGATTTCATATCTTTCAACACCGTGGAATACCGAATTCGATGATATTTTGCGCGACGCCATGCTTTCGCGAAAATACCGCAACCTCGCTGCTTTGGAAGGCGAAGATGCAAAAATGGCCGGACATTCTCTGTTTCGTTACAGTGCCGAAACTTACGGAGAAGGTGCTATTCTCCGTATTTTGCGCGTTACGGCTGCACAACGAAGAGTTGAGGTCGGATTACGATATTCACTTAATTTATCTTATAAGCAACTCATACGGAATTGGCAGCAATATTATCTTGAAAATACCCGATTTGACGGTGATACGGAAGTTCCGGATTTAGAAAAGTCGCTTCGACGTGTGAGACAGAGAGATCGCGAACACTATCAATTCAAATTAAGTCCGGCCGGAGATCAAGTGGCTTATATTTCCAACGAATTAGGCCGTGCGCGCGTGCATTTGCGAAATTTGAAGACAGGCAAACATAAAATTGTTATGAGTATCGGTTATGCCATCAACGACCGTCCAGATTATTCGTATCCTGCGCTGGCATGGCATCCGAGCGGTGAGATTTTAGCAATTGCAGCCGAACATCGTGGTATCACGAGTTTGTACCTTTACAACGTTAAAACAAGGCGTGCCGATTGGGTCAACATGGAATCCTTAGACAAAATTCTTTCGATTGATTATGCGCCAAACGGTCGTTTGATGGTGTTTTCAGCCGTTCAGCATGGACAATCCGATATTTTTCTTTTCAATATGGGAACGCGAACTCTGACGCCTATTACTAAAGATCTTTTTGATGATGCAAACCCTCGTTTTTTAAAAAACGGTTCGCAAATTATATTCAGTTCCAATCGTCCAACAGACACACTGATGCGTAATCAGCGTTTTCCGCAAGCGCCGCTTTTAAATCCAAATCACAATTTGTTTATTTACGATTTGAACAATCAAACCAC
>JAIRRI010000163.1 GCA_031256055.1 Bacteroidales bacterium
TAATCAAAGAAGAAAGCGGAAGCGAGGAAATCGCTGATGTTGTTGCACGCTGGACGGGTATTCCGGTAAGTAAAATGTTGCAAAGCGAACGCGAAAAACTACTGCACTTGGAAGATGAATTACACAAACGTGTGGTTGGTCAAAACGAGGCTATCACAGCAATTTCAGATGCCATTCGCAGAAGCCGTGCAGGATTAAGCGATGTGAAACGCCCTGTTGGTTCGTTCATTTTTTTAGGCACAACCGGTGTCGGAAAAACTGAATTGGCAAAGGCTTTGGCAGAATATTTGTTCAACGATGAAAATGCGTTGGTTCGAATTGACATGTCGGAATATCAAGAACAACACACGGTTTCGCGTTTGATTGGTGCGCCACCGGGTTATGTGGGTTATGATGAAGGCGGACAATTAACCGAAGCGGTTCGTCGTCGTCCATACTCTGTTGTGCTTTTGGACGAAATCGAAAAAGCGCATCATGATGTGTTTAACATTTTGTTGCAAGTGTTGGATGATGGCAGATTGACTGATAACAAAGGTCGTGTAGCGGATTTCAAAAACACAATCATCATTATGACATCGAATATCGGTTCGCATTTAATTCAAGAAAACTATGACCAAATGAAAGAAGGCGAAGACGAAAAAACATTCGAAAAAAGTCAAACCGAAGTGTTGGAATTATTACGTCAAACCATTCGTCCGGAGTTTTTGAATCGAATTGACGAAATGATTATGTTCCGTCCGATTAGTCGAAGTGAAATCAAAGAAATTATCAAAATTCAACTTGCCCAATTAGACAAACTTTTGGCCAAACAAAACATTGTTTTAGAGTCCGGTTCTGTGGCTTTGGATTATCTCGCAAAAATCGGCTATGACCCGCAATACGGCGCCAGACCGCTGAAACGCATCATTCAAAAACGCATCATGAACGCGCTTTCGAAAGAACTGTTAGCCGGAAAAATTCAACCTAACACCACCGTAAAAATGGATGTGTTTGACGACGAGTTTGTGTTTTTCTAAAATTTTCGTATCTTTGTGCCATAATTAAATTCAAATAATTATGGCACAATCGAAAACACAAAGCAACTTTGCTGCAATTATCGTGATGATCTTCCTTTTTGGGATGATTGCTTTTGTTACAAACTTAGCATCGCCAATGGGTGTTGTGCTACAGAGCCAATTCACGGTATCTAATTTTTTAGGAACGCTCGGGGTATTTGCCACCTTCATTGCTTACGCTATAATGGGCATTCCGGGCGGACTTTTATTGCAACGAAAAGGCTACAAAAGAACAGCGTTGATAGCGATTGCAGTTGGATTTTTAGGTATCGGCATTCAAACGTTCTCAGGAACAATCGGTACGAATTTTGCAATGGTGGTTTATCTGATAGGTGCTTTTATCGCAGGTTTTTCCATGTGTTTGTTGAATACAGTGGTTAACCCGATGTTAAATACGTTGGGTGGTGGCGGTAATCGAGGCAATCGGTTGATTCAAATCGGAGGTTCATTCAGTTCGCTATGTGGCACGGCTGTTATCATGGTGGTGGGTATTTTGATTGGTGATATTACCAAAGCCAGAATTTCGGACGTGTATCCGGTTATGTTCATTGCTTTGGCTATTTTTGCCTTGGCTTTCGTGATATTGTTGCTTTCAAAAATTCCGGAGATGCATTCTGCCGGACATCGTCAAAAATTGCCACACAGTCCGCTGGTGTTTCGCCATTTCATGTTGGGAGCGATTGGAGTTTTCATTTATGTGGGTATTGAGGTTGGTGTCCAAAAGACCTTGTTTTCGTTTTTGGCAGATTGGGATTTGAATGTGCTAAAGGTGGCGACTCCCGAAGCAGCAACAACCATTGCTGGTTTCGTTACAGCAACGTATTGGTTCTTGATGTTGATCGGACGTTTGATTGGCGCTGCAATCGGTGGAAAAGTATCGCCGAAAGCGATGTTGACGTTCGTTTCCTGTTTAGGGTTGGTATTGGTTGTTTTAGCCATTTTCTTGCCAACGTCGAATATGGTCAATCTGCCTGTATTAATGAGAAGTGCGGAAGGCGCACTATCATTCGGCTTGGCTGAAGTTCCTATCAATGCAGCGTTTTTGGTTCTCACCGGACTTTGTATGTCTGTGATGTGGGGCGGTATTTTCAATCTTGCCGTTGAAGGACTTGGAAAATACACCGAAATCGCTTCGGGCTTCTTTATGGTAATGGTTTGCGGTGGTGGACTTCTTCCGTTGTTGCAAAGTCTTATCATCGATATCACAGATGGTGGTTACATGACCAGTTATTGGGTTATCTTTATGGGGTTGGCTTACTTGCTGTATTATGCCTTAATTGGTAGTAAAAATGTAAATAAAGATATTGCTGTGGAATAGAAAACGTAGGGATTGAAAATTTTCAACCTCTACAAGCATTATTCATCAATTTCCACGCCTTTTTCAGTATATCGAAATGTGAAAATTTCACTATATCCGTTATTTTTGAATTGAAACGATTCATTGTTATCATCCATGCTGCGAACTCTCACCCGAAATGCGTATCGTTGATTGGGCACCAAAACTTCATCAAATTCACTGTATCGAAACTGCGTTTGAAACGCTGTTTTTTCGGCATATTTCGATGTTATTTCGAATAGTATTTGCAAATCTCCGTTGTAATGCTGTGGAACTTGCACCAATTCAAAATCGTAAATACCTCGAAACCCGCTACCGATAGCCGACAGATGTCTTGGTGTCCACGAAAACACAATGTTTTGAGGTGTTTGGGCAGTTATCAAACTGTTGTTTTTTGGAAAGTTGAGAATAGGTGGTTCGATATCGTGCAGATTAATCGTAGCGAAACCTTCCGAGGCCGAAACTTTCAATCTCGATCCCCATTCGTAAACCTCAAACCATAATTTATATCGGCCTTCGGGCAGTCGAGAGCCGTTGCGAATAAACTCCTCTCGTGTAATGCCTGAAAATACAAGATTTTCGGGCCTAAACAAGACCCGCAATTCGCTGCCATCAATTTGGATTGGCACACCTCCGTCGAGTTGAAAAGCCTGCGAACCATACAAAGGCAGCGTTTCCAAAGAAACAGTTGTACTTTCGATACGCATGCGCACGAACACGCGTCCATTCGTAACGTTCAAATCGCGCAATAAAAGTGTCAATGTGATTTTTTCCGGCCATTCCGAAACCTGCGTGGAATAAGGCGTTTTGAATGTTGTTCGAGAACTGACCGGAGCAATTTGTCCAAACGCCAACGCTGAACAACACGTGGCTAAGATGATGATGATTTTTTTTGATTTTTTTAACATGGTTTTTTGGTTTTAGAGTCGTTTAATTTCTTTTGTTCGCTTTTTAGCCTCTGTTTTACCTTTTTTATATCTTCTGCAGGTGGGAGGTTTTCAGGAATAATACCACGTTTTTTTAGTATTTTTCTGACAGCAAGACTGTTCTCCACATGTTCAGTTTCAATAGTTGTTTGAGTACTCAAGTTTTTATTTTGCACATTAACACAGGTCATATCTGCAGCTAAATCTTTGGCTTTTATTCCGGTTGTTGACAAAAAATCAGCCACAGGACGATTTTCAGGCACACCCAATTTGCGCTTGAGCATTTGAGTATTCAGATTGAATAAAGCTTGATCGCCTTTGCTTCTTATAACGGCAAAGCCTTTGCTGTCTACGCCTCTTTCAAATAAAATACCAGACAATATTTTTTCAGTTTCACTTAGTTTATCTCGATACTTTACACGCTCGTACTCCAAAAATCGTTGTTCGATAATTTCCGCACGCCTTGTCTGTACGGCAAAATAGGTTTGTGCAAAGGCAATTTGCGGCTTGCGAGGATCGCCGTTTTGAGCCACTAAGTAGCAAGCATAACGAGTCAAAAAGATATCATCAACCGCTTTGCTTAGATTAGCACCAACTTCTACGATTTTGCTGACGTCAGCAAAATGGAACAAAACGCTTATATTGGCGTTTTTGCAACTTTCTTTTGCTTTTTCAATACTTTTTTCAAAATTCCTCCACTGCGTATAGTCAAGGAGTTTTTGCAGTTCTCGAGCGCTCCAACACTCTACACCATTGTAGATGCAAGCTATGGCTTCAAATTGCTCAAATAGTTGTTTGATTTCATTTTCTTTCATAATTGTTTTGTTATTTTTAGTTGGTTAAACAAAATTTGATTCACCCATATAACGCTTGACTTTCGATTTTCGTATATTTTTTTTCAAAAAAAGTACAAAAAAACACCAAAATGTTGATAACTTTTAAAAAATTGTTAATAACCCAGC
>JAIRRI010000019.1 GCA_031256055.1 Bacteroidales bacterium
CACGGTCGGGATTAATGCTAATGTGCAAAAACTGTTCGGTTTCTCCTCCCGAAATCTCAGTATAATCAAGGGAAAGTTGAATGCTTACATTATCATCCTTTTGTCTGCAAGATGAAAAATTGATCAAGCAGAAAAACAAGACCCAACCGGCTATTTTATGGACTGTTGTGCTATTCATTTATATGCTGTTGAAAGCTTGAGCGGAGGTACACCAATATGCTATTCTACGCTAACTTCTAAGCTATTCATTAATCTGTTATTCACATTCGAGGCACCTACAGTGGTACCATCTATGCTCGGATCTGTTACATCGGGCAATATTCTTATATAAATGGTGGACCCGGCTGTTGTCGGTGTTGCAAATGATGCACCTACTTCTTTGTCTTCAGCATTATTGGCTGCTGTTGCCGTGCTTGGCAACGTATACGTATCACCCGATTCCCAAGTAACATTATCTTTCGATACCTCTACGGTCCACTTTCTTGGACTTTTTGCAGTTCCGTAAGTTTCGTACGACAAATTAACTCTACTGACTGCTTGCGATACGTTAGGTATGGTAATTAACCAGTATGCAGGAGCATCATTTGTTCCAAAACTTCCCCATATCGTATTGTTAGAGGGGGTTACAGAAATATCGCCATTACTTCCTTTTGTTGAACGATTGATAGTGCCGGTACCGCTTGTAGCTGCAATTGAAGTGCCTGCCATAACAGAAGTAAAATCAAACGTTGCTACTGAACTGCCCGAAGTAACACCGCCTTGCGAAACGGTTATGGTTCGCGAAACCGCGCCATTAGTTGTTGCAACCGTAATTGAGGCGTGACGCGTAGAGCCGGTGTTTTCGGTTACAGTAACTGTTAAGGTTCCATTACCATCTCCCGAAGTTGGAGTAACAGTACACCAATCTGCGCTGGATGAGGCTGTCCACGTTGTGTTGCTGGTTACGGCAACGGTTTTTTGCTCAGTACTTGCTACAAACGACAACGACGTTGGATTAACCGTAAGTGTTGAAATTCCCGCATTTCCAAATACAAAATTGTCTATGCGATAGGTTGTTGAATTACCGCTTCCACTGGTTCCTCTGTAATAAAATCCAATTCGCTTAATTCCGCTAAACGCTGATAAATCTATACTTCCGGACGATGCCCAGTCGCTATAAGCGTTTGCCGGTATATCGGCAATTTCTTGATAGGTCAATTTGGTTTTATTTGCTGTAGCAGGATTTTCGCTATCTAAAATATATACCTCAAATACCGTATTGGCATTGTAATATCCGGCTGCAACATCAAACGACAATGTTTTTAGTGTTGCTGCATCTAAATCCAAGCGAGGCGAGATGAGCCAAAACTCTTGTGTAATAGGATTTGTAATCGAGTTACGATGTGCCGAAAAATGCACAAATTTGTTACCTTGAAACTCTCGCACGTCAGGTTCTAACGTTCCTTGAACCCTTGCTCCAATCCAACCTCTTCCATTGGTTTGTGCACTCATATATACATCTGAGTTTCCTGCAATAAATGACTCAAAGTCTTCTGCCAATGCGGGCACAGGGTCAGGATCAGCCGGTGGAGGTGTGATGCCCCCATCAAATTTATAATCTGTGATACCTCTTATGCCGGGCACAGCAAAGTAACGAGTAAAATTTCCTATAACTGCCAATTCTTTTCCTAAATTTGTTGGATTATCAACCAAATTGACAGCCGTTCGGAAACCTTCCGGAAATCCATTAGCGGGTAAACCTAATTCTACTACCAAAACTTTGGTGTAGTCGGTTTCGCTTGGCGAGGCTGCAATTAGAACAGCCGTATTACGAATACCTGTTGTTCCAAATACAACGTCATTTGCAGATACAATGGCATTTCCTCCATCGGTTAACGTGGTTTTCACGCCACCCACTATGTAGCCTTTTACCCAACCGTTAGAACCTCCGGGAGGATTAGGAGCAAAAAGACCTAAAACATGGGTTACACTAAAAGGATTTCCTTCCGTACCATCTCCTTCTGGAGGGGTTTCACCATCTCCGGCTTGAGTGATAACCACTTGCTCAGATAAATTACCCGATGTAGAAATAGTTAGCGTTACTTTACGTTCAGCTCCGGGATTGGACAACACGGTAACTGTAATTCGTCCGTTGTTTTCGCCACCCCCGGAAGGTGCGATTTGATACCAAGTTCCGGCAGGCGAAGCCGATATAGACCATTTGCGGTTGCTTTCTACGTCGATAGTGAGTATACCGCCGTCTTTGTCAATAGAAAGTAAGTTGTCAGAAACGCTTAATTTCGGCGCACCAGGTTCCGGCTTTTTACAACCAAGTGCAGCTACTGCTATCAGAACAACAAGAGATAGGAGTTTGAGGAGTGTTTTCATAATTTTTTTGTTTTTTTGATTATTGCTACAAAGGTACAAAAAAAAAACGAAACAACAAAGTGTTTCGTTTTTTTTCTGATACTTCCCTGTGTGGATTTCCTAACTAATTCTGTACATGGCAATTTATCGATTCTTTTTCGGAAAATCACCCACATTTCGTCCGAAAATGTCTAAAATGTAAGTTTGTTTTTCGGTTTGAAACCGGTATTGAATTTTCTGATTTTTCAGATGATCAACTTCTGTTATACCGGTTTTTAAAGGACCATCAAGCGTTCGTTTCCAAAGAATTTTTCCCGATTTGTCCAAATAATACATCACAAATTTATCGTCTTGCAGTAAATAAAAAGGGTCGCCTTTGGCACGGTGATTGTTGACTTGAAAGGGTCCATGGAGAACATTACCCTTGAAATTAATTCTAATTCTATCCATAGGCGTGGCTTTTCTCGGTGCGATTTCAAGTTGGTCGAACTCACGTTCGCGTCCTACGTTACTTTGCAGGTAGGCATGTGCATACATAATGCCGTTGCTTCCGCTGAATTGCAAACCACAAGCCACATTCGGCGCATTGCGAAACATCATTCGCAAGTCTTGAACGTAAATATTCAAATTGGATTCATCTTGCATTTGCGAAGAAAAATTGTGTAAACGAACAGTTTTCGACAACACTTTTTGTTGGTCGAAAAACATGCGAATATGCAGCAACGTTTCTTCTTCCGTTGTAAAAAAAATGTGATGACCAATCATCGAAAAAAAATAGGCCGAACTTTTTGGAAAAAATCCGAAAAGATTATTCGGCAAGAAATTAGGAAGGTGTATGCGGTGAATTCTGTCAATCGGCTCAATACTTCGATGTGGAGGCGAATAGTTGAGCAAGCGTTGCAATAAAAATTTGGTTTCGTTTAAATCATCGTACTGAAAAGCAATAGCCGTGCGCATTTTGCCATATCCATCCAAAAATTTGAAGTAAGACAGTTCTCGTGAAATGGTGTTTGAAAATGTTTCTTTAGTTAGTGTTGACAAGCCTTCGGAGTGTTTATCCAATGCGCTGTCGCGAGGCGCCAAAAGATGATGTTCGTCTAAAAAAGTTTGAAATTGTTCATAAAATTCCGAAAAACTTTCGACATTAAGATTGAAAAAAAAACGCGTTGTAGATGGCAAAACATCAGCAATAGTTGATGGTTTCGGCGCTTTGTAGGCTAATAAGTCTAAAAAAAAAGTTTGCGACTTGTCTTGAACGGCGTAACCTGTCAGCAAAGTTTGATCTCGACGATCAATCAAATCGTATTCGATCCATCTTGAAAAAAGGCCCAACATTTGAAGCATGGGCGCATAGTCTGAATTGACCTTGCTTTTCAGGTTTTTAGCCAATTCCGGAATTTGAATAAACAAATTTGCAGGCACATTTTTTCCGGCAGAACGAAACACTTTTTCAAACGCGGCATCACTGTATAAATTTTTCGGATTTTGAATTTGAGTCAATGCTTCTTGCAACAAACCGGAATTCGTTGAAGCAATAAAAATTCCGTCTGAAAACCCTCCAAACACAGGCTTCCCATCAACTTCAAAAGCCACAATTTGGTTGTTTTCATTTTTTAGTTCATTCAAGAAACGTCGAAATACGCGTTGTTGCAAGGCATCCACATTCAGCAGCAAAAGGAATTCCGTTCGATTGTTTCGAAAATGTGCCGAAAACCAAAATTCGTTAATTTTGATTTGGTCTTCAAAAACCTTTAATCCATTGATAATTGCAATGTTTTCACCTTTCGGGTTTAAATCTAAAAGTTCTAAAACAGTAGCATGCTGACGTTCGAGATAAGTCGAGAAATCTATCCTATTGTTGACTCTCAACAGCACCATACTATCGACCGGAACAGCTGAAAGCACAGGCTTTACATCCCGTTTAACGGTAATATAAAATCGCACGGCGAAAAATAATCCGATGCACAATAAGATTGCGCTTGCGCCGATAAGTCCGAGTTTTAGGTATTTATTCATAAGGGTGGATCGTAGAGACGCACGGCCGTGCGTCTCTACATGTTTATAAGTTGAAGTTGAACGGGTTTGATTAATTTGAATGTTTTTCGATGATGGGATGTAATACCGTGTTTTTCGATAGCATCATAATGTTTTTTTGTGGGATAACCTTGATTGGTGAGCCATCCGTAATTTGGAAAATCATTGTGAATTTGCAACATGTAGCTATCACGATACGTCTTGGCAAGCACGGACGCTGCGGCAATGGAAAGATATTTACCATCGCCTTTGACGATGGTTTGATGAGGGATTTTTTTGTAGGGTTTAAAGCGATTACCATCAATCAACAAAAATTCCGGATTAAGTTTTAATTGTTCAATCGCACGGTGCATCGCCAAAACAGAAGCATTCAGAATGTTAATTTTGTCGATTTCTTCCTGACTTACGGAAGCCACAGCCCAAGCCAAAGCATCGGTTTCGATGGTTTCGCGCAATGCGTTTCGTTGATTTTGATTGAGTTGTTTAGAGTCTTTCAAGTCTTCATTGCAATAATTTTTCGGAAAAACAACCGCCGCCGCAAAAACAGGTCCTGCCAAACAGCCACGCCCGGCTTCGTCGCAGCCGGCTTCAATTAAATCAGAGGTGTGGTGAGACAATAACATCTGACAAAGATACGAATAAAAAACGACTTATACAATTTTTCACTTTGTCTTTTAAGCCGATTTTTTGTATCTTTGCATAATGAAACAGCGTCTAATTTTCATTTTTGCCCTTTTCTCCATGACATTTGCTGTTAATGGACAAATTTCTTTATCAGGATTATCTCAAAATAATAGTATTGCTCTCAATTTTTTGCGACTTTCTCAGCAACAACTTTTGGACACCGCTGAATATTATTTGAACAAAAACAGTACTGACACAGCTTTGGCTTGCTATAGTTTAATTGTAAGCACGTCTAAAAAAAATACAGACGTTGAGTCCGCAAAAATAGTGATTCAAGCACTTAATGAACTAGCAATAATGTATAGCAATATGAATGATTATCGTAGTGCTTACGAATTTTTAATAAAAGCCTTGCTTTTATGCGAAGAAATAGATTACCAGTCGTTTTTGCCGAGAATTTACAATAATATGGGAAACATTTATTACCTTTTCAACAAATATGATATTGCCAAATACTACTTTTCCAAAGCCTTAGAAACATGTCAAGACAGTATAGGGTTGGTACTTATATTAAACAATTTAGGAGCTATTGAAATCGAAAATAAAAATAAGGATAGCGCATTTTTTTTATTAGAAAAAGCGTTGCAAATTAGTCAAGAGATAAATTTTACCCGTTTATTTAGCATACAAAATAATATAGCTCGTCTTTATCAGCAAAGGAAGCAATACGATTCGGCGTTTTATTACTTTCGATTAGCCTTGAAAAATGCGAGAGAGAATGACAAAGTTGAAAAAGAAGCCGAAAATTTATCCGGTTTGGCCAATTGTTTTTTCGAAATTGGAAAAATAGATTCGGTTTTATTTTATATTCATTTATCAAATGCGCTTGCCAAAGAGAACAATTTTTTAAGAATTTTAGCACAAAATTATCTCACTTTGACTAATGTGGAGGAATCTATAGGATCCAATAAAAAAGCTTTGGAGCATTTTAGAGTGTACGCTAATCTGAGAGATTCGGTGTTTAATATTGAAAATTTCGGAAATATCAGTCAATTGCAGCATTTATACGAGACCTCGAAAATGAATCAACAAATCGAACGATTTGCTGAAAAACAAATGATTAGAAATCGTATTCAAATTACTGTCCTTGTTGTTTTGGTAGTGGTGTCTATTGTATTGTTGCTTGTTTTTTTACAAAAAAGAAAGTTAAAAACAGCTTATAAAGCGCTGGTTGACAAAAATTTAAAAATCATTGATCTTGAAAATTTATCTCAAAACGATTCGGGAAAATACAAAAAAAGTGCACTAACCTATGATGTGCAAAATGAGCTGTTAGACAAGATCTTAAACCTTATGAAAGATACATCTGTTGTCTGTGATACTGAATTCACTATAGATAAGTTAGCAGAGTTGGTAAAATCGAACAGTACCTATGTTTCCCAAGTTATCAACGCTACATTTGAGAAAAATTTTCGTTCATTCTTAAACGATTATCGCATACGGGAAGCCCAGCGCTTATTTTCAGAATCCGGTGCTGCAAAATACACCATTGAATCAGTTGCTTATAAGGTTGGGTTTAAGTCTCGAAACACGTTTAATGAGGCGTTTAAAGAAATCGTCGGAGTGAGTCCGAGCTTTTATTTGAAATCCATGCAGGATATAAATAGGAAATCCTTGTTATACACTGATAACAAGCCTATTAGTTAATTGTATTTTTCTTTATTTTCGTCTATTTTGTCCCAATTTGCAAATTCGGACAAAGATTTTTTTTATATTGTTCTATTTCTTATTAACTTTGCAATGTCAAATAATTAAATAAACAATCTAAATATTTATTTTACGTATGAGAACACTCTTTAGTATGCTAACAAGCGCGTTAATTCTACTGTCATTTTTAACAGCCTGTAACAAAAAAGATGCCGTAGTTACCGGAGTAACGCTGAATGAAACCTCAATTACACTAATTGAAGGAGAATTTTTCGAACTGATAGCCACTGTGCATCCGGGAAATGCTGCTAACAAAAACGTATCTTGGCAGAGCACCAACGAAGCTGTTGCTACAGTCGATGGTAATGGTTCTGTATTTGCCGTAAGCATTGGCCAAGCCACTATCATTGTGATCACAGAAGATGGTGAAAAAACAGCTGTATGTGCTGTAAATGTGGCTCCTATGAATGTAATAAGCGTAGTGTTGAACAGAACTACTGCCGAACTCGGTGGAAATGATACTATGACGTTGATAGCAACTGTACTTCCTGAACAAGCTACTAATAAAAACGTAAGTTGGAGAAGCACAAATACTTCTGTTGCAAACGTGAACAATGGTTTTGTGACGACAACCATGAACGGCGGCACAACGTTGATTATTGTAACTACAGAAGAAAATGAAAAATCGGATACTTGTCGCTTGACGGTAATAATTCCTGTGGAAGGTGTAAGTTTGGATCGAAAAGTTGCTTCGATTGGACTTGGCGACAGTTTAACTTTGAGAGCTAATGTTCTACCCGCAACAGCTACCAACAAGGCCGTAACTTGGAGAAGCACCAACACATCTGTTGCAACTGTAAACGATGGCGTTGTAAAAGCAATAGCTCTTGGTACGACTTCCATCATCGTCGTTACGGACGAGAATGAAAAAGCCGATACTTGCCTTGTGACAGCTGTAGAAACAGTGCCTAATTGCAATACCAACACGCCGGGTTGGGGTACAAGTTTAGGA
>JAIRRI010000211.1 GCA_031256055.1 Bacteroidales bacterium
GGGGAGAGGAATAAAGAAATTTTGTGATTTATTAGAATTTTAGTATCTTTGCAGACAAATTAAATCGTAAATTTATTTACTACCTTAAACTATGACATTACCCAAAAATTTTTTTTGGAAAGAGAATAAAAAAACCCACTGTGTCGTTAGAACAGTGGGTTTTTCTTCTGTCGGGATACCAGGATTCGAACCTGGGACCCCCTGCTCCCAAAAAGGGGAGTATTTTCTTTTATATTTTGTTATCTCATTATTTTTTAGTATCTTTGTCAATTATTTACAAAATACTAATTTGCGATTTTTTGGCTTTATTTGATTACTTTTGCACCACCTTTTGCACCACCTAAAAATGAGATATATCAACACCTATGATAAACATTAAGATCGAACCACGTACAGATACGAAACGAAACGATGGAATGTTTCAACTTCGTATCAAAGTCGGAACCGGTAGCGATAGAAAATTTATTCCGCTACCTCTTATCGTTGGCGACCCTTCCGACTGGGAAAAAACAACGGAAACTTTCCGCATCAAAAAAAGAGCTTCAACACTCGATTCAAAAGAACGTAACAAACAATACGAAAAAAATAATCTTTACGTTTTAAAAAAAATAAAAAAAAATAAAAAACATATAGTCATGAAAAAAACATTTTTGTATGCAGCCCTTGTTTCGCTCTGCCTCGCATGCGCAGAAAAATCAACCGAAACAACCATCAAAATCACTGCTAAAAACTACAATGCGGAAATTATCACCATTGGATGGGTGGAAGACGAAGATTTCAAAGTTGAACAGCTAACCCTTGAGAACGGCAAAGCCGAAATTGTTGTTAACGTACCGGAAGGCGAACCGATTGTTTTAATGAACAACGATCCTCGCAATCAAATCGACATGGAGGATGGTGTAGTACCCGGAGTTATGTTCATGTTCTATGCCGAAAAAGGTACGATTACCATTTCTTTCGATGCCGACCATTGGCCTGCTCTGACCATAAAAGGCGGACCTTTGAACAACGATTTGAACCGTTTTCACAAAGACATGGCACCGTTGGAAGCCAAACAATTTGAGATTATACGTCGCAGTTTTGCCGGAGAAGAAGAAGAAGAAGACAAATTAATGATCGAAATGGAAAACCTGCAAAAAGAGATGACGCTTGTGCGGGAACAATTCATTCGGAAAAATCCTAACAGTCTACATTCGGTACAACTTCTTGCAATGATTCAAAGAGAACTTGAATTGGACGAATTTGAAGCTCTGTTCAATACCTTAAGCAAAAAAATGAAACAAACCGAACAAGCTGCTTCCATCGCCGAAGTGATAGAAAAAACCAGAGCCATGCAATCCGGAATGCCGGCACCGGCGTTCACCAAAAAAGACAAGAATGGCAACACCGTTTCCTTGTCGGATCATTTGGGACAATACGTTTTACTTGATTTTTGGGGTACTTGGTGCGGAGCATGTCGTCAGTCACACCCCAAACTTGTGGAGATGTATAAAAAATATTCGCCACTCGGCTTGGTGTTTATAAACATCGCTTTCGAAGGTGGAAACTCCGAAGCTGTGAGAGAAAGATGGCTCAAAGCCATAGCCGACGATGGTTTGGTTTGGACTAATATTCTCAACGATGAGGGCAAAGACGAGTGTGATGTTATATCACTCTACAATATCAGTGCATTTCCAACAAAAATTCTTATTGACCCACAAGGCAAATTCGTAGCCACATGGGTTGGAAGCACGCCTGAGGCAGAAGAAAAACTTAAAGAGATATTCGGACTATAAAAATTTTGTATGTTTACAAAATTACGCTACATTATTCTATGTTTTGGCATTGTATCGAATGTTGCCGTGTTTGCACAATCCAAATGGCGTAGTTTTTTACCAAAACCTTCAACGGATATTTCGGTATGGACTTCGATAAATAACAATTTTTCGAGGATGGTTTACAACGCAGGATCAGTAAATCCGATTGTATTTGAATCGAACAACCGATTGTCGCAAACGGTAGGTGTGGATTATGCTTCGTACACGCTACAATACTCGTTCAACCTGCCACTGAACTCGTTGGACAAAAGCATACCGCTGTCGGATTATTGGCGATTTGAGATCGGTTATGGTGGAAAAAATTGGGAAATAGATGCCTATTTCAGCCAAGTTCAAGGTTGGGTTGATGTACATGACGTCCATCTTTACAAAACGGGACAAAATCACGAAGTCCCTCGTTATCGCGACGATATGCTAATGTACACGGCAGGTTTGACCGTATTTTATTTTTTGAATGAAAAATACAGTTATTCGCATGCGATGAAACATGCCTATAAACAGAATGAATCGGGATTTACGTTTTATTCAAGTTTCAAACACAAATACCATTGGCTTTGGGTGGACAGTACTTTTTATTTAAATCAGACGGAGTTAGTCCAAAATTCAATGAATGACCTCAACCATTTGTTTGTTTTAGAAAACAGTATAACGTTTGGATTGACGAGGCTTTGGACTAACGGAAATTGGTTTTTGCGTGGATTAATTGGGGTTGGTCCGGGCGTTCAATTTCAAAGATTCAACATAGGTGATCACACGCAACGTCGCACGTTTATTTCGCCTGCGGTTGATGCGAAGTTGAGTTTTGGTTACAAAACGAGAGGTTTGTATATGTCGTTTAATGTTCCGTTTGATGCAATTTTTGTGTATTTACCTGATAAAACGCATTATTATCAAACGAATCCGAGTTTAAGTTTTTTGGTTGGATTTCAACTACACGATTTATTCAAAAGAAAAAATCATAACGAAAAAGAACTCGAAAGCACGCTCAATTCATTCTAATACAAACCGCCTCGTTGAGCGGAATTTTAAGTAAATCGTTTGGCGGAGGTCAGTACCTTCGCCATTCTTTTTTTGCGTTTTATCTGCAAATGGGCGAAGCCATAAAAATAATGAACGTGAAAAGACATAAAGAAGGGACTCATATTCTTGAAGAATACTTGCAAGCGAATAATTTTGAAACACTAACGTTCAATGGCGATGAAATAGCCAATTTGCAATCCAAACAAAAAAATAGCATTTCTGCAAAATGAAAAAAAATAAAAACAAGAAGTTCCTCGTTTGACCAATGCACAAAAAGAAATTCAGTGATTAAAAAAGGAAATTGCACAGACCGAATTGGAGATTAAAATCCTAAAAGATTTCAATTTATTTGCGTAGCGAACCAGTATTTTATATCCCGACCTTGATTTGTTCGATAACGAGAAACTATAATCAATGTTCTAAACCCGAAATCGAACAAAAAATGACAAGATTTTACACAAAAACTTCAAGAAAAGGATAAAAATGACATTTTTTTTACACAAAAAACAGCATAAAAAGGCAGTGTTCGGCAGTAAAAAGCACAAAACAGCAATTTTTGGCAGTATGAACGGCAGAAAAAGGCAGTAAATTGCAGAAAAAAGCAGAATTTTGCAAAATGTAAGCAATAATTTCGACACAAATTTGCGATTTTTTGTAAATCGCAGAAAAAAAGTCGGTCGAAAATTACAGAAACAGATTAAATTTTTTGTTTAACAGCATCAATAAAATCTCGAACAGTCTTTTTTAGTCCGTTTGCTGTGTCGGAATCAAAGTCAAACATATCTCCATAATCGCCTTTGTGTCGCCAATCCATTAAATCGGAAAATGTTTTGAAATAGTCCATCGAAATAATTTCAGTTTTTACAAAATGTTTGGCAAATTCCGTTTTCATACCGGAGTGCGATTTTGAAAAAATTTCGTGTTTCAATAAAAGTGCTGAAACGATATAGAAAACCGCATAGTAATATCGGTTTATCGCAGCGTTGTACGAGCTGTTATCAGTCAAAAAGCAAGCATCTTTGTACGCTTCCTCTGATTTTGCAATTCGATAGGCGATATATTCGGAATACTGTTGCTGTTCGTTCATAACAAAATCCCTTCCTTGCTGATGTTGGTGTATAACGGCGTAACGGCATATTTCGTATTCCATTCGCTCGACGGATACACCAATGTTGAAATGGCTTGGTCGTATTTAACCTCCAAATCCACTAATTCGTGACGAAAACGCTGTTCATCGGCAATCGAAACTTTGTCTTTATCTACCAAAATCAACAAATCCCAATCCGAATCGTCCCTTGCTGTTTGCCTTGCACGTGAACCGTACAAATACACTTGTGCCGATTTATCTACGGAGTGGATTTTGTCTTTGATATTTTCTATGAATGTCGTAGCGGTCATATTTAATAATTCTGACACAAAGTTACGAAAAAAATACAGAAAAACAAAAAATAAAGATGCTTTAAATCAATCAGTTTTGCACCACCTTTTGCACCACCCAAAGGAAAAGCACTTACGTTTTTATTTGTAAGTGCTTGGTTTTCTGTTGTCGGGATACCAGGATTCGAACCTGGGACCCCCTGCTCCCAAAGCAGGTGCGCTAGCCGGACTGCGCTACATCCCGATGCTCAAAATTTAACTGATGTCAAATTTGAGTTTGCAAAGTTACAAAAAAAAAATGAATTTTGCAAATATCAAAAAAAAATTGTATCTTTGCAAACTTATAAAACCACTATGATAAAAACCGGATCGCTGATATTATTTATTTTTGCCTGTGGACACTTGTTTTCTCAATCAATCCATGATGCTACAATGGTGTATATGCAGACTGTTGGTGAACAGGCTCCACTTTATTATGGTAGTTTGCAAGAGGGACGTTTGCGAGCGATAAATCACCCTTACTTTGGAAGTGAGCAATATTCGAAGGCACGTTTGTCGTATCGCGGTATTGTGTATCCGGAGGTTATGCTCAGGCTTGACCTGAATCGAGATGAATTGGTCATATTCTCGCCGGATGGTCGCCAAATTGTTTTGTTTCCCGAATATGTCGATTACGTTGAACTGCACGGTAACCGTATAATTTATTTTTGCAACGATGGTTTGCCAGGTAGTCCTTCTACCGGATACTATATAGTGTTACATTCTGGAAATTCTACGATTTTGAAAAAACAAATTGCAAGCAGAACTGAAAAAACAAGCCAAACCGGAGTAGAACGAAAATTTACTTTTAGAACTACTTTTTACCTACATAAAGATGGTGTTTACTATACCATACGAAACAAAAGAGGATTGCTGAGAGCTTTATATCCACACAAAGAAAAGTTGAGACAGTTTATCTCGTCCAATAGACTGAATTACAGGAAAAATGCAGATGAATTGATTACACGGGCAGTGATCGAATATGAAAAATTAACTTCGTTGAGGGCTACGCCGTAGTCAAGTTCATTATGAAAAAAATCTTGTATATAGCATTTATTTTGATGTGTCCTTGTATTTCGGGGATTGCACAGCAACGGGTAACTATTCGTTTAGATAATCAACCAATGAATGAATTGTTTGAGGCCATCGAAAAACAGACCAATTACCGCATTTTTTGTGCTCCTGAAGTTTCAGATTCTCTAATGGTTACCCTTAATGAGACTAACGCAGATCCATTTGCACTGCTTCGAAAAACGTTGCAAGATACGGAGTTTCGGTTATCAGTATTTCAAGATGCAATTTACATCATCGAAAACAGGACTTTAATTACTACGTTACCGGAAAATTTTTACAGAAAAGCTTCGACCGAATCAACTACCACCATGCCACTCTTTGAACGGGAAACCAAAGCGAGTTCAGAAATGTTGATTTATGCCGTGGGAAATCCGAACACGCCATCAACAGCAACGAGAGTGACGATGACAGGCGTGGTAACCAATTTTAGAACCGGCGAAACCATGCCGGGTATCACCTTGATGCTTGAAGACCCTTTTGTTGGAACTGTTACCGACGCTTTTGGTTTTTATTCCATACAATTGCCTCCCGGACGTCGTGAATTGATTATCCGCGGTATGGGAGTGAAGGATTCAAAGCGACAATTGATGGTTTTTTCTGAAGGAAAATTGGATATTGAGATTCAAGAACAAGTTTATTCGCTTGGCGAGGTAACCATTATGGCAGATAGAATAGATAATATACGGTCGGTAAGCGGTATGGAACGGCTTCAAATGCGATCTATTAAAAATATTCCAACCATTCTTGGCGAAGCCGATATTCTCAGAGTTGTGATGACGCTTCCCGGTGTGACATCTGTGGGCGAAGTATCAAGCGGATTTAATGTCAGGGGTGGTGCTACAGACCAAAATCTTATTCTTTTTAACGATGGAACCATTTATGCACCGATGCATTTATTCGGTTTGTTTTCAGCATTCAATCCCGATGTTGTTGATAACATGGAATTGTACAAAAGTGGAATTCCTGCGAAGTATGGCGGTAGACTATCTTCCGTTTT
>JAIRRI010000006.1 GCA_031256055.1 Bacteroidales bacterium
GGGGAGAGGAATAAAGAAATTTTGTGATTTATTAGAATTTTAGTATCTTTGCAGACAAATTAAATCGTAAATTTATTTACTACCTTAAACTATGACATTACCCAAAAATTTTTTTTGGAGTTCGGTTGTATTTGCGCAGAATATGCTCAACTGAAATCTCGATAAAACCAGATGGTAGAATTTTTTGGGACATGGTTAGTAGGTTAATGTGGTTTTCGATTTTTGACAAATAAAAAAGCGGACTTACAATTATCCACTTTCGAGGTTTACCACAACCTTAGACCAGAATAAAGAAGCCCGCATTTCTGCGAGCATCAGATATTCATGGTCGTCTTTCTTTTTTGTGGTAATCTCGAAAGTTAAATAGAGCAAATGCTAATTTTTATGTCTTTTTTTTTTCTTTTTCATAGGCAATTTTATTTGTAATTAAAACAAATCGGAGTGAGTTCCGGTGTTTGTCAAAGTAATTATGATTTTATTCTTGTCAGTTTTCCAAATTATCAACCAATCAGGTTCTAAATGCGCTTCCCAATGGTTAGCAAAATTGCCGGATAATTTGTGTGTTCGATAAAGCACTGCGGGCAATGTGCCGGTTTTCCCAAGCGTTTCAATAGCCGCATTCATCACCTCGGCGTTCTTGCCTCGTTTCATCATCAGCTTGAGTTGTTTTTTGAACTCATTAGTGTAGCAAATTTCGTACATTATCCTAAAATTTCAGCAACTGCATTTTTGTGATTAACGAGTTTTGTAACTCGTCCTTTTTTTTCATCGTCCAACGCTTTTTGCATAGACTTTGAAAACATCGTGTTTTCTTCTTTTTTTTCAAAAGGCACGTTCAACACGTTTGCCAAATTTTCAAATAGATGAACAAACTTCAAATTGTTTGTTGAAACTGTTAGTGTTGTCATATCTCCATTTTTTTGCAAAGATACAAAAAAAAATGATATTTATAACAAAAAATTTGGCCAATTCAAAAAAAAGCAGTACCTTTGCACTCGAATTCTAAAGCATAGTTTTCATTAAAATTAATTAAATCATGGACGACGGACCGAGTTATAAACGCTCAGAAATTTGCTCAAACGGGCGGGATTAGTCTATTGTTCAGACGATCATCGCCACAAGTATTAACCTTTCAAAACTAATTGCGATGATCAAGTATTTAATCAGCAAAAACGGATTTCAAGAAATCAAACAGTATTCCGACGATGTGTGGGTGAATGTGGTTACCCCTTCCCGTAAGGATTTAACGATTTTGGAAAATGAATTCGGCGTGCCGACCTCATTCCTTAACGACATTGAAGACGTCGACGAACGTCCGCGTATTGAATACGAAGACGATTGGCGAATGATTATCATTCGTGTTCCTTACAAACTCAAAGAGGAAGGCGATTTTTTCGGAACAGTACCGTTGGGAATTTTGACATCAGGCGAAAAATTCATTACAGTTTGCCATCATAATGTGGAAATGATTGATGACCTCATCTATTTTTCTCGTCGGAAGTCGTTTCCGCGAAAAAATGCTAACGATTTAATTCTTCATCTCATGCTTTCGTCGTCGGTGTGGTTTATGAAATATTTGAAACGTCTCAATGCGGAAATCAAGGATGCGGAGCTTCAATTGCAAAAATCCATTCGCAACGAGGAACTGCTCGAAATGATGCGCATTGAACGAACATTGGTGCTTTTTATAACGTCTTTGCGAGGCAACGAATTGTTGTTGCAAAAATACAAAGGCGCACTCCCAAAAACTCAAAAACCGTTTGATGAAGATTTGCTTGAGGATGTGGAAATTGAAGTGCAACAAGCCCGTATTACGGCTACCGTTTACAGCGATATTTTGGCAGGTATGATGGATGCGTTTGCTGCGGTGATTTCGAACAATGTGAACGTGATTATGAAACGCCTTACATCGTTTTCGATTGTGTTGATGTTTCCAACGTTGGTGGCGAGTTATTTCGGAATGAACTTGCAACGCGAGGATGATATTTGGACAGGAGAATTTTCAATCGTTATCGCAGCATCGATACTTGTATCCATAGTTGGCGTTTGGTTTTTCAGAAAAAAACGCTGGATGTAAATTATCATGACAAAAACATTCAAAAAAACAGCAATCTTGATAGCATTCATTATGTTATCTGTAAATCCTATTCGTGCAGTACGCCCCTTTATCACCGACGACGCCGCAATGTCCGGATTCAGGCGATCGGAACTGTCAAGTTGGGTATTCGCAAGCGAAGCAGGAATGGAAATTTGGCACTCTGCCAATTGGGGTTTTACACATTGGGCAGAATTAACCATAGCCGGCTTTTGGGGTAGAAGTAAATACGATTTTGTAAATTTTGAAGGTGAAAAAACAACAGAAAAAGAGTGGTCTTACACCTTGCCGTTATTTCAAGGTAAATTTTTGATTCGCGATTATGAACCCAATAGTTGGCCCGGAATAACCGTTGCGGTTGGGACTGATATGCCTTGGGGCAAAGGAGCATTCGTTTCGGAAGGACCTAACGCTTTCTTCTTTACATCTGTCACCCAATGTTTAGGTGAAGATGAAAATGTGTTGTTTCACGCTCAAATAGGAGCAACTTTTCTTAGAAATAGAAAAACCAAAGAAAATCTCACAGGTCTTGTTTTTGGAATCGGAACGCAAGTGAAAGTTTATAGAGGTTTTCACTTGATTGGCGAAATTGTGAACGGTGACCCATATGAACATGGCGTTGGTTCTTTGTATCAATTGGGTATACGTCAATTTATCAACGACGATTTGCAGTTTGATCTTGCTTTTGGCGCAGGAATTAGTGGCGAAACCAGAGCTTCCACTTGGATTACCGGTGGCATACGATATGTTTTATCCTTCAACAGAAATGATAGATTTGCCCCAAACGGTCGAAGAATAATTAATTAAAGATTTGGAGATTTAAGATAATTTTCGTACCTTCGTGAAAAATATGAAAATGCAAGCACATAAACCATTTATTTCGGGCTTTTTGTTAGCTCTGTTTGTGGCATTTTATTTCAATATCGCGTTTTTCCAACACGAACATACCGTTGATGGGATGAGTATTGCGCACTCTCATATTCACAAAGAGTGTCATCATAATACGGCTTCGGGCGGACACACGCCTGAGGAACTTATTTTTATTGCAAAAAATTCTTCGTTCAACACATTAGAGGCAATTTTATCAACCGCTATTTCACCGCTTGTAGCAATGGTTTGCGATGATGTGGAAGTTTTCTTATCGGAACATCCCGAAGTCGGTTTTTGCACGTTCTTTTTTCTGAGAGGACCGCCGACGGCGTAAATTTTTCTTTACTGCTTTCCGTCATGTCGAGCGGAACGAAGTGCAGTCGAGACATCCCCTGGCAAGGGGATTCCTCGACTACGCTCGGAATGACGACTTTTAATCACAAAAAAACAAAATCCAATGAAAAAAATCATCATATTATCGATTATCCTAATTTTCCAAATACCAACATTATTTGCACAAGTCAGGCAATTTACCGACGCCAATATTACAGGTCACGTTATTGACAAATCAACCGGCGAACATCTTCCTTTTGTTTCCGTGGCGATAAAAGAAACAACTCTCGGAAAAATGACTGACGCCACAGGACATTTTTTGCTTAAAAACGTGCCTGTCGGCGAGCACACCATTGTTGCGTCTTATATAGGCTACGACCGCGCGGAACAGACCGTTGTAGCGATTGCCGACAAAACCATAGAAGTTTTTATTGAACTTGAACCGCAAGCCTTGGAATTGTCAGGCGTAGTTGTAACAGGCTCGCGCAACGAAACCAATCGTAGAGAGTCTACTACTATCGTTGGCGTGTTGTCTCCAAGACTTTTTGAAACGACAGGCGCTACTTGCGTGGCTAATGTTCTCAATTTTCAGCCCGGACTTCGAGTTGAAAACACCTGCAACAACTGCGGTGCACCCGAACTTCGTATCAACGGATTGAGCGGTCAATACACACAAATCTTGATGAATGGTCATCCCGTATTCAGTTCGCTTGCGAGCGTTTACGGCTTGGAGCAATTGCCTATCGGAATGGTTGAACGTATCGAAGTGATTCGTGGCGGAGGCTCGGCATTGTACGGCTCGAGCGCAATTGGCGGAGTGGTCAATATTATTACCAAAGAACCTTTGCGCAATTCGGTTACGCTTTCCAATACGACAGGTATTTTCGGAAAGGGAAAAACCGACATCAATAACGTGCTAAACGGCTCATTCGTCTCAGACGACTTCAAAACAGGTGCTTATTTGTTTGCCACAACACGAAATCGCGATCCTTATATTCGCGACGAATTTTCCGATGTGGGCAAACTTCGCTCCGAAACGCTTGGTTTTCGCGCATATCACAACCTTACCAACAATTCCAGAATTACTGCGGATTATCATCGTATCAACGAATTTCGACGTGGCGGAAACGAATTCGACCGACCGCCACACGAGGCAGATATTGCCGAACAAACCGTTCATCAAATCAATGGCGGAGGTTTGAAATACGACTTTTTTTCGAAAGATTACAAACATCGTTTCAATATTTATACTTCGATGCAAGGCATTCAACGCGAAAGTTATTACGGCACCGATCAAGACCCTGATGCTTACGGCTATACAACAGATTTAACATTTGTCGCAGGTTCACAGTATACGTATTCAATGGACAATTTGTGGTTTATGCCCGCACAATTCACAGCCGGAATAGAGCTTGTAGATAATGATTTGGATGACAAAATGCCGGCCTATGATCGACATCTCGAGCAACGTTCAACAACGTTCGGCAGTTATGTTCAAAACGAGTGGAAAAACGAACGTTTCAGCCTGTCGTTGGGCGCGCGTTTGGATTACTACAACATCTTAATGGAAAATGTT
>JAIRRI010000030.1 GCA_031256055.1 Bacteroidales bacterium
TAGTAATTTTGCAGCAATAAATTTTACAGAAATTAGATAATGAATAAAAAACACACAACGTATTTTTTGTTTGTTTTATGGGCAGGAGGAGGAGCTTTGGTAGCCTATTTTTTAGTTTATTCGTTGAGAAAAGCATTTACGGCTTCAACCTTTGACGGCTTGGAACTTTTTGGTATGGATTACAAAGTCGTGATTAGTATCAGTCAAATTATCGGCTATCTATTATCTAAATTTTGCGGCATAAAATTTGTTTCCGAATTGAAACGCAATCATCGATTACCGGCGATTATCGCGTCGGGAGCAGGTGCCGAATTATCGCTTATATTGTTTGGAGTAGTTCCTTATCCGTTCAATGCAATTTGTTTATTTTTTAACGGACTATCTTTAGGATGTATGTGGGGATTCTTGTTTTCTTATCTTGAAGGTAGAAAATTGACTGACATCTTAGCCGGTTTTTTAGGTGTTAGTATTATTATTAGTTCGGGGGCAGCCAAATCATTCGGATTGTTTGTTCTCAGTTTTGGTGTGAGCCCGTTTTGGATGCCGGCGATTATCGGTGGTATTGCTTTACCTTTGTTGGCCGGCATGGCGTATCTGTTAGATCGATTACCGGAACCATCTCTCGAAGATAAAGCGTATCGTACGGAACGGGCACCGCTTAACAAATACAAGCGTAGGATTTTATTTATGAATTATAGTGCTTTGCTTATTCCTTTGCTTTTAGTTAATGTGCTTTTCACGGTGTTGCGCGATATTAAAGAGGATTTTTTAGTTGATATACTACAACATACGAGTTTAAATTTGACACCTTTTTTGTTTGTAAGGGTAGATTCAATCGTTACGCTCATTTTATTGGTTGTGATTGGTTCGATGATTTTTATAAAAAACAATAAAAAAGCCTTAAATACATTGATGTTTCTGATGTTGTTTGGTTCTTTACTTGTTTTGTCTACGTCGTTATTTTTCGATACATTAATAATAAAACCGGTTTTATGGTTGTTCCTTCAAAGTATTGGAATTTACTCGACTTATTTAGCGTTTCAAACGGTATTTTTTGATCGTTTCATCGCTGATTTTCGAATTGTTGGCAACGTTGGTTTTTTCATTTATTTGGCCGACTTTTTGGGTTATTTGGCGTCCTGTATTTTCTTAGGATTAAAATTTACTTTAAACTTTAACAACTGGCTTCAATACTATAATACATTATCATTAGGAATCACGCTGATTTGCATTTGCGCAATTGGTTTTGCATTTCTGATGATGTATGTTAAACGTAAAAATATAAACTTAAACATAAAAACAACATGATGAAAACAAACAAACAAATCGGATGTGTGATTCTAGATTGGGCTGGAACGACTGTTGACTTTGGCTGCTTCGCCCCTGTAAATGCTTTTATAGAAGCGTTTGAAGAAATTTCTATTTCTATTTCAACAACCGAAGTCCGTATTCCAATGGGAATGGCAAAAATCGAGCACGTGCGTCAATTACTCCGAATGAAAAGAATCAACAGTGAGTTTCAAAGAATTTATGGCAGAGATTGGACTGAAGACGATGTCGTAAACCTCAATCGCTCTTTTGAAAAGTATCTTTTTGCGACATTGACGGATTACACAACGCCTATCCCTCGCGTGATAGAAACCGTTGATTTGTTAAGAAAAAAAGGTCTGAAAATCGGATCAACAACCGGCTACACACGAGCCATGATGAACATTGTAGAGCCTTCTGCAAAAGCAAAAGGATACTTTCCGGATAATTGCATCACGCCGGATGGTTTGCCAAAAGGACGTCCTGCGCCGTTTATGATTTATCGAAACATGATTGATTTAAATGTTCAAGATACGGATTGTATCGTAAAAGTTGGTGATACGATTGAAGATATTCGCGAAGGTTTGAATGCCAAAGTATGGTCGATAGGTGTCGTAATTGGCAGCAACGAATTGGGTTTGACGGAAGCCGACATCAACGATTTTCCTGAAGTGGAATTACAAGAAAAAATGACTGCGGTTAGATCTAAAATGACCGAAGCCGGTGCGCATTTCGTTATGGATACCTTTGATGAACTTCCTAAAATTATCGAACACATCAATTCCAAATTAGCAATTGACTACTAACAATTAGCAAACAGATCCTTCGCTTTGCTCAGGATGACAATCAAAACAATTTTCAAAACTCTTAATTCTTAATTTCTAATTCTTAATTCACAATTAACATGAAACCTTATATTTTATTAACACCCGGACCTCTTACAACTTCTCAAACCATCAAAGAAAAAATGCTCGTAGACTGGTGCACGTGGGACGATGACTACAACGTGGACATCGTACAAGACATCAGAAAACGCTTGGTTGCTTTGGCTACAAAACATACAGACGACTACACAACTGTGCTGTTGCAAGGTAGCGGAACCTATTCTGTTGAAGCCGCTATCACGTGTTCCATGTCGGAAAAATCCAAACTGCTTATTCTTGTAAACGGCTTGTACGGCGAGCGTATGGAAGACATTGCCAGCTATGCCGGATTAGATTACGATGTGCTCGAATACGAGCAAACAGAAGTGCCTTCAGCATCGGAATTAGACGAATATTTACAAAAACACGAAGACATCACACACGTTGCTTTGGTGCATTGCGAAACCACTTCAGGGATTTTGAATCCTTTGGAAGACTTGTGTAAAGTTATAAAAAAACACGGCAAAATCCTTATTGTAGATGCCATGAGTAGTTTTGGAGGTATTCCGTTTGATATAGGCGAACTCGATATTGACTTTATGACAAGCAGTGCCAACAAATGTATTGAAGGCGTTCCGGGCTTTGGTTTGATCATCGCCAAACGCAGTCAAATGGAGTTGTGTGAAGGAAATTCTTTAAGTTTGTCGTTGGATATTTACGACCAGTGGCAAACCATGGAAAAACAAAACGGAAAATGGCGCTACACTTCGCCAACTCACGTGGTTCGGGCTTTCAAACAAGCGTTGGACGAGTTGGAAACAGAAGGTGGCGTTGCTGCCAGATACGCACGTTATTGCGCCAATCACAAAGTATTGATGGAAGGAATGAAAAATTTAGGATATAAAGCTTTGATAGCCGAAAATTTACAATCGCCCATCATATCTTCGTTTGAGTTTCCTACCGAAAATTTTTCGTTCAAAGATTTTTACAACCAACTCAAAAAAGGCGGATTTGTGATTTATCCGGGAAAAATATCGAAAAAAGAAACGTTTAGAATAGGCACAATTGGACAGGTATTTCCGGATGATATTAAACGATTGATAGAAACCATTGCGGAATATCACTATTAGAATAGTCGATGAAAAAATATCAAAACAAACAAAATTCACTATGAAAAATAAAACAAAAAAATTACAAGTCATATTATTTTGCTTGATGCTTATTGGGCTAAATACAGCAGTTGTTGCACAACAATCGGCAATAAATGTGTCGGGAACAGTGACGGATGCAACCGGAGAAACTTTAGTCGGTGTAACTATCTCTATAAGCGGAACTAATACCGGAACCGTTACAAATATCGACGGTAGATATTCACTTACTGTTCCTAATGGGAGCTCCGTTCTTAGATTTTCGTATTTAGGATACAAAACGCAAGAAATTACAGTAGGTAGTCAGCGTGTTATTGATGTTGTCCTTGAAGGCAATCAACATCAACTTGACGAAGTCGTTATTACAGGATTCGGTAATTTAAGAGCATTTAATACCAACGGATCGGCTTCGATGATTCGAACAGAAAGTTTGCAAGGAATCCCCAATCAGACGGTTGCATCTATGATTCAAGGCAATGCGCCCGGAATATCGGTAAACACGACATCGAGCCAACCCGGAGGTGTTTCGTCTCTGAGAATTAGGGGTTATGGTTCATTCAACGCAAGTAATTCGCCGTTGTATGTGATAGACGGTGTTCCGGTTATGTCGGGCGATTTCAATTCAACAGGACGCTCCGGTCAATCGGGCGGAACAGATATCATGTCAACGCTCAATCCGAACGATATTGCCAATATCACAATTATCAAAGATGCTGCTGCTGCTTCGTTGTGGGGGTCTCGTGCTGCCAACGGCGTAATTTTGATTACGACCAGACAAGGTGAAAGAGGTCGAACACGCGTGCGTTTTTCATCTGATTTCGGACGCTCTGATTTTGCTTACCATTATCGCCCTATGATGGATGGAGAGGAAAGACAGCAATTTATTTATGACTCCTATGTACGAAAAGGTCGATATTTCGACGGATTATCAGAGGAAGCGGCTATAGCATACGCCGATGGAATGCTGGCAGCCGATGCAGCCCTCGCACATCCTAAGTGGTCTGTAGCACCTTGGTCGGGCTGGACAGATTGGAGAGCAGAAGCGCTTAGAAAAGGTGCGCATCATAATCAGGAAATTTCTTTATCGGGCGGAACCGACAAGTTTAGCTATTTCAGTTCACTTGCTTACAATAAATCGCAGGGTGTACAAAAAATTCAGGAACTTGATCGCTTGACCGGTAGAATGAACGTTACTTACCAAGCCAAAAACTGGCTCAAATTTGGAGGAAATCTAATGTTTTCGGATATGACACAAAGCTTGGGATATGATGCCAACTGGTATAGCTCGCCCATGTATGGTGCTTTTGTAAAAAACACACCTTCAGATCCTGTGTACAACGAGGACGGTTCGTTCAATACGATTTTTGTTGGTCCAAATACGCGTAACATTGTTGCAATGCAAAAACTCAACGAGAATGAACAACGTCTTACAAGAGCATTCAATACGATGTTTGCAGAAGTGCAAGCGCTTCCGGAACTTTCGTTTAAAACAAGCCTGAGTTACGATTTTACGATGTCGAGAGGCGATCGATGGAGCCACCCGATGGTTTCCGATCAGGTTGTGGCTGATAATAATGGACAAACTGATAGACGATATGACGAATACCGTCAATTGGTTTGGTCAACAAACGCTAACTATGTAAAAACATTCGATAAAAATCATAATGTTGATGCTTTAATTGCCTACGAAATTACCGATTATTATGACAATTTTCTCAACTCCTCAAATCGAAATTTTCTAAATTATAACTACACCGAACCTTCGCTTGGTTCTGATCCGGTCAGCATTAGCGGTCATTATGCACAAGACAAAATGGTGTCGTATATTTCAAGAGCAAATTACAATTGGAAGTATAAATACTACGTTGGAGCAAGTTTTCGCCGCGATGGTACGTCGCGATTACATGCCGACAGCCGATGGGGTAATTTTTGGTCCACGTCCGCAGGATGGAGATTTATGGAAGAGCAATTCCTGTCAGGAATCAAGGATATTTTCACAAGCGGTATGTTACGCACTTCGTACGGTGTCAATGGTACGCGACCTTCGGGACGATATGCCTACATGAGTTTAACCGGTCTAACAAATTCATACAATGGATCAACGGCACTCATAGAGAGTAGTTTTAATGACAAAGACTTATCGTGGGAAAAAAATCAC
>JAIRRI010000132.1 GCA_031256055.1 Bacteroidales bacterium
CTTCGGACACTGAGCCTGTCGAAGTGTCGAAGCCACCTCGTACCGCTGGCGCGGACTGGTCGCTGAGCTTGTCGAAGCGCGTCCGTGCCAAAACAGCAAACCGCTGGCGCGGATTTGTAATCCGTGCCACAATAATCAACAGATTCCTCGCCTTCGGCTCGGAATGACGGTGACACGCGAGGGATATAATGTAGGGACAAATAATTATTTGCCCCTACAACGCATAACTAAACTAAGTTCATAGACATACTATAAAACCACAGAGCGAGCACCACGAATCTTGCTAACACTCGACGCAGAAGGCACAATATCCAACACCTCGATACGCTGTTCGGTAATCCGATAAATAATCAAATGCGAATCGAGGACGATGTTGCGATACTTTTGGCTTTTTGTGGGAATGTGGCGGCATTCGGGGTACAAGTTGTAAAAACGAGGAAGCATGAGCAAGCCTTTTTCAATTTTTACCTTAAATTTATCGCTTAATTTAACCGATTTGTAAAGTCTTTCTGTCTCCATGTCGAGGATTATACGATGATACCACGTTTTGCGAGGTATTCCTTCCTCCATACTTCAAATTCTTCAAGAGCTTCTTCCAAAGGTGTGAATTCACCTTGTTCAATTTCGCGAATATGCTCCAAAAATTCCTCCTGCGTGCAATGGAACGGAACATTGGGATTCCATTTACCAAATGTGGCGGGATGTGTGTTAGGCACTGCGCCATTGGTACAATAATCTTTCCATTTGTCTGACATGGAAACATCGGAAATCGGCTTTTGTATGCCACAGCAGAATCGTTAGCCATCATCGGCTCCCCTTCCGTAAATTCGTATGGTTTTCTTGTTTTTTTCATACGGCAAAATTACAAATTATTTTTAGTCTGACCAAATTATTTTTGTTAAAAATTTGTTAAAAATAAACATACAACCATATAGCAAGGAGATGTCTCGACTCCGCCTCTCTGCGCGGGAATGACAACGGAAAAAACAAATGTAAGGGCGGGGCTCGCTCCCGCCCCTCGCCAGTAGATCCCACAATCGCCAATAAGGGCGACCGCAAGGGTCGCCCCAACAGGAACCAAATAGTCAAAAAATCAATCAAAAACCGAAACCAAAACATCATGAAAAAACTATTAACTCTCGCGATAGCAATCTGCTTCGCAACAACAACCGCCAACGCCCAATTCAGCGGAAGCGGAACATCCGCCGATCCCTATCAAATTGCCACGGCGGCGCACCTCGCGCAGTTGGCAACGTATGTCAATGCCGAAACCGCCCCTTATGCCGAGGCGGGCAAGTATTTCAAACTGACCGACGACATCGACCTCAGCAGTTACAATTGGACGCCCATCGGATCTTGGTCATCAACCAATGACAGACCATTCAGAGGCGTATTTGACGGAAACACAAAAGTCATTTCAGGCTTGCAAATTAACGCCGTAGCAGACCGTATGGGGCTGTTCGGGCGAATTAGCGGAGCCACGATTAAGAACTTGGGCGTAGAAAACGTGGACATTAATGCTAATAACTTCATCGGAGCCGTAGCAGGGCAAGCGGTCGGGAACAGCGTGATTACAAACTGCTATTCAACAGGTCACATTACTGCAAGAGGAACTATAGGCGGCTTGGTGGGCTATATTGAGAACAGCAGCTTGACAAACTCTTTTTCCACCGTAAATATTGGTGCATACACAATGGTTGGTGGAATGGTTGGCTGGTTTCTTGACGGAACAGTTTCAAATTGCTGGTCAACGGGCGAAATTAACATTGTTGAGTCAGGCAACACAATTGGCGGATTAGTAGGAATAGTTATGTCTTTTACTTCAAGTGCGACACTCAACAACAGCGTGGCATTAAACCCCGCCGTTAGAAGTGATGGGAATTTTATCGGGCGCGTTACAGGCGGCAAAGAAGGAAGCACGGCAACCATCGCAAACAATACCGCTTTCGACGGAATGTTGAATTTCGATGATAATACAACGTGGAATAACATCGGACAAGATGACATTGACGGCGCTAACATTACCAAGCAGGCTATCAACACTGACGGTACTATCGGAGGACGATTTACAGCAGCAAACGGTTGGACTACCGAAAACGGAAAACTGCCCGGACTATTTGGAAAAACCGTTGAAATGCCTGAACATCTCTTCATACTCGAATTTTCGGGCGGAGACGGCTCGGAAACAAACCCCTACATCATCACCACTGCCGAGCAATTGGCAGGTTTGGCAGCAATCGTAAACTGGGTAAATGAAGATTACAACGGCAAGCATTACAAACTCGGAAACGACATCGACCTCTCTGCCTACGGCGCAACGTGGAACGACGGAAAAGGGTGGATACCGATTGGAGTTTGGAATATCACTGGCGGTAACGACTATTTTGGAGGCGTTTTTGACGGAAATCATAAAAAAATTACAGGACTGTATATTAATGATAAAGACGGCGATTTGTGGTGTCCGGGATTGTTCGGAAGTATTGCTTATGGCGCTGTTGTAAAAAATCTTGGCGTTGAAAATGTAGATATTAGCACTCTTTCAAGCGCCGGCGGCATAGCGGGTTTTGTGCGGGAAGCCAGTATATTAAACTGTTATTCCACAGGTACTATCAGCGGACAATACGATGTTGGCGGCATAGTGGGTGATGTTTCGTACGGCAATGTATCCAACTGTTATTCCACAGCCAATGTAAGCGGAGAAAGTCGCCGTATCGGCGGTATAGTGGGAGATATTCGTAATGGCAGCAGCCTGTCCAATTGCTATTCCACAGGTAATGTTAACGGAGAAGAGTATGTCGGCGGTGTGGCGGGAAGACTTAATTGGGAGAGTAAAATCTCCAACAGTTATTCCACAGGTACTATCAGCGGACAATACAGTGTCGGTGGCGTGGCAGGCTATATTTATAACAGTGAAATAGAAAACTGCTACTCTCTCGGCAATGTAAGCGGAGATATTAGTGTTGGAGGCATAGTAGGATTTGTTGACGGTATTTTTAATGATGTAGATGATGAGAGAAGTTATATCAAAAACTGTTATTCTGTCGGTGCCGTGAGCGGAAAAAACCTTGTGGGCGGCATAGCGGGGGAAGTTTATGATAGCGAAATATCCAATTGTGCAGCATTAAACCCCAGCGTAAAAGCAACAGAAGGAGATGATGTCGGTCGTATAGCGGCATACATTGACGGCGGAACGCTTTCCAACAACATCGCGTGGGACGGCATGCTCAACACCGCAGGCAACACCACTTGGGCTAACATCGGCGCAGCAGACTTAGACGGCGAAAACGCCGACAAAGAGGAAATCAACGCCGACGGCACCCTCGGCAACCGCTTCAAAACCACCGACGGCTGGACAACGCAAAACGGCAACCTGCCCGGCTTGCAAGGCAACACAGTCGTAATGCCCGAACATCTGCGCTTAGAAGGAATGGTTTACATCACCACCGAAAACCTCCCCAATGGCACCGTGGGAACGGCTTACAGCGCAACGCTGACGGCGGAGGGGGATTTGCCAATTGCGTGGGCAATCGAAAGTGGAAATTTGCCCAATGGTTTATCGCTTTCTACAGCGGGTGTCATCTCAGGAACGCCAACGTCCCAAGGGACACTTGTGTTCACAGTGAAAGCAAGCAACAGCGTGGGCAGCGCCAGCAAAACGCTGGAAATTACGGTGACGGAAGGTGTGGGCAGCGTAGAGACGCACGGCCGTGCGTCTCTACAGATTTATCCGAACCCAACGACAGGACAATTAACCATTGCAAATTACGAATTGGGAATTAAAAACGTTGAGATATTTAATATGAACGGCAAACGTGTATATGTTGCACCCGTAGGGGCAAATAATCATTTGCCCCTACAAAGCACGTTTACAATTGACATATCATCATTTCCCACCGGCACCTACTTCTTGCGGGTTGGCAGCAAAACAACGAAAATCGTGAAATTGTAAATTGTAACTGTAGGGGCGTTGCGCGCAACACCCCTACGAGCCCGTGGCATTTTGGGGATGACCCCGTGGGGGCAAATAATTATTTGCCCCTACAATCCACAATCAAATTAAGTTCATAGACCTATTATTACACACAAACCCTGCGAGCCCCCCGAATCTTGCTAACACTCGACGCAGAAGGCACAATATCCAACACCTCAACACGCAGGTCGGTAATCTGATAAATAATCAAATGCGAATCAAGGACGATATTTCGATACATCTGGCTTTTGGTGGGAATGTGACGGCATTCGGGATGAACTAGATAGCGATAGGGAAGCATATCCAATGACTTCTGAATTTTTGTCCAATAACGCTCTGCCTGAAGGAAACCAAACGTTTTAAGTGAATAATCGTAAATTTGAGCACGACTTTTTTCGAACTCCTCAGAAGTTATATACGGCTTGCGAGAAAATTCCTTTTCCATTCTTCAGATCTTCTTTTGCTTTCCTCAGCGGTTAAAAATTCCCCTCGCTCAATACTTTGCTCAATACTGCGAATGTGTTCCAAAAATTCCCCCTGCGTGCAGTGGAACGGAACATTGGGATTCCATTTATCAGGTGCGGGGTGCGGGATAACTGGGTGCGAGGAGGAACTCATTGGCGTTTCATATGCCACAATCGGTTCATTAACGGACATCAATTCGTCCTCATCAAATTGATATGGTTTTCTCGTTTTTTTCATATCGCAAAATTACGAATTATTTTTTTATTGACCAAATTATTTTTGTTAAAAATTTCTTAAAAATAAACATGCAACCACATAGCAAGGAGATGTCTCGACTCCGCTATGCTACGCTCAACATGACGGCGTTACGCGGAGTGGGAAAAGAATGTAGAGGCGAAGCCGAACGAAGTCGAGGAATCCTCTTGCTAATAGAAAAAACCCATACATAACCCATAATTCATAACCCATAACCAAATAAAAATCAACAACCATAAAACCAAAAAACCAAATATCATGAAAAAAACACTCCTAATCTTCATCACGGCTTTATGCTTTTGTGCCTTTGTAAACAAAGCAAACGCCCAACTGGGCAATGCCCTTAAAAAAGCAGGCGATGCCGTAAAAAAAGAGGCGCCCACTCAAACTACACAACCTTCTCAAAGCAAAACCAGCGATGCTTCGACAGGCTCAGCGACCGCAGCAACCGTCAACACAGGTGCAACGTTTTATGTTTGCGTAACCAACGGTGCGGGCAGTCGCACGGCAGACGGCAGCAAAGAAAAGCCGTTTAAAGACTTGCAAGCTGCCATTGACGCTGCTCCAAGCGGCTCAACAATCCGTATTTCCGAAGGCAACTACCTCGGCAAAATGGATCAGGGATTTATCATAATCAAAGATAAATACCTTACCCTTGAAGGCGGCTGGAACGCCGGATTTACTCAACGCGATCATGTGAAATACCGCACCATGATTCAGCCCGGCGAGGCGCAAATCGGCACTTCGGGAAGCCATTCCATGCTGAACATTGATTATAAATTCAATGCGCCTGCCGTCAGTTTGCAAGGACTGATGATTATTGACGGTATTTTCTTTGATGGCGGAGAAATTACTCCCTATTTCAGACCGATTCCGGAAGACCCGCGCACAGGAACGCCTCCAGGAGTCGAAACAGGACAAACTATTGAACCGGGCGCTTCTATGCAAGGTCTCGAATTGCGTCCCGGCTCCATAGCCGATCGTCGCGGCATACACGGTTATTTTCAGGGCAAACTGATAATACGCAACTGCGTGTTTGCCAACTGTTATAACTATGGCGTTCAATTAGAAAACCACGGCGGCAACTGGGAAATTTACAACAACATCTTTGTTTCCAATCGTATGGCAGGCATAGAAGTGCGCGGACACGGCAGCATTCCGGAGGACAAAACAAGTCTCAAATTTCACAACAACACCGTTCTTTTTACATGGACACGTACCAAACTCATGGAAGACATGGGCTACGGATTCCGTTATATGACGCGTATGAATTACGATGTGTATGACAATATTTTCGGCTGTAATTATTACGGCGCATTAGACCGCACTCGCTTCGACAGCGACCTGAAACGCGATAAAATCCGCGAAACCAACGCTTACAACAATCTGTTTTTTGCCAACACTATGGGCGATATCTGTTTGCCGAGTGGCGGCGGAAAATGGAACTTCCAATTTGCCAAAAACTTTGAGGAAGTGGAGCAACTTACCAAATACGAAGGCAACCGCGAAGTAAATACAACAGAAGCAAAATCGCTTGCAGATGCGATAAATACACCTTATTTACAGGGTTTTCTTACCCTTACCAAAACCGAAAAATCGCAATTTGATGAAAATTCGGCGATGAACACTTACCGCGCTGCCCACGGCATGAATAAACAAGGCACAGAAACCGTGCGCGTAAGCATGTGGGGAAACCGCTACCCTATCGCCGACATTGACAAACTTTGGGGACTCATAGCCGGAAAAGGAGCACAACGATAAAAAATAAACATTTATAAACTGATAATTAGCAAATTAACATTAATATATTGCACTATTACACTATAAAACTATAAAATCTTGGTATGAATTACAAATCCGCACCACAATAGCCAACAGATTCCTCGCCTCTGGCTCGGAATGACGGCGACACATGGGGAAGGGCGTTGCGTGCAACGCCCCTACGGACAACAACCCAATAACGCAGGCGCAGCCTGTAAATAACAACTCATAACTCATAGTCCATAACCAAATTATAACTAAAAACCATAAAAAAAACACTCATCATCCTAACCATCGCCACAATTGCGCTGTTAGGAAGGCGACCGTGTTGCCAAGCAATGCCACCGACTAAACTGTAAGTTGGACATCGTCCAACTCAAACGTAGCAACCGTTGAAAACGGCAAAATCACAGCCCTCGCCGAAGGCAGCACAAACATTACCGTTACCACTCGAGAAGGCAACAAAACGGCTGTATGTTTGTTAACGGTTACTTTGGTTAAAATTCCTATTACGGATGTAACGTTGAGCCAAACCACCGTCGAAATGGAAATTAGCGATACGCTAACGTTGATTGCCGTTCTATCACGGGAATAACAGGGCATTACTTTACTTGGTGTGCGGTTACTCGCTTTGCAGACGAACTTTGTCCTTCACCTTGGCGTGTGCCTACTTTACAAGATTTTATTGATTTGGATATTGCTTTAGGCGGTACGGGCGAAAACCGTGGTGGTGTTTCGGAAGAAGAAATTTTGCGTTATACGGGCACAGGTGCTAATCAGTGGGGTGCTGTTTTTGGAGGTTATATACTTTCATATAACGATGAAGAAGATCAGGGTTTTACAGCAGGTTACTGGTCGCAGACAGAGGTTAACTTGGATCGCGGACACAGTTTATTTGTATCCACGTACACGTACGGTGGTTACATTTATTCGCAAGCTACTACCGGCAAGTCCAGTGGGATTATGTTGCGATGTGTGAGATAACGGATTTAAATAGTTTGAACTAAGATTTTTGCAAGATTTATAAGATTATCAAAATTTTCATTGATACTACTGTTAATCTTGATAATCTTATAAATCTTAATAAAATCAAGGTTCAGACATTTCACGGAATCAAATTCCGATAATGTCCCCATCGCGCGAAAATATCGCGAACAAAATTGTACGTTTCCTCGCCGCGTGCATAGCCGTGGCGAATGATGGAATCGCGAACAATTGTTGGATCGGATTTTTTCAAAAGTTCGACATCCACATGATCAAACCATATATTGGGATTTTTGCCGTTTTTTACGGCTAAACGGCGCGCGTCAAGAATGTGTCCTGCCCCAACATTGTAGGACGCCAACATAAACGCTATACGTTCCGATTTTGGAATTTCGTTAGGAAGAAGTTTGTCGATTCCTTGAAGATGTTTTACGCCTGCCAAAATTTGCTCGTCGGCAGAAGATTCTAAGGTAATGTCGTATTTTTCGGCAACATCGGGCATTAATTGCATTAAACCGATTGCGCCTGCCCAACTCTCGACATGCGGATAAAAATTCGATTCTTGATAAATCAGCGCAGCCAAAAGTCGCCAATCCCAATCCAAACGTTCGGCGTGCTTCTTTATCGCATCATCGTAGGGCGAAAGGAGACATGGATTTTGCGAAGTGGTGTCGCATTGCGGATAACTTTTTCGCGGTTGGATGTGATATTTCAGACACAAGTTTGTAAAGGTTCGAGTTTGGGCAATGCTATCCATCCAAGGAATCATCACATTCGCCAAGCTATCTGCACTGCACAGAATGCCCCAAGACATTGAGCGTTCTGTTTCGAAAGACGTAAAACAAAACAGTTTTTTGTCCGTTCTCCGCTGGCGCGGACTGGTCGCTGAGCTTGTCGAAGCGCGTCCGTGCCCTATTTCCGTAATCGCGATATTGGACGCAATAATGTCGATATGTTCATCAAGAATAAATTGAAACGACACTTCAGAATCTTCGGTTGAAATGATACGCAAATCCACACCCAAATAATCCGCAAAAAGTTGTGTCAATTCCAATTGAAACCCTTTCGGAAAACCGCGATGAATAAAATAGTCCGATGAGTTGGCACGAATTAACACCGTCAATTCATTTTGATCACGGATATTTTGCAACGACAAGTCCTCGGGTGGCGTTTTCACGCAAGCACACGTGCACACAACGAGGCAAAGGACTAACGATATTTTGGAGGGTAGTTTCACTTTGCAAAGATACAAAAATAAATTGAAAATTGAGAATGTTGCTTACGCCCTTAGCAATGAGGCAAAACGTAATTCTCAATTCTCAATTTTTCATTTTCAATTAAAAAAACGAAACTTTGTTTCGTTTTTTTTGTATCTTTGCACCATGAAACCCATCATCGCCGGTCCGTGTTCTGCCGAAAGTGAAGACCAAATTTTAAAAACCGCTGAGTTTTTAGCAACAAAAACTTCTGTAAAGACCATGCGTGCAGGCGTTTGGAAACCCCGCACGCGTCCCGGAGGTTTCGAAGGTTATGGTGAAAAAGCTTTGCAATGGTTGCAATTGGCGAAAAAAAAGCATGGTCTTTCGATTGCTGTTGAGGTTGCAATGCCCGAACATATCGAACATTGTTTAAAATACGATGTTGACACCATTTGGTTAGGCGCACGCACAACGGGAAATCCGTTTTCTGTGCAAGAAATTTCGGAAACCCTTTCGGGAAGCGGTTTATCGGTGATGGTTAAAAATCCGTTGATTCCTGATTTAGCCTTATGGTTGGGAGCAATCGAGCGCATTGAAAAAGTTGGAATTACTAATGTTAAAGCCGTACACAGAGGTTTTGGAATGAATCAAAATTCGCAATTTCGTTATCCGCCGATGTGGGAAATTCCGATTGAAATCAAGCGTCGTCGTCCCGATATTGAGGTTTACTGCGATCCGAGTCACATTGCGGGGAAGTCGGAATTAGTTTCTCTCATCGCTCAAAAAGCGGTTGATATGGAAATGGATGGCTTGATGATTGAAGTTCATCCCACTCCGAAAACCGCGCTGACAGACCATTTCCAGCAATTGGATTTTTCCGAATTCGAAAATTTGGTTTGCCAATTGGTTGAAAAAGACGCAACCGTTCAACATAACGAAATTCAGCAAATGCGCGCTCTTATTGATGATTTGGACGAAGAACTGATTTCTATTTTGTCCAAACGCATGAAAATTGTTGGCGAAATGGGCGAATATAAGCGCGCTAATCAAATGACCATCTTACAAATGGAACGCTGGAAAACCGCCCTCAAACATCGTTTGGAATGCGGACGAAAAAACAATTTGGATGATGATTTTATGCTGGCGCTTTGGCGGGCGATTCATGCGGAGGCGTTAAGAGTGCAAGGGATAAAGTAATTATGAATTTAATATTAAAAATTTAAATTTCATACCCAAATCGCTTCAAAATCTTTTCATTATCGCGCCAATCTTTCATCACTTTGACGTACAATTCCAGAAAAACTTGTTTTCCTAAAAATTTCTCCATTTTTTGGCGAGCCTCCTTCCCTACTCTTTTGAGGGCGGCTCCTTTATTTCCGATGATAATGGCTTTTTGAGATTCGCGTTCAACATAAATCAGCGCACGAATTTTGTCAATATTTTTTTCCTCAACATAAGATTCTACAACAATTTCAACAGAATACGGAATTTCTTTTTGATAGTGCAGCAAAATTTTTTCACGAATAATTTCCGATACAAAAAAACGCAAATTTCTATCGGAAACTTCATCTTTTGGATAATAGGGCGGGGCTTCAGGCAAATGCTCTAAAATCATTGCAATTACAGCATCCATATTGAATTTGTGAAGTGCCGAAACAGGCAGAATTTGTGCCATTGGAAGTTTTTGTTTCCATTCCGAAAGTTTAGTTGCGATTTCCTCTTGATTGGACAAGTCAATTTTGTTCAACAGCAGAATTATCGGCACATTCGAGGATTTTATCTGCTCTATAATTTCGGAATTTTTAAAATCCTCACCCAAATCAGACAACAAAATAAACACATCCGCGTCTTGCAAAGCGCTGTGAATACTAGTCATCATAGATTCTTGCAGTTTATAATGCGGATTGACCAAACCCGGCGTATCCGAAAACACAATTTGATAATCGGGTTGGTTCAAAATCCCAATAATGCGATGTCGCGTAGTTTGCGCTTTGGGCGTAATGATGGACAATTGATCGTCCACCAACGCATTCATGAGCGTTGATTTGCCCGCGTTGGGATTACCGATGATATTTACAAATCCTGATTTATGTGACATAATGTGTTGTTATTCTCGCCAAATTCTCACACGAAACTCTTTAAAAAACATGTCTTCGTTTTTATAATTTTGGTTCCAACCATACGTCTTGAGAGGGTGTTTATTTTGGTTCAGAGTAAACGCAAAAAGCAGGTTCTGCCAACCGTTTTCGTCAGGTTCGGAAACTGTTTGTTGAATGTAGAAAATATCATTCGGATTTTCACGGTCGCTAATCACCAAAAGTCCACGATCAGAGCCTTTTCGCCAAACGGACACTTCAACGGAATCTCCAAGCTCCAGCATGTGTCCAAGGTAATAATTTACACTCCATTGCGTCTTTTTTCCGACATAATAAACTGAATCAATATCGAAAATCGTATCAACTATAAGTTTTCGAGGTATGAGCGGTTCTTCCAAAATGGTGTAGGATTGGTCTGAAAATCTGAAATAGCGTTGATTTGGAACATTATTGAAAACTTGATCATCAAAATAGTTTACGTCTTTCGGAATAAAGAAAATACTTTTTTGCGGAAGATTATGAAGTGCAGTAATAATTGGTGTTTCGAAGGCTAAATACTTTGAATTTATGTATTTTTCCGTCACTTGTAAATCTTCCGAAAGGGCTATTTTTTCTGCCGGTATAGCCGCCGATGCATTGAGCAATCGCAATGTATGTTCTTGTCGCTTTTCAAATTTTGGTAGCATTCGCAATTGCCCGCCAATAGCAAGAAACACGAGAATGATTAGTATTCCGAATCGTAATTTATTTAGAGGAAAACGTTCCCAAATAAACCCATTCATGGCTATCAAAACAAAGGCTAACAAAAACAAAAACCGTTGTTCATAATCGAAAATAAACAAATGCTTGTTGTGCCAAGCCATCAACACTAAAAGCACAGAAAAAAACAGAAAAACAGTTAGTTCTTTGTAATTTTTTCTAACCATCCAAAACACACACAGAAAAAGCGCCAAATAAGCAATGATGATATACGTGTTTATGGCTTGTTTGCCAAGAAAATTCATGAACGATGGATACCACTCACTAAAATCAATATTCGGACAAGGTGTTATGGAGCGCTCTGTTAATGGAGTGTTTGTAAGAAATCGCCCTATTAATTGTGCAAAAATTGCCAATGTTCCAAATACAGACATTTCAAAAAGGGCGCAAAAATCATTGTGTTGCTTTGTAAAATGTTTTTCAAAAATGAAGCGGATTAGTGCTACAAACATATACAGCAAAACAACTACAGAAAACGTCGTGTTAACCGCTTCAAAAAAGGAAGCATTAATTCCCAAAAGCAATAATAGTAAAAAGACTCCGCTGAATTTTTGTTTAAATCCGTAATACGTGAGTAAAAAAACAAGATATGAGAAAATCATCGGAGAAGCAGAAAACACGATGCTTACAAGCGGTAAAGACAAATTGCCTTTTACGGCTAAAATCGTTATCACATTTTGAAACCAATTTGCCGAATACCACGTTGTTGCCGTCCAAAGTTCAGGATTGTTGATGAGATTAAACAATATCATTGCCGATTCGCCAAATGTGTTGCGTAAGTGGTGAAACCACGCGGTTAGCCCGATTGCAACGAGAAATCCGAAATGAGATAACAATTCTACTCCTCGATTAAGATTTAACTGAGAATTGAGAATTGAGAATTGAGAATTTAATTTTTTTTTATATCTTTGCATATTCAAAAAAGACAATTTACAAAGTTACAAAAAAAAATTGATATGGAACTGATTTTTGCAACAAATAATTTGCACAAATTGCACGAGGTAAAAGAAAAATTGCGATTGAGCAATTCGAATATTCAAGTGGTTAGCCTTTCGGAAATTGGTTTTTTGCAAGATATTCCTGAGACAGGTACTACGTTACAGGCGAATGCGCTGCAAAAAGCACAAACCATTTATGATTTTTGTGGAAAAAATTGTTTTGCCGATGATACAGGTCTAGAAATCGAGGCATTGAACGGCGAACCTGGGGTTTATTCTGCACGATATGCGGAAATGATTTGTAGGGGCGTTGCGCGCAACGCCCCTACGTTTGACGACAACATAAGTTTGGTTTTATCCAAATTACACGGAAAAACCAACCGCAAAGCCTGTTTCAAAACCGTTATCGCCTTGTTTTGGAACGGAAAAATTCATTATTTCGAAGGACGAATTGATGGTGAAATTACCACCGAAAAACACGGCGTTGAAGGCTTTGGTTATGACCCTATTTTCCGTCCCGATGGGTATCAAGAAACATTTGCAGAATTACCGTTAGAAATAAAAAATCGGATTAGCCATCGAGGACGTGCGGTGGATGAATTGGTGAAGTTTTTGTCTGAACCATGATTTCTACAAGATTAAAAAGATTACCAGGACGGTAAAAAAAATCAAAGTAATCTTGAAAATCTTAATAAAATCTTGGTTCAAGACTTCCGCTGCAACAACCCCTTTATCGTATGCAATTTCATCAGCGCCTCAACAGGTGTGAGGGTATCAATGTTAGTGTCTAAAATATCGTTTTTAATTTCTTCCAGCAAAGGATCATCCAATTGGATAAAGGATAATTGGTAGTCCGCCTGTAAGGGCGCGGTTCGCGCGACCTGTTGGGATGTGCCCTGGTTTGGGCGGGCAGACCCCGCCCCTACAAGTGTACCATCATTTGCGTTTGGCGCAATATCCGCCTGCATTTCATGTGATTTTTCCAACCATTTCAGGATTTTTTCTGCGCGGGTTAATACACGTTGGGGCATACCTGCCATGCGTGCCACGTGAATTCCGAAACTGTGTCCGCTTCCGCCTGGTTTTAGTTTGCGCAGGAATATCATGCGATTATCAATTTCTTTTACTGAAACGTGGAAATTTTTGATACGCGGAAATTGCTCTGCCATTTCATTCAATTCGTGATAGTGCGTGGCGAATAAAACTTTGGCTTTGGCGGTTGGTTGTTCGTGCAAATATTCAGTGATTGCCCAAGCAATTGAAATGCCGTCGTAGGTTGAAGTTCCACGACCGATTTCATCTAGCAAAATTAAACTTCGATTGGAAATATTGTTTAAAATACTTGCTGTTTCATTCATTTCAACCATAAACGTAGATTCGCCCGAAGAAATGTTGTCGCTCGCCCCTACCCTCGTAAACACGCGATCAACCAAACCGATTTCCGCCGTTTGAGCAGGCACAAAACAACCCATTTGTGCCATCAACACAATCAACGCCGTTTGACGTAAAAGTGCTGATTTTCCAGACATATTCGGACCTGTAACGATAATGATTTGTTGCGAAGCATTGTCTAAAAATACATCATTCGAAATATAATTTTCCCCAATAGGGAGTTGCGTTTCAATAACAGGATGTCGTCCTTCCGTAATTTGTAGTTCGTAACTATCATTCAATTTCGGACGTGTGTATTTGTTCGTTTTAGAAACTTGTGCAAAACACAGCAAACAATCTAATTGCGCCAACAGTTGTGCATTGTGTTGAATAGGTCTGATATGTTCGCTTACGGCAAGCATTAATTCATTAAACAATTTAGTTTCTAATTCTAAGATACGTTCTTCTGCAGTCAGGATTTTTTGTTCGTAAATTTTGAGTTCCTCAGTGATGTACCGCTCACCTGTGGTGAGGGTTTGTTTGCGCGTCCAAGTATCAGGTACTTTGTTTTGGTGAGATTTGCTGACTTCCAAATAATAGCCAAATACGTTGTTAAAAGCAACTTTTAGATTGGGTATGCCTGTTTTTTCACTTTCGCGCTGTTGGAGTTTTACCAAATAATCCTTTCCTGAATAAGCGATTTCACGGAGTTCGTCTAACTCGGCATCTATATTTTTATTAATGACGTGACCTTTGTTTATTGCAATTGGTGCATCGTCGAAAAGGGTTTGTTCGATTTTTGTGCGAATGGTTTTACATAAATCCAAATGTTCAACGATTGGTTCTAACGCAGTTGCACTTTCGGTTTTACAAAAATTCACAAGGTCTTCAATTTCAAATAGCGAACGCTTGATTTGCACCATTTCTCGCGGTGAAATTCGACTTATGGCTACTTTCGAAATCAAACGCTCCAAATCACCAATCCGTTTGACAATAGTTTGAAGTTTGCTTGCAAATTCCGAATTATTAAACAGAAATTCAACCACATTCAAGCGTTCCTCAATAGGTTGTTGGTCTCGCAAAGGCAACACGATCCAGCGTTTCAGCAGTCGCGCGCCCATTGGGGAAACGGTTTGATCTAATACGTTTAACAATGTTGTTGCATTCTCGTTGGGCGATTGGATCAACTCCAAATTTCGAATAGTGAATTTATCTAGCCAAACGTAGCGGTTTTCTGCGATACGAGAAATTTTACAAATATGTGCGGTTTGATTGTGTTGAGTTTCGGTTAAATAGTGCAAGGCTGCACCTGCAGCAATTAATCCGTGCGGCATATCATCCACACCGAAACCTTTCAACGACTTAACATTAAATTGTTTAGTTAATGTTTCCGTTGAAAATTCAGTTTGAAAAACCCAATCATCAAACGTGTTGATGTAAAATTTAGTACCAAAATGTTCCTCAAATTTTGTGCGTTTATTTTTCTGAATAATTACTTCGGCAGGATTAAAACTTTGCAAAAGTTTGTCTAAATACTCAATACCACCCTGCGCTACATAAAATTCGCCTGTTGAAACATCTAAAAACGCAATGCCTGAATTTCGGTCGTTCAAATACACGCTTGCTAAAAAATTATTTTGGTTGTGTTCCAAGATTTTATCGTTGTATGAAACCCCGGGCGTAACCAATTCGGTAATTCCTCGTTTTACAATGCCTTTTGCAAATTTCGGATTTTCAAGTTGTTCGCAAATCGCCACACGCTTCCCCGCCCTCACTAACTTCGGCAGATAAGTATCTACGGAATGGTGCGGAAATCCTGCCAATTCTATGTGTTGTGCAGCGCCATTTGCGCGCTTGGTTAGTGTGATACCCAAAATTTTTGAAGCCTCTATAGCATCATCGCCAAATGTTTCGTAAAAATCGCCCACCCGAAACAACAGCATCGCATCGGGATACTTTGCTTTCATCTCGTAATACTGCTTCATCAGCGGTGTTTCGGAATATTTTTTGGGAACACTCATAACGATTGCAAAGATACGAATTTTTTTTTATTATTGCAAAAAATTTAGTTAATTCAAAAAAATGTTGTACTTTTGCAACGCGAAAGCGACCGCTGGTATATTCGGGATGTCTGTTTTGAACGCTTAAATCAGTGGTCGCTTTCTATTTTGCAGTTAAACGATATTGCAAATGCTATCTATAGATTAAGGGCGAGCTTAAGCGAAGGTGCTTATAAAGGTATAGAGATATATCTAAGATTTAAAAGTGGAGACATTGATAGGTTGGAACAGATGATTGAAAAAATGAATGAGCGGTTAGAAAAATCAGATTATTTCGACAAATAAATAATCAGCACCGCAATATCCGCAGGGCTAACGCCCGAAATGCGAGAAGCCTGACCAATCGTGCGCGGGCGAATTTTGGATAATTTTTCGCGCGCTTCAAAGGATAACGATTGTAATTTGTGATAATCGAAATCATCTTTCAAAATCGTATCCTCGTGTTTAGACAGTTTTTCAGCAATGTCTTTTTCTTTTTGAATATAACTATCGTATTTGATTAAAATCTCAGCCTGTTCTTGAGTTTCAGAAATTAAGTCGGTGTCTGCATTACCAAAATCAAAAGTCAAAAGCGGTTGCAAATTATGCAGTTCGATTTGAGGACGAGATAATATTTGAGCTAAACTTGTTTTTTGTGAAACATCACTTGTTTCACAGGTTTCCAAAATTGGATTGATTATTTCAGGTGCTATTTTTGTTTGTTTCAGATACTCGACAAATTCATTAGTCAAATGTTGTTTTTTCTCCAAAATTTGCATGCGTTCCGAACTTGCCAAACCGAGTTGGTAACTACGTGGTGTTAATCTTTGATCGGCATTGTCCTGACGCAATAAAATGCGATATTCGGCTCGAGATGTAAACATGCGATACGGTTCATCAACGCCTTTTGTAACTAAATCGTCTATCAAAACACCAATGTAAGCCTCGTTGCGTTTTAGCACTACAGGCTCTTCTCCACGAATTTGCATCACAGCATTGATGCCTGCCATCAAACCTTGTGCGCCGGCTTCTTCGTAACCGGTTGTTCCATTGATTTGTCCGGCGTGAAATAATCCGTTAATAAGTTTGGTTTCCAACGTAGGTTTCAATTGCGTTGGCGGGAAATAATCATACTCAATCGCATATCCGGGGCGAAAAACTTTTGCTTGCTCAAAACCTCTAACCTTATGCAATGCTGCAATTTGTACTTCTTCAGGGAGCGACGATGAAAATCCGTTGATATAAAATTCATTAGTTACCCAACCTTGTGGCTCGACAAACAATTGGTGCTGAGTTTTATCGGCAAAACGATTGATTTTATCTTCAATCGAAGGGCAGTATCTTGGGCCGACACCTTGAATTCGTCCTTGAAACATCGGTGATTTTTCAAAGCCTGTTCGTAAAATATCGTGAACGGCTTCGCTTGTATAACCCAAATAACATGAGCGTTGATGTGTTAATTTTGGTGTTTTCAGGAATGAAAATTTTTCTGGATTTTCATCACCCGGTTGTTCCTCTAATTTTGAAAAATCTATGGTTCGTCCGTCCACTCGAACAGGAGTTCCTGTTTTCAATCTGGAAGTTTCAAAACCGAGACTTTGTAAACGTTCGGTAATTCCGAAACTTGCTTTTTCGCCCATTCGTCCACCACTGAAATTTTTTTCGCCGATGTGAATAATGCCGTTCAGGAATGTGCCATTGGTTAGAATTACTGCTTTTGAAAAAAACTTTTGTCCGGTTGCTGTAATAATTCCTCTTACCCTTTCGTTTTCAACAATTAAATCCACAACTTCATCTTGTCGCAAATCCAGATTTGGTGTATTTTCCAACAATTCTCGCCATTTTTGCGAAAACAATTCCATATCGCTTTGTACTCTTGGGCTCCACATTGCAGGACCTTTCGAGCGGTTCAACATTCGAAATTGAATCATCGTATGATCTGTTACGATCCCCGAAAGCCCGCCCATAGCATCAATTTCACGAACAATTTGTCCTTTCGCCACACCGCCCATAGCCGGATTGCATGACATCTGCGCCAACCTATCAATGTTCATACTAATCAATAGCGTTTTTGCACTAAGCGTAGCAGCAGCATGTGCTGCCTCGCAGCCGGCGTGACCGCCACCGACGATGATGATGTCATATTGAGTTTGCATGGTGCAAAGATACGAAAAAAATTACAGATTTTATACATTGTAGGGGCACAAAATTTTGTGCCCCTACTACGTCCAATAAAACGAGATTTTATGTTTACCCGTTAATTTCCTTCAAAATCTCTTGAATTTTCGGTTGGCAACCTCCACAACCCGTTCCGGCGTTGGTTTCTTCACCCACTTGTTCAACGGTTGTCAGGTGTTTTTCTTTGATAGCTTTAACGATCGTGTCGCGATCTACTTGAAAGCAATTGCAAATAGTTTCCATAGTTTTTGTGTATTTGGTTAAATGTTGGTGCAAAGATACGAAAAAATTTTGAACTACGATTATTACAAAATTAAAAAGATTATCAAAAGGTCGTTTCGACATTTCGAATTGTTATGCTGAATTTGTAATTCAGCATAACGAGGACAACTAATACCTATTTTCTACTTAAATACTTTATCAACACCGGAACGTGGCTGTGTGCAGGATCACGGGTAGCGGTTAATAATGTTACGATTTTGTGTTTTTTGATTTCGGCGACGAATTCAGGCATCGCCGGATTGTTACGTAATTCGTCCAAATAAGCTGCTACAAATTCATTGTAATTATCGATGCCGCTGTGGAATTCATTGCGCAATGCGGTGGACGGCGTTATATCTTTGGCCCATAAATCCAAATGTGTACGTTCGTGCGAAATTCCACGTGGCCATAACCGATCAACCAAGACCCTGTATCCATCGGCATCAGCAGGTGCTTCGTAAATTCTTTTTGTTTGTATTGTCATATTTTATAATTTTTGTAAAAACAAAAAACTCTGTTCGGCGAAAGTTCTACCTTCATCGTTTTATTCAGGCTGCTCAGGCCTGTTTTTTATTTATGTCGGTCGAAACCACCACTCCAACGCACGTTCCTCCTGCGCTGTCATTATTTTTTTAGCTTTCGGGGATTTATCTTTATAACCTAATAAATGTAATACGCCATGCGCAATAAGGCGGTGGGTTTCGATGGATTGTTTCACGTGGAACATTTTAGCGTTTTCTTTCATTTGATCAACGGAAATAAAAATATCTCCACTGATTATTTTATCTTCTACAAAATCAAAAGTAATAATATCGGTGAACGTGTTGTGATTTAGGTATTGCTCGTTTAGTTTTAACAAGTATTCATCGCTGCAAAAAATTATGTTGATTTCGCCGATAGACTTTTTATTTTGGCAAATAATTTGGAATAACCATTCACGGATTTTGTTTTTGTTTTTGATTGTGAAATTGGTTTGTTCGGAGAAGAATTGGACAGTTTTCATAGTTTAGGTTTGTTTCACGTGGAACATTTTCTAACGGTAGCTTCAACAAGCTCAATTAACAAATCTAGCCGTTGAGCCTACTGAAACGAGCAATTATGGATTTTGTCGAAAGTATTCTTGTGTTTTTTGTTGATAATACGGGCGAAGGATTGGGTGAAATTTCTGTAATAATTCGGATTCTTGAGAACGCTTTTTGTGATGTTCTAAAAGCTCTGCAGGAATGGTGTATTCTTTTTGTTGGGCTTCGGTGCCTTTTCGGCGTTCCTCTTGTTCGCGATTTAGTTCAGCTTTTTCGGCTTCTAAAAGTCGGGTTAAAATTTGTTCTTGGCGACGAAGGGAGTTATCATTTAGAATTTTATTTACAAAATCACGCTCGGCTTTTTCCATTTCGTCAATTAAATTTTGAAGTTCCCCTGCTGAACGCCTGTCAGATTTTTTCAATTCGTCGGCAACTTGTTGCATCAGTCTACGAATAGTTTCTTGTTGAGCAGCCGAACGTGCAAATTGTTCGCTCATTGAGGGTTGCCCTTGTTGGCGTTGTTGAGGTTGTCCGTTGCGCATTTGATCGCGCATGCGTTGCAATTGTTGATTGAGCTGTTCTTGCATCTCGCGAGCTGACTGTGGTTTGGATTTCTTATTCCCCTGTGAACAAGATGAACCAGATTGGTTTTTTTTCGATTTTTTACGACAGCTTCCCCCTCCTCCTTGCATTTGATTTTCCATATTTTTTAAGGATTCTGCAAGCAATAAAGCCATTGTATTCAAACTTGTCATTGTGTATTGCTGACGAGAAACTGCCTGATTGTTTTGCCGTCCTGTTCGTAAAAACATCACATCATTCATTCCCAAAAGATCTTGCATAACTAATTCGGAAAAATTATTCATAGATTTCAATTCCTTGTTAATCAAAACCGCCACTTGGGGTTGACGAGTTCCAAGTGCATAAAGTGAATCGGAAATCATTGTAATATCGTTTTTCAATTCCGATTGACGGCGAATAATTTCTTGATATTTCGGATCATTAATCCGAATAGATTTTAGCGTTTCCATAACTTCCTCTTGGTTGATTGAAGTTCTAACCACATATTTTAACAAGCGACGAATCATCGCAGCATCTTCCGCATCGTTCTCATCAGTACTATCATCCAATTGCTGTTCGAGATCATCTTGCATTTGCTGCATCTTTTGCTCAGCCTGAGATTGGTTAGATTGCGCATTTTGCTTTTGTTGTTTCGACAAAGCATCTGATACTTTTTTTAAATGATCGGAAATTTGGTTTTCCAATTCTGTATTGCGTTTGACATCATGAGGATTTTGCAATTCTTGATTTAGTTTTTGAGCATCGTCTAATGCTTTTTGAACGTCTTTGAATTGTTCGTTAATTTCATTTTGAAGTTTTTGTTGTTGCTCTTGTGGTATTTTTCCTTCGGCAATATCCTCTCGCAATTGCTGTTGTTGTTCTCGAATATTTTGAAGTTGATCCAATGCCATATCGAATTTACGATCAACTTCCATTTGCTTAAAAATCTCTAAATTTTGATCTAACGTTTTTTCCAGATCGGCATTATTCATTTTGATTTGATCCATGGCTTTTTCAAATTGTTCCTTGGACATTTGCTGTTGCATCAACGCCTGAATTTCCTCAAGTGTTTTTTTCATTTCCTCAGAAAAAAGTTGATCAAAAAGTTCGTTCAATTCTTTTTGTTTTTGCAATAATCGCTCCTCGTCCGGACTTAGTTTTTGTTCATTTTGGAACATGGATTGAAGTTGGTTTTTTAAATTTTCCGACTCCTGTTTCAAACGGTTTTGGTCTTGCATAATTTGCTCAAACAATCTTTTTTCTTCCCAAGAAATGTTTGGTTTTTCCAATAATTTTTTCGTCAATTCATTTAGGTCACGTTGATTTTTTTTCAGCAGTTTGATATTGTCTTGAATATTTTTTGCAATTTCATCACCTTGGCGATTGATTTCTTGCGCAAGTTCTTTCTCGGTTTTTGTAGAATAAACAAATGTTGTTGAACGTGATAGTTTTGGTCCATTCACTTCATCATTATCCCACACTTCAAAATAGTACTCTGCCCTATCGCCAAGTGATGTGAACAATTCACCAAAATTTATAAAATCCACAAAATCTTGTTGTGCTTGATTTGGGTTGAAAAATAATTCTCGCACAAGCGTATCCTGAGTTTCAGAAGTTCTTGTAATGATCATTCTGAATTTTGAAAATCCATAATCATCGGAAATCGAACCTTTGAAATAGACTAACATAGATGTTGCTGTATCTCTAAATTCAGTAACACTAATAATTGGATATTGATCGGGCAAAACTGTTACCGAATATCGCAACGTGTCTAACTCAGTAGCGTGCTGATTTTTCGGAATAATAGTATAGTCGAACGATTTCATCGCACGAACAGCAAAAACTGCTGTGTTTTTATCTTCCGAAACAGGTTTTATTAATCGGTCATCTATATAGAAATCCAATTGATCTACATCTTTCATTCGAATTTGAAAACGAATATTTGTACCTTCTGGAACTCTCAAATCCCCATTGTTTTCAATGGTTTCATTGATTAAACCTGTATGTCTTGGATAAGTTAAAAATGCTCGAAAATCAAAAATCGATGGGCGTGGTAAAACCTTCAATTGATAATCCGCAGTTCGAAAATCTCCCACCTTGAATGCAAACTTGAAACTTTGATTTACATTTCTAAGCGTATAACTGAACTCCAATTTGTTCAATTTATTCATTTTAAATGTATGATCACCAATCTGCAACCAAACTTCATTGGGAATTTCATCGCCTACAGACTTGATTTTCAACTCAAAATCGCTGTTTTGCAACACATCTAAACGTTTGTTCAAAATTTCCAAGGCAAATGGCGACGGTTTCTCAAAGTGGGTTTGAAACCGAATTAATCGTTGAGTGGGCGATGACAAACTTTGCGGACGAAAAATAAGCAGAGCTAAAATTATCCCAACAGGTAAAATCGCCATTCGGGCATATTTCAAATTTTTTCGAAAATTGATCGTTGAGACAAAATTGTAGAATTTTAGTCCCGAAATTTTTTGTTCGATAGCTGCTTGTAGGATTAAAATTTCGTTCTCTCCCCCACTCCGTGCTTTTTCATGTAATTCTAAAAGGTTTCGCAGATGGTCTTTTAATTCGGGAAGGCTTGATTTTATTAGGATTTCTGCGTCTTTGTAAGACATCGTTTTGGAAAGTCCAAAAATTTTAGAAATTGGCATCCAAAATGCCCAATAAATCATTGAAGTTGTTATTAGTATAAATAAAATCAACAAAAATAGACGTGATGTTGTTCCCAAAAACAATTTTGCTTCCGCCCAATTGACCAATAAAAATAATCCGCCCACAACCGTCAAAAAAATGAGGGCGCGTTTCATCAAACTATTTTTGTAATATTTTTTGATGAATTGGTCGAGTTGGTCAAAAATTTCAAATTTCACGATAAAACCTATTTTGTCAATTACAAAGATACAATTTTTTTTGATATTTTCAAAAATTTTCGTACCTTTGCAAAAAATTATATACCATGAAAAAATTTATCATCCTCAGCATTGCCGCTTTAATAGCGCTAACAGGTTGTAACAACAACAAAATCGCCGAAATGGAAGGTGAAATTGATGCTTTGCGCACCGAAAAAGAGATTGCGGATTCGTTACAAAACAAGTTTTACGAATTTTTAAACGAAATTGAAGGTAATCTTGCAGAAATCAAGGTTAAAGAAAAAATCATTTCGCAAACGACGAGCGAAAAACCGCAAAACTTGCAAGAAAAAATCCTTCAAGATTTAGCAGACATTAGCGACTTGATGGAGAAAAACCGTAATCGTTTGAATGAACTGGAAAGTCTACGCAGACAAATGAGAACAGCAAATGTTAACACCAAAAACATGCAAGAAATGATTGATTCTTTGAAAGCACGTATTGAAGAACAAGAAGAACAAATCAAGGAATTGCAAGAAAAATTGAGAATTGCCAACGAAAGAATTGATGATCTTCGAACTGAAAATCAACAAATTACAGATGACAACGAGCGAAAACAAGCGAAAATTGAACAACAAATCGCAGAGATGAACACCGCTTACTATACTATGGGCACTTCGCAAGCCCTTAGAGAAGCCGGTGTTATCACACGAACAGGTGGTTTTATCGGTATTGGAAGAACAAATATAATCAACGACGAAGTAAATTTGAACA
>JAIRRI010000054.1 GCA_031256055.1 Bacteroidales bacterium
CATGCGAACACAATCTGCAAAACTTGACAGTAAAATTTCCACTCGGAATTTTAACCTTGGTTACAGGGGTTAGCGGTTCGGGAAAAACCACATTAGTCAAGCAAACGCTATATCCTGCGGTGAAAAAAATCTTTGGCGGATATGGAGACGCATACGGAAAATATGACAAAATTTTGGGCGATTATCATCGCATTGCGGATGTGGAAATGGTGGATCAAAATCCGATAGGTCGCTCCAGTCGCTCAAACCCTGCAACGTATGTGAAAGCGTTTGACGATATTCGAAATTTATTTGCCAATCAGCCGCTGGCGAAAAGTCGTAACTACAAACCCGGATTTTTCTCATTTAATGTTGAGGGCGGGCGTTGCGAAACGTGTCAAGGCGAAGGACAAATCAAAGTCGAAATGCAATTTATGGCAGATGTGTATTTGGTTTGCGAGGAATGTCACGGCACACGCTTCAAAGACGAGGTTTTAGAAGTTAAATATCACGACAAAAATATTTCCGAGATTTTGGATATGACGGTGGATGAGGCGTTGGAGTTCTTTAAGGTGAAAGGTGCAGGGTCAAAGGTGAAAGGCGGACAAGAAAATAACATTATCGCCAAGTTGCAGCCGTTACAAGACGTTGGCTTAGGCTACCTAAAACTCGGTCAATCCTCAAATTCTTTGTCAGGTGGTGAGGCACAACGTGTGAAATTAGCATACTTCTTAACCAAAGGCGTAACCGACAAACCTACGCTTTTCATTTTCGACGAACCTACAACAGGCTTGCATTTTCACGATATTCACAAGTTGAAGGAGTCGTTCGACGCCTTGATAGACAAAGGACACACGATTATCGTTATCGAACATCATTTGGATTTAATCAAGTGTGCCGATCATGTTATTGATATGGGGCCTGAAGGTGGAATCCATGGTGGACATATTGTTTTCGAGGGTACTCCCGAGCAAATGGTGAAGTGTAAAACTTCTATCACTGGAAAATTTCTGAAAGAAAAATTATAATTTTTTCTATTCCGTTCTTCATTTTTTTGTTGCAACAAAAAAACGAAGCAAAAAAAATGCTTGCTAAAAAAAATGTCGCACCCGTGCGACGTTTTTTAGCGATAACGTACTCACTTCGTTCGTAAATTTTTACGCTTCGCCAAAAAATAAGTCGTCATTTCGAGCGTAGCGAAGCGAAGTCGAGAAATCCCCTTGCTATGTTCGGATTTTTTCGTATCTTTGCAGTTGAAATATTAAAAATAGCATTGCTAATTCTTGTTTTGGAAAATTAGGAAAGTTTCAAAATCTGCAAGAATAAGTAAGATGCTCGCAAATGGCGGGCTACTTATTTGTAGATTGGGTTTCCTAATACCTCCAAAACGGATTTGTAGTCCGTTTTTTTTATTGTCAAAATTCAACCAAAATATAAATTAAAGGCGACAAGCGAAATGCCTAATAATCTCGCGAGAAAAATTATGAAAAAATTAAACATCCTTCTTTTACTTTTTATTCTTTTTTCTTTTTCATGTAAAAAAGAACCAGCAGTTGAAAAAGATACAACCTATACATTTTTAGACTCTTCTGTTTATGAAGAATCTGTTTTGGAAGCTGAGTATATTTTTTATGAGTACGATAAATATGGTAATTTTACAACAAGATCTTTCTTAACATATAAGAAAATTCCAGAATTTTCAGATCGTTCAAGAACATTCACTGTTAATCCTAATATAACTCACATTAAGATTTTTAGAAAACTTTCTTCTTTTACAATATCTCTTCCTGGGGGAAAAGAAGCCTGGATTAGCGAAATTTTTTATCTTACAAAAGGATCTCATAAAAATATAACAGTAAATAGAAATACTATGACTCAGTCAACAGAACCTTTCTAAAATCATAATTATGGAATTAAAAACTTTTCTACCAAAACTAATGGCTGCATTTTGCAATAAATACAGCATTACGAACGCTACTTTTCCAAAAGGGTTTAATGTAGCAACTATTACAGACACTGTTTTTTTGATGATACAAAATGACAGAGAGCTAATGTTCGAATATTTACAAACCATTGTTCATCACGGGAATTTAGGTCATGCCAATAGTGAAATAGCAAAAGAAATAAAACGGTATTTTGGATTAAGTAATGCAGGCTTGAATAAATATCCAAACAGTTTTCTTATTCAATCGTTTGAAAATTTCTGCTAATAAAATGTTAGGCGAAGCGTAAAAAAATTACGAACGTAGTGAGTACGATATCGCTAAAAAGCGTTACACGGAGTGTAACATTCTTTTTAGCAAGCATTTTTTTTGCTTCGTTTTTTTGTTGCGACAAAAAAATGAACATTAATACGCCCCAAAATATCGCCGTAAAAAATATTCAAGCGATAAAATTAAAATCACAAAAACCAAAATCCATTTCAAATTGATTAACTCATGAAAGCCTTTTTCCACATAAGTTACAGGCTTTGCATCTTCACGAGAAATGAGCATATTTCTCAATTCGTCTAATTGATTTGGATAAACCATTTCGGCGTCGGTTTGCTTGGCAATCAAATAAAGCAACTGATGATCGGCGCGCAAATTCAACTGTTCAATATTCATCGCTCGCACGGAAAAACGACCTGTTGCTTGATGGGTTTGATTACCTAATTTTGTTTGCGCAACAAACGTGTAATCACCAACAGGTAAAAGCCCCGCACGCAATCTATAAATATTGCCGACAGGCGAAAATGTGAACGGATACACAACGCCGTCCTCATTTTTTATTTCGATGGTAACTTCCGCAGAAGTAACAGGCTCGTAAGAATCATTGTAGAGTTCTGCGTCAATTTCGATAGGTTCTGTTTCGTCGAAAATAGGTTTTACATTCACTCGAAACAGGCGTTTGTCAGCACTTGCAGAAAGATATTGAATCGTTTTTTTGACCAATTCATTTACTGCATCGTGATTTTGCCGTTGTAAAAACTCGTTCAATCGCCAACGCCAAATTCCTTCGCCCAAAAGCACAACAGAACGATTGTTCAAATTCTGGCTTGCAATCATCAACGGCATATCTGTCGTAACATTCAGAATTTTTTGAAACAAGAATGTTTGCGCGGATTCCGCAACTGTATATGCTGCAAAAGGCACGCTCAACGGCGGAAAATTGAACAGTTGATTTTTGGATTCATCCGAAAATGTAAAATTCGTGAACGCCGTATTAAAACTCGGAAATGCGTCGTTGGTCTGCTGTCCACGTAATTCGACCGTTACACCAAAATTCATTTTGTTGAATGCATTCAAGTCGGTTTGTATCCCAACAATCGTCCAAACAGGAAGTTGTTTTGTGGAAATTTGTTGAACGAGAGCATTCATAACGCCTATTCTTGCAGGAAGTTGGTGCAAAATCACAACATCATATTTTTCAAGTGGTGATTTTAAATTTCCGTCCAAAACCAAATCCACTTCATAACGTTCACTTTCCAAAATAGAGTTCCGAATGGCTGAAATATCAGGATGTGGCGCTGCTGCGAGCAGTAAAATTTTTCTGCGAGTATCCAATACCTCTACAAAAATTTCGCTACGATTATTCGTTACGTTACGTTCGCCTTCAACCGTCGAAACTGAAATCACATAACGCTGAACACCTGTCTTTGTTGCCTTTTGAAAACTTTCGATGGTTTCGAAAAACCGAGGTTTATCAATGTTGACCTCTTTCGAAAAAACAGTTTGCCCTTCGTGCTGAATAGTCAAACCCACCTTCGTTCCAACTAATTGCGTGGCTTGCAATTCAATGTTAATCGGAAATTGATTGCCCAAATATGCATATCTGTTGTGATTAACCCGATGTATCCACACATCTTTGTATTCCGTTGTATCACCCAAAGCGACTGTAAACACGGGAACTCTCAGATTTTCTGCTGCTTGCAAAGGATGTTCGCCTGCCGTATAAATTCCATCCGAAGCCAAAACCACAGCAGACAAATTTCGTCCGTAAAACTGCGTTCTAATCTGCGACAACGCATTCGCAATATTGGTTTGTTTTTCGTCAAACAAAATATCATTTGATGTGGAAATATCTTTGCCAAAGGTCATTTGCTCAATTTCAAACTGACCTTTCAAACTCTTTGAAAAATCAGCCCATTTAGAAAACCATTGCGGATTATTTTTCGAAAAATCGGACAACGATTCCGTATTGTCGTGAAGCAAAACCACAATCGGTTTTTCCGTTCGACGACGCTCGATTTTCAACAAAAAGGCAAGTAATAAAAAACTAATCAAAAAAACAGACACAAACCGCAAACCCGCCATCAAATAGCGTTTCGGCGATTCAAACCCGTCTTTTTTAGTTTTGTAGTATAAAATTCCTGCAAACAAAAATCCCGCTGCTATACAGAATAGCACGTACCATGTGGGATTATTGGAAATCAAAGACATAAATTAAGGTAAAAAGGAAAAAAGAAAAAGGAGAAGGGAAAGGAAAAAATTAGGGAGCCACCCTGCCTTTACCCTTAACCTTTGAGCTCTTTTCTACATGTTCATTCCACCACAAACACAAATCGTCTGCCCCGTTACATATGCCGACATATCCGACGCCAAAAACACGCAGATGTTCGCCACATCTTCGGGCGTACCGCCACGTTTCAACGGAATTTTTTCAGCCCACGCTTTTCGCACATCTTCGGGAAGTTGTCCCGTCATTTCCGTAATGATAAAGCCCGGAGCAATCGCATTGCAACGAATATTGCGCGATCCCACTTCTTTTGCAAACGATTTCGTGAAACCCAAAATTCCTGCTTTAGACGCAGAATAGTTGATTTGTCCTGCATTTCCCGAAACGCCAACCACCGAACTCATATTGATAACGCTTCCCGAACGTTGTTTGAGCATTGTGCCCTGCACGGCTTTGGTGAAATTGAATACCGATTTCAAATTCACGTTGATTACGGCGTCCCATTGCTCTTCGGTCATTTTCATCAACAACGTATCTTTGGTGATACCTGCATTGTTAACCAAAATATCAATCGTTCCGAATTCGGCTAAAATTTCGCCTACCACGCGTTCGGTATCTGCATAGTTTGCAGCATTTGAGGCGTATGCTTTGGCTCTCACACCAAACGCTTTCAATTCATTTTCGGTAGCTTTAGCATTGTCGTCGTAATTCAAATCTGTAAACGCAACATTTGCGCCCTGTTTCGCATATTCAATCGCAATGGCTTTTCCGATGCCTCGTGCAGCACCTGTGATAACGGCAGTTTTGCCTTCCAATAATTTACACATAGTTGTTGGTTTGTTTAATTTTTGTTTTGCAAAGATACAAAAAAAAAACGAAATGATTTTTTTGTATTTCAAAACCCGATAGGCTTTCGGTTTTCCCACTCTATACGACGTTTTTGTTCCTCGTCAAAAGATTTCAAATATTCATATAGTGTTTGAATATATTGGTCATGTTCACCGACTTTATTAGCCAATTCGGCAACCTTAGTAAATAATTCTTGATTACTTAAAAGTAATTCTCGCATTTTTACGAAAACTCGGATGATTTCTATGCTTGCTGATGTTGCTTTTGGCGAACTTAAAACATTAGATAACATCAGAATACCGTGCTCGGTAAAAGCGACAGGCAGAATTCGAGAGCCACCCCAATCAGACTTATCCTTTGTTTCATTTTGATTGTCAGCGTTTTGTAAACTTGAGGTCGCAAAATGCGACCTCAAGTTTGTATTTAAGTGTAAATCAACATAATAACGATTTTTATCATAGATAGAATAACTATCAAGATTGTAAAATTCCTTACGAGTAAGCTCGAACATAAAGTCAGTCGGAAAACGCTCCAAATTTCGTTTTACTTGTTCTTTGAGTCGTTTTGTGGAAACGCCATCGAGATTTGCCAAATCAACATCTAACATCACACGTTGCTCACGAATGAGGTAGATTTTACTTACGATTTGTTTTTCTTGTAGAATAATGGATTTTGTCATAATGAATATTTTTTAGGTTTCTACCCTATATAACGCTCAACTTTCGATTTTCGTATAAAATTGTTGATAAAATGACAGAGTTGTTGATAACTTTTTTAAATATTGAATTTTTTTGAAAAAAATGTCATCCCAATTCGGTTTGGCACAGAATTTGTTAGTGTTTTCGTGCTTTCAAAAAACATTTGAAATTAAACTTTTGGTCACAAAAATTGTCTAAACAGTAAAAATTTAATAATTATGACAGAACAAATTGACATCAAAGAATTGAACGAGAAAATCCAGCATGAATCCGCGTTTGTGGATATGCTTTCGATGGAATTGAAAAAAACTATTGTTGGTCAAAAACACATGATTGAACGTTTGCTTATCGGTTTGTTGGCAAACGGACATATTTTGTTGGAAGGTGTGCCTGGATTGGCGAAAACATTAGCGATTAAATCTCTTGCAGAATCTATTGATGCGAAATTTTCTCGCATTCAATTTACGCCCGATTTATTACCTGCCGACCTTTTGGGAACGATGATTTACAGCCAAAAACAGGAGCAATTTGTTACTAAAAAAGGACCGATTTTTGCTAATTTCATTTTGGCAGACGAAATCAACCGTGCACCTGCAAAAGTGCAGTCTGCACTGCTCGAAGCCATGCAAGAGCGTCAAGTTACTATCGGCGAAACCACGTATAAATTGGATGATCCGTTTTTAGTTTTGGCTACGCAAAACCCGATTGAACAAGAAGGTACTTACCCGCTTCCTGAAGCGCAAGTTGACCGTTTTATGCTAAAACTTGTGATTGGTTATCCCAAGAAAGAGGAGGAAAAACAAATCATTCGTCAAAATATTTTGAACGAGTATCCGAAAGTTTCGCAAGTTCTGAAACCTGCGGATATCATCAAAGCCCGAACGCTCACACGCGAAGTGTATTTAGATGAAAAAATCGAAAATTACATCACGGATATTGTGTTTGCAACACGTTTTCCGAGTGAATACAAATTGGAGAAATTCAAAGATTTAATTTCGTTCGGAGGTTCGCCGCGTGCAAGTATCAACTTGGCTTTGGCGTCTAAAGCCTATGCATTCATCAAACGTAGAGGTTATGTAATTCCGGAAGATGTTCGCGCGATATGCCACGATGTTTTACGTCACAGAATTGGCTTGACTTACGAAGCGGAAGCGGAGAATATCACGACGGAGGATATTATTAATGAGATTTTAAACACGGTTGAAGTACCGTAAAACATAGGTCGTCATGTCGAGCGTAGTCGAGACATCCCATAGCAAGGGGATTCCTCGACTAGGCTCGGAATGACGGGATTATTCGAAACATCGAATTATGGAAGCAAACGAACTCTTAAAAAAAGTACGAAAAATAGAAATCAAAACCAAAGGATTAGTACAGCAAATCTTTTCGGGGCAATATCATTCTGCCTTCAAAGGGCGTGGAATGGCGTTCAGCGAGGTGCGCGAGTATGCTTATGGCGATGATGTTCGTTCGATTGACTGGAATGTGACGGCTCGTTTCAACCACCCATA
>JAIRRI010000063.1 GCA_031256055.1 Bacteroidales bacterium
GGCATTTTTTTTTAATTTTAAAAATTGGAGTGCAAAGATACGTTTTTTTTCTGTATTATGCAAATTTTATTAAAAATTAGCCTTCATTTTTTTTGAGACCAAAAAAAATGAAGCAAAAAAAAGTCTTTGCTAAAATTATGTCTCCGCTACCGCTCTGACAATTTTAGCGATAATGTACTCGCTATGCTCGTAATTTTTTACGCTTCGCCATTAATTGATTGTAGATGTGCTTTGTAATTTATTCCGCATTCTAAGACTGTTAACGACCGGCGGCTTGGCGAAGTGGCGGCGTTTCTATTGCGGCGACGCTGTCCAGCGTGATGTTTTTTATCTCCTTGAAGTTTCAGCGGAGACGAGTAGCCATTGCGCCAAACCGCAAGTTAGGCGTTCGGCAAATACCGAGCGTTCAGTTAGTATTCTGAAATTTTACTTTCATTATGCTCAATAGCACCTACACCCATAGCCAAACGGATTAACTCTTCTTTGTCTTCTTGTTGAACATTTTTACGAAGATTGTCTTGCAACACTTCAATTGGTGCGTTCCACCATCCTTCCATTTCGATTTCTTCGGGGTTTCCGAAGTGCATAATTAAATCACTTAAACCGTGTCGGTCGTTTCCGATTTCTTTTAATAATTTTTCAATGTCTGCTTTCATTTTGTTGCTAATTTAGTGTTAATTTAATTGTGTTGTCTATTCTTAATCCATTGGAATAATACCTCTATTATTGGCGTCTTTTGACCACTGAACTTGCCACATATTTCCATCAATTTGGTCAAGCAAAATGAATGTCCACATATTTTGTGTAGGATAAAGAGTAAATCTACCGTTTGTTTCACTTGCTCTTGGAACAAGAGAAATTGAACTTAAAGAAACTTCGCCTCGATTGTCGCCTCGATTGTCGCCTTGTACGTCGTATTGAACTTGCCACATTTGCCCATTTCGTGTGTTTAACTTTATAAAAGTCCACACATTTTCTGTTGGGAAAAGCCGATATACAACATTGTCAGATGGAGCAACCGGATTTGAGTTTGTTTGACTACAAGCAACCATTGTAGCCAACACAGTAATTAGTGAGAATGTAATTTTTTTCATAGTTTTATAGTTTTAATTGTTTGCTCATTTCATTTTATGAGCAGTCGTCCGCTGCTGACGCCTAACTCTTAAATATACGCAAAGATACAAAAAAAAAAAAAACAAAACAAAGGAATTTCTCGACTTCGCTTCGCTATATTCGAAATAATGACCTTAGGCGCAAGCGTAAAAATTCACGAGCGTAGCGAGTACGCTACTGCTAAAATTGTTAGAGCGGTAGCGGAGACATAATTTTAGCAAAGACTTTTTTTGGTTCGTTTTTTTGGTCACAAAAAAATGAACATTTGTGTATTTCAAAAAAAAGTCGTACCTTTGTAAAAAATTAGGGGTGCTGAAAGGCTGAGATTATACCCTCTGAACCTGTACGGATAATGCCGACGTAGGAAAAGACGTTCTTCATCTCTAATTTTATAACATGAAAACAAAAAAAATAGATATATGAACATCAAACAAAAAATTAAACAAATCCTTTTATTATCCTTTGTTGTTTTCGGTAATTGGGCGTATGCCATACGCCCCTACAGTGAAACGACTGAAACGATTGATTCCATTAGTCGGTTTATAGATTTGGAAAGCGTGTCTATTCAAGCCGTTCGTGCAAACGAAAGAACGCCCGTCAGTTTTTCAACCATGGACAAAACTGAAATCCAGCGATTGAACAATGTGACTAATATTCCTGTTCTTTTGCAGTTAATGCCGTCGGTGGTTGCAACAACGGAAAACGGCACTGCCATGGGCAATACGTCGTTTCGAATTCGTGGTGTGGATGCTTCGCGAATTAATGTAACCATCAACGGACTTCCATTGAATAATCCTGCGTCGCAAGAGGTGTTCTGGGTAAATCTGCCAAACCTTTCGGGATTCCTCAACTCTGTTCAAGTTCAGCGTGGTGTGGGCACTTCTACCAATGGTTCTGCCGCTTTCGGGGCTTCGGTGAATTTGGAAACCGAGAAAATTTCGCCACAACCAAATCTTGATGTTTCGACAACCGTTGGAAGTTTCAACACACTTAGCACGAATGTTTCTGCAGGTTCAGGATTGCTGAAAAATGGAATGTTTGCTGAAGGGAGTTATTCCAAAATCAATAGCGACGGCTATATCCGCAATGGGAAAATTGACTATCAATCCGCATATTTTTCCACAGGATTGGTAAAATCCAAGCCTTTTTTGAAGGTCAATTATTGGTATGGCGATCAAAAAACAGGTATCACGTGGAGAGGTGCAACTAAAGAGCAATTAGAAAGAGATAGACGTTTTAATGAGGATGGATTGATATTTGCTAATAGCCCAATTCGTTATGACAATGAAACCGATAATTATCGCTCGCATATTTTTCAAGCGTTTTACGCATACACCATTTCCGATCATTGGATTTTCAACACAGGATTCAACTATACCAACGGTTTTGGCTATTATGAAACGTTTCGAGCCAATCGACGTTTCAGTGATTTTGGTTTCAATCCTCAAACCGTTGATGGCACCACATACAGCAGATCTGATGTCATTAGACAGCAATTTATGAGCAACGATTTTTATGTAGCAAATATTAATTTTATGTACGCAAAGAACAGTCTGAATATGACCATCGGCGGGAATTACAGTTATTACGATGGTGATCATTACGGACGATTAAAATGGGTGCAACGCAACGAAAATATCTCTCCGAAAGACAATTGGTACGAAAATGTTATGAAAAAGACCGAAGCGAGTTTTTTTACGAAATTCGAATATACGTTTTTTGAAAAATTCAATGCTTTTCTGGATTTGCAATATCGCTACGTAAACCAAGAACTTAGTGGTGTTGATAGTGATTTATTGCAGTTGGATTTTTCCAAAGATTATTCATTTTTCAATCCCAAAATCGGCTTATCATTTCAGATAGATGCTCATCAAAAATTGTATGCTTTTGTGGCTAAAAGTTCGCGCGAGCCTAGGCGTTCCGATGTTAAAGAAAACGCGAATGTAAAACCCGAACATTTAACCAATTACGAATTAGGTTATCAAATCAATAAAAATCGTTTGGCGTTTGGTAGCAACATTTATTTCATGGATTACAAAGATCAGTTTGTCCCCAACGGACGATTGAGCGAAAGTGGCTACGCGTTGATGGATAATGTTGCAAAAAGTTATCGTTTAGGAGTTGAGTTAGTCGGCGGTTATCAAATCTGTAAACCCCTCAGAATAGACGCAAATTTGACGTTAAGTCAAAATAAAATTTTGGATTATTTAGTTCTTGACGCATTGCATGATCCAAATACTTGGCTTCCTGTTCGACCTGTTCAATACAAGGAACGCACATTAAAATCAAGTGATTTAGCGTTTTCGCCAAATGTTGTTGGATCAGGAATTTTGACCTACTCGCCCATTCAAAATCTCAATATTATGCTTACTGGAAAATATGTCGGCAAGCAATTTTTTGATAATTTTTCAACACCTGAAAACCAATTAGACATTTATTTTGTCTGCGATTTGAACGTTCGTTACGAATATCCGTTGAAAGGAAAAGATGGCAGAAAAATTTATGTACAAGGCGTCATCAATAATTTATTTAACAAAGATTACATTAGCAATGCCAATACTTACACGACTTATTTCATCGACGGAACTTCTTTTACAGAAAGTCGTTTTTTTGTGCAAGCACCCATTCATTTTTCCATTAAACTTGGCGTAAAATTATGATAGATTTTTTGCATAAACTTTGGATTGAACTTCTTGCAATTGTGCATGGAGATGGGATTGAACTTTTTGCTGTGATTACGGGATTACTCTACGTTTATCTTGAAATCAAGCAAAACAAAATGATGTGGATTGTGGGAATTATCAGTTCATTGGTGTTTATATATGTGTTTTTTGATGCGAAAATTTATGCTCAATCGGCGATATATGGATATTATGTAATTATTAGTGTTTATGGGTATTGGAAATGGTCGAAAAATGGAGAATTGAAAATTGAAAATGGAGAATGTAGGGGCGAACCCACGTGTTCGCCCTTCTTTACCAAAATCAAAAAAATATCCGTATTAGTTGTCATAAGTATAATTTTATCAATCATTATTGGATTTGTTTTAGCAAATTTTACAGATTCCACAATTCCTTACTACGATGGACTGACAGCGGGTTTCAGCATAGTTGCCACATGGATGCTCACACAAAAAATCATCCAACATTGGTATTTTTGGATGGGAATTGATATTTTTTGCGTACCTTTGTATGCGTCGCAAGAACTTTACTTCACCGCATTTATGTTTTTTGTTTATTTCATCCTATCAATTATCGGTTTGCAACAATGGAAAAAAGATTTGAAAAAAGTGCCATAATTCTCGCTAATGGCGAATTTCCGAAAACTGCGTTTTTACGGGAAAAATTGCGTTGCGGTAGGGGCGTTGCGCGCAACGCCCCTACGATACCCCCTACATCCCCTACGATTATCTGTTGCGACGGCGCAGTGCAAAAATTGGTTGATTTTGGCATAGAACCAAGTTTTATTGTCGGCGATTTAGATAGTATTTCGGAGGAAAATAAAACCAAATTCGCAAATATTCTCATTCTCGACCAAGATGAAAACACGAATGACTTAACCAAAGCCGTGAAATTTTGTATCAAAAACGGATTTGATACGCTCGAAATATTAGGTGCAACAGGCTGTAGAGAGGATCATGCTTTAGGCAATATTTCGCTTTTAGCAAATTATATAGACGATCTCACTTCCGTGAAAATGTTCACGGATTACGGCGTTTTCACTCCAATTTCACAAACAACAACATTCGAAAGTTTCGAAAATCAAGCCGTTTCTATTTTTTCAATCACACCTGAAACGCTTATAACATCTAAAGATTTGGCTTATCCGATAAAAAATCGCACGTTTCATTCGTGGTGGGAAGGCACGCTGAATCGCTCACTTGGCAAGCAATTTACAATTGCGATAAATGGCGGAAAAGTCATTGTTTTTCAAGAATTATAACTCATTTTTAATTTTCAACTTTCAATTCTCAATTTTTTTTCGTATCTTTGTGAATTATTTTCAACCATGATTACACAAGAGGAAAAATATCAACGGCGGCGATTGCGAAATTCTTATATCACATCTGTGATCAGTATTGCACTTGTGCTGTTTTTATTAGGCATACAGGGGTTAATCCTCATTTATGCGAACAAATTATCGCGGTATGTGCGCGAAAATATCGAAGTGGCTATCGTTTTGAAAGATAGCGCCAAAGACGCTGATATTGCTCGATTGCAAAAACAATTGGATTTCTCGCCTGCTGTGAAAAGCACCACATTTGTATCTAAAGACCAAGCAGCAACTGAACTCACCGAAGGTTTGGGCGAGGATTTTGTTGATTTTCTTGGCTATAATCCATTGTCTGCTGAAATCCGTCTTCGATTGAAAGCGGAGTATGCAAACACTGACAGTTTGGCTGTTTTAGAACATGAACTCTTGCAAATTAACGAAGTTCAAAAAGTAGATTATCTACCCAATTTAGTGCAAAAAATCAACGATAATATTCGGAAAATCAGCACGGCTTTAATGAGTGTCAGTATCATCATTTTGCTTATTGCGATTGCACTCATCAATAATACGATTCGTTTGGCGGTATATTCCAAACGTTTGCTGATTAAGAGCATGCAACTGGTTGGCGCCACACAGGGATTTATTCGTAAACCCTTTATTCGACGTGGAATTTTGCAAGGTATCATTAGCGCATTTATAGCCTGTTTTCTGATTGGATTTGTATTGTATTACTTGCAACCTTACGCGTCTGAAATTATAACCATCAAAGATATTGACTGGTTTTTACTCTTGTTTGCAAGTATTTTTTCCATCGCGATTATTTTCACCTGGCTTTCGTCTTACTTCGCAGTTCGACGATTTCTGAAGATGAGTAATGATTTGATTCACTATTAAAAACCATGTAAAACCAACTTATGAAAAAAACATTAAAACAATTAGCATTATTACCACTTTTTTTTGGTTTATTAGCAATGGTCGCTTGTGGCAAAGATGATGACGGAAAATTTCCAACTAGTGCTTTTGACGGAAAAATAACAGCAGTAGTAGAAAACGGAAACGCCTACAATTCTGTAGTCAGCAAGGTAGTAGTAATGTTACACTGGCACAATGAAAATGGTCATTGTATTGACGAGGAAATTGCAAACAGCAATTATTCCAACGGTAATTTCACATTGACACTTCCTATATTAGATCCGAAAACTCTTGAAGTTTTGGCAGAAGATGCACCACAAGGCATTAAAATTAGTGATGAGAAAGCCAAGATAGGTACTGTCTATAGAGAAGATTTCCACGCTTACAACAATAGTGGTAATAAGGTTGGAGAATTCTTCTATGGTAAATATGACGGAGACTTCATTACCTCTGTTTCATTTATGTATGCAGACAGAGATGTAACGATAACCGGCTCGGTAAATGATGATGGTTTTGTTGCAACTTATAACGTTTCTTTGAAAAAAGGATGGAATAAAGTATATATGACGACCGATAATAGAACCAAAGCAGAAATTTCAACCAAGGAAGTCAGTGGCGTAAAATGGTATTTTCAATGTGAGCGTTGCGAGCCCGATGTCGAACCAGTCGTTGTAACGGCGATAGTAGAAAACGGAAATGACTACAATTCCACTATCGGACGAGTAAGAGCAGCAGCCGGATTCTATTGGGGTTGGAGTACTCACTCAACGCTTGCTCAAACTACTTACTCAAACGGAGGGTTTGCATTAATACTTCCTACGGTATACAATCTTATCAATATTGAAGAGTTTTTTGGCGGAAATATCAGCAATAGAAATGCCCGTATAGAATTTGTTATGTTTGAAGGATTCTCTTCTACTTCCGGAGGTTTTGACTATTACGATTGGGTAGGAGATTTCTTTTATGGTAAGTTTGATGGAGATTTTATTACACAAGCCGTCTATATGTTTGTAGATAGAGATGTAACTATAACCGGTACAAACGATGAAGGTGGATATCTTGATATTTATGATGTAGTATTAAAGAGAGGTTGGAATAGACTATACTGGACTTACAATGGTACTCAAACTGAAATTACAACCAATCCGATCAGCGGGTTGAAGTGGTATTGGGAAGAAGATTGGAATGCTCTTGTTCATTCATCAAAAGTATCAAAACATGCGAAATTTGCATTGAAAAACATGTTAAAAAAGAACACAAAAAGTGCACTGAAACAAAATACAATTTTTTCTCGGTGCAAAAAATAGTTTTTCGTTCGGCGGTACATTTAAAAATATTTAAAAATTATACTATGGCAAAAGTTACTGAAAAAAAATCAACCCCAAAAGTTACCTCAAGTGGCAATAAATACGGGTATATCGGCGAAAAATTAGATTTCGCTTTCGGCAAAGAAAATTACATTCTAATGCTTATCGGATTTGTCGTTTTAGTCATCGGTTATTTGCTGATGATCGGCGGAGGTTCGGATGATCCGAACGTGTTTAATTATGACCTGTTCAGCCCACGACGCATGGTTGTCGCACCATTAGTGCTTTTGGCGGGATTTACAATCGAATTTGTGGCGATTATGAAACGCCCGAAAGATTAGTCTATGAGTTGGTTGGAAGCCTTAATTTTAGGTCTTGTCCAAGGCTTGACGGAGTTTTTGCCCGTTAGCAGTAGTGGGCATTTGGAAATCGCTAAAGCCCTTTTGGGTGTTGATGTTGAGAAGGATTTGACGTTTACTGTTGTCGTTCATGGTGCAACCGTTTTGAGCACGATTGTTGTATTTTGGTCGGAAATTGCAAAATTATTCGGAGGTGCATTCAAATTCAAATGGAATTCCGAAACGCAATATATTTCCATGATTTTGGTTTCAATGATTCCCGTTATGATTCTTGGACTTTTCTTCAAAGATCAAGTGGAAAATCTGTTCAGCGGCGGATTATGGATTATTGGAGGTGCGCTTTTGCTGACTGCACTTTTACTAACTCTCGCGAATTACACCAAGGAAGGCAAAAGAGACATCAATTTCAAAGACGCTGCTATCATCGGTTTGGCGCAAGCAGTGGCTGTAATTCCCGGACTTTCTCGCTCGGGAACGACCATTGCCACGGGGCT
>JAIRRI010000089.1 GCA_031256055.1 Bacteroidales bacterium
ATTTTTAATTCTAAAACTTTCCATGCTTCTACTCGTGGTTCGCCTGGTTGTGCGTAAGTTGGCGCTTGATTGGTGGCGGATTTGAAATGCTCGTTTCCCAAACCTCCACGTCCGCCTTTGAGAACGACTAAAGTTTGTCCGTGTTCCGTGATTTCACCTTCGACATCCATCGTTTCGGCATCTCGCAACACCGTTCCAAGCGGCACTTCGATGATGACATCTTTTCCATCGGCACCGTGAAGTTGGCTTCTGCTACCGCCTTCACCGTCTTCGGCGTGAACATGTTTGGTATATTTCAAGTGCAACAGCGTCCAAAGTTGCGCATTACCTTTCAAAATAATATGCCCGCCACGACCGCCATCACCGCCATCCGGGCCACCGCGTGGATTTCCGCGTGTGCGCAAAAAATGTGCAGAACCCGCACCACCTTTGCCCGAACGACAAAAGATTTTTACATAGTCTACAAAATTTGACTCCGGCATATTACAAACTCTCCAAAATAACTTTCACCTTGCTCCATGTTTCACCAACCTCAAAATTACCGCTAATCACATGAAGTTTGCCATGTTTTCGGTAATAATTTTCTAAAATCTGTGTTTTTTCCTGATAAACTTTGATTCGTTTTCGAGCAGTTTCCTCGTTGTCATCAGCGCGTCCCGATAGTCGACCACGATATAAAATCCGTTTGATCAGCACTTCATCCTCAACCTCCAAATCGATGGCTGCTGTAATCGAAAGGCCTTGCCTGGCCATTGATTGATCTAAAAACTCCGCTTGTGAAATTGTGCGCGGGTAACCGTCAAACAGATAGCCGTTGGGGTTTTCATGATTTTTTTCATAATGTTCGATAATACTATTCACAATTTCGTCCGACACATAATTTCCTCCTGCAATAATAGCCTCTATCTCTTTGCCGATAGGCGTTTGCGCTGCAATTTCTGCTCGAAGGCATTCGCCCGTAGAGATATGCGTCAAACCATATTCTTTGACCAAATTTGCAGCCTGAGTGCCCTTTCCTGAACCTGGAGGCCCTAATAGTACAATATTTAACATTTGCGATGAGATTAATCTGCAAAGATACAAATAAAAATTGAGAATTGAAAATTGAGAATTGAGAATTATGCATCATTAAATAATAATATTATGAAAAACAATTATTTAACTGTGTTTTTAACTTTCAATTTTCAAATTTTCATTCTCAATTCTCCATTTTCAATTAATTTCGTATCTTTGCAAGTTTCGTAACAGCATATTATTAAAAATCGTAAAATTCGAATTGCAGCATAATACTGTTGTTTATCAGTTAATAATACGATGAAATATTTTTTGATATTTTCTTTGATATTTGAAAAATTGTGCGTATCTTTGTACTCTGAAATAATTTATACACACCGACTATGCCAATCAATTTTTACTTAGAAAGCAGACCAAACAAAAAAGGTGAAAACATGATCAGAGTTTCGATTATGATTAAGTCTCATCGTTTCCTAACTTCGCTTGGAAGTGGTTATACAATTAGTCCAATAAAATGGGATATTTTGAAACAGTGTGTAAAAAAAGGCTCGTTTAATAGCAGAGGTTTTAGTTATGCCGAAATGAATAATCGTATAAATGCTGTTGCAAGCGAGTTTCAGCACCTTGAATCTGAGGTTTTGAATGGACGACCAATTTCAAAAGATACGTTAAAAAATTTGTGGCAGGACAAATTTTGTAAAAATCCACAAAAGAAAAAAGTAGAGGACAGAGTGAATATTTATGATAATTCGTTTTTTGGTGTGTTTGATAGATTTATGGCTGACGAGGGAAAAGTTAGGAATTGGCGATCGGAAATAAAGAGCAAATTTACATTTACTAAATCTCAACTGCAACATTTCAATCCCGATCTTCGATTCGAAGATATTACAAAGGAAATGCTTGCCGATTTTTGCACGTTCTTGGTTGATAAATACGGCTTGGTAAATGAAACTGTGTTGAAAAAGATTGTTGATATTCGGCAGTTTTTCCGTTGGGCAATCGATAATCAAATTATTTCGTCATCGCCGATTATGAAATTTAAACCGAAATTGACAACAGCGAAACGACCGGTTATTTACCTTGAATGGCAGGAACTAATGAGCGTGTATAATCTGAAATTTACAGACGAAGAAAAAAGATACGAACACGTTCGGGATTGCTTTGTTTTTCTATGTTTCACAGGTATGCGATACTCGGATTTACAGAATTTGAAAAAGACTGATATTCGAGGAAATTCCATTTTCATCACAACCATTAAAACGAGTGATGCATTGGAAATTCAACTTAACAAATACAGTAAAAAAATTCTTGCCAAATACGGCAAAGTGAAATTTCCAAAAGACAAGGCACTTCCGGCGTACACGCTTACGGAAATGAATCTCTCACTAAAAACAATTTGTGAAAGAGCCGAGATAAAAACACCAATAAAAATGACCACGTTTCAAGGAAACAAGCGTGAAGAAAAGGTTTATGCAAAACACGATTTAATCGGAACGCATTGCGGACGACGGACTTTTGTTTGTAATGCTTTAATGCTCGGCATCGCACCGGACATTGTAATGAAGTGGACAGGACACAAGCATTATTCGGCAATGAAACCGTATATTGAAATCTCAAATACTGCTAAATCCGATGCGATGAAGTTGTTTAACAAAAAACCGACAGCCAATAAAAACAAGAAAAATCAAAAAAAGAAAAAATAATTCAAAAAAAATCAGTAACTTTGCAAATTGATTTTAATCCAATAAACGAACAGCGATATGAGTAAGATAGAAAACGATATTCAGCAAAAAGAATTTGCCGATTTTATTCATGCCGTAGGCTCAGAAATAGAACAAGCACAGGTCAAACTTATTTCTGCTGCGAACGTACAGATGTTACTACATTATTGGAAAATGGGACATTTCATTTTGTTTGCTCAAAAGAAATTGGGTTGGGGTGGAAAAGTTATTGAAAAAATATCAAACGCCATTCGAATTAAATATCCTGAAAAGAAAGGTTATTCGCCGAGAAATTTAGGTTATATGAGCAAATTTGCAAAGTTGTATTCTTTAGATGTGTTGAAACAAATGCACCTTATTGAAACAAATTTTCCACCACTTTCTGTGGAAAATATTTTGCAAATAACAAAAACTTTGAACGAGTATGAAATTGTGCAGGAGCCTCCTGCACAATTGGAAGAAGTAATTGGGCAACAGGTTGTTGCTCAAATTCAAAGTGTTGATTTAGAGAAAAATACAATTTTGCAGGAGGTTCCTGCAAAATTACAAAACGATTCAAAAACATTGTCTCAAATTCCGCAAGACCCTCTTGCGAAAATCGAACAGATATTTGCAGATTCGCCGATTGCCAAAATCAATTGGGCGAGCCACATGATACTAATGGACAACAAGCTTCCTTTGGGTAAAAAATATTGGTATATGAAGGAACAGTTGGAGCAAGGTTGGAGTAGCAATATTCTCGGTATGCAGATTGAAATGGATGCGTTCAAACGGCAAATTGACAGTAAAAAAGTCAATAACTTTACAGCTGTTTTGCCGAAACCACACAGTGATTTCATGAATTACTTGCAGAAAGATCCGTATATTTTTGATACTGCCGGAACCAAAGATCGTGCTGATGAACGTGATGTCGAGGAGCAATTGGTAACTCATGTAACCAAGTATCTTTTGGAAATGGGCGATGGCTTTGCGTTTGTAGCTCGTCAAAAGCATTTTGAAGTTGGTGGCAAGGATTTTTTCGCTGATTTGATTTTGTATAACTTCAAACTTCGAGCATTTGTTGTTGTGGAATTGAAGGCAACGCCGTTCAAACCAGAGTACGTCGGACAGTTGAATTTTTATGTGAATGTGGTTAATGACATGATGAAAGGCGAACATGATAACAAAACCATCGGTTTGTTGCTTTGCAAAGGTAAGAATGAGGTTGTGGCGCAATATGCGTTAGACACCATCAATCAGCCGTTGGGCGTAAGCGATTATCAATTGAGTAAAGCCGTTCCGGAGGATTTGAAATCGACTTTGCCGTCGATCGAAGAAGTAGAACAAGAGTTGTCGCAGTTTTTGAAAGAAAAAAATTAAATTTAAAACCCAAGTTATGGCTCTCGAAAAACAACATTTGCTAATCGTCTTTTCCGGTATGCTCGATGATGTCATTGCTCAGTGGACAAAGGAAGTTAATACAAACGGCAAAGAATTTAATTTTGATTCTCAAGATTGCTTCCGATCCATTTATGAAGAAATTACCAAAGAAAAACTTGTCGAAGAATATCCGCCGGAAGATTTTTTAGAAGCACGCAAGGAGCATATAGCGTTTTTATTGGAATCGGCAACAGATGTAATCGAGTTTTATCAAAAACATAAAGAATTATTTTCCGGTTACGACCGAGAAAAACTAATGATTGATACTTACAGAAAGAGGAATCTCGTCTATAAAGATTATTCGGACAATGACTTGAAAATAGAACTATACAAATACACAGAACTACTTCCGAAAGACATTTATTACGAATCGCCGTTTTATAGAGATTACGGCTTTTTGCTGTTAGATTACCACTTTCAAATCTATATGTGGTGTCGGCAAACTATTACTACAATCAAAAATAATTTCAAAGACGAAAGGCAGTATCAAACAGTATTGCAAACAGAATCTTATGCACCTTATTTTACACTCACTCAAATAGAGGAATTGCACAAGTTTATTGATGGCAGGCAGTTTTTAGAAATGTCCGTTATGGAATTTCTTGGT
>JAIRRI010000102.1 GCA_031256055.1 Bacteroidales bacterium
AGATTGGATGTGTGATGGCAACCGCCTCCAAATCTTTGTAATTAGTATTGGTAATGGTGACCGTTACTGTGTCATTTGAGGCATCAAGATCCGCAGTATTGTGCCTCGCCCAGGCTCGAATAACGTAAGTGCCAGTGGTTCCCAAGTCGTGTTGCAAAAGGTTCAGCGGTTGCTCAAAAGTGTATTCTCTTTCTTCACCTGACTCAAGCGCATGAGCTGCGAAGTTCCAAATAACGGTGTTGCTGGGCGACAAACGGATACCGTTCACCGAAGCATTAACTTGAAAACCATGCGTTTTCGTAGGACCATGGTTTTTAACCTTAATTTTGAGCATTTCGGTAGCGCCCAAATTAGTATAGTCGCCATCAATATAACCAACAATTTCTGTGGCACCTGCATCAAGAACGGTATTCACAATTACTTTTGAAAAGGTATCAACCGGAACTGTCGTGTCTGCAGGGTGATTGAGCCACACTCTAACTGTGTGCTCGCCCGGAGCGGAAAGATTTGCACGCAAAGTCGGGAATTGATAATTGGTACGATTTCCATTAACAGCCCAGTTTGTGGTAGTGGTACTTGTGATATTTTCCCTACCAACAATCACCCCATTAACTTCCAATGTCGCCGGAATAGATATCGTACCGCTTGTTTGTAAAGTACCTCTGTTTTGCACCGTGATATTGCCAATGCTATGAGTTGTCGTCAAATTATTACCGTTGCCTTGCACGAATGCAGTAACAGCATATCTGGTCATATTGGTCGCCGTCCTGAATGGAGTACCCCAAACCGCCTCACTAAGATTTCCGGCACAATTGGCAGCAACGCTCCATCTGTATTCTGTATTTACAGAGAGACCACTGACAGAAAAAGACGAAGGATCTGTAACAATTGCTTGATTTATCAGAGCACCTGTAGCATTATTATGAAGGCTAAAAGTGTAATTTCCACTCTCGCCTTTCCACGAAAAGCGAGCAGAGGTTGGCATAGTTTCAAGAACAGTCAATTCAGTCGGATTAGAGCAAAGGAATAGACCAGCACCTTTAAGTCCCATAGTAACAGCGAATGCACCATGTCCGGTGTTTGTCAAATCGCCATTAGCAGCATTCAGACTATAACCGGATCGGGGCGTACCATCGGCTAAAAGAATGATGCCTGTGGTGCTTGGCTGGTTTACGCCTAAAAAATATCTGCCCGGCTCTAATACAAATCCGTTGTTTGGCAGAAGATGGTTAAACCATGCCCAAGGAGTATTAGAAACAGGTCGTTGTCCGGCTATCGTAAACAATGCGGCACCATCAATCGTATCATCATCGGATTTTAGTTTGTATAGAACTACATTATAATTCACCATAACAATGGTTCCTCCTAACGCCACACTAACTTGTCCAAGTGTTACTTCGTTTGTAATAGTAAAGATATTTCCCCGAGTTCCACCGTTTCCAATGGCGTTGTTTGTTCCAATCGTAGTAGCATTTTGTGCAAACGTATAATTTGTTCCTATAACAGTTCCCGCTGTATAAGTAACGGTATTGTCACTTGGATCGTCATCCGGTAAATCCGCTTGTGCCGTATAGGTCAGGTTGAATGTTTCTATTTGTCCATTTACGGCAGAGAATGTTTGTGAGTTGAATGTTACAACTTCCGACGCACCTGGATTTAAAATGTCAACACTAGATGAGGTTGCAAGCGGAGCGCCATTCAATGTCAAAGCAACGTTTACGTTACTTTGTGGAGTCGATCCAACATTTGTTACTGTAGCCGCTGCCGGCGTCCATGTAACGCTTTGCACCAAATCTCCAGTAGGAACTTGTGTATAGGGGAAAATAAATGGATCTACCGCTGTAAGTGCTAAATCATTAGTGCGCACTACCGGAACATCGGTAACTGAAACATAGTCAATTGAAATACGACTTCCCGTGAATGTGTTGTTGAAAGCATGGAACCCGATATGATGGTTTCCTGTCGTTTTTGCTGTATATGTTGCCGTAATCCACGTCCAGGTTTGAATGCGTGTGGTAGTATTGATGTAAAGTATGTCGCCATCCATCGCACCATCTGTTACGGTTGTTGATTCGGCGATTTGCACTTTCAATTGATCCAAACTTGTTGCAGTAGAACCGGGCATGTGCACCCAGAAACCTATCTCGTATCTGTTGCCTGCCGTCAAGGTAATAGCCGGCGAAAATAACCAAGCGTCAAGTGGATGTAGCAAGCTGAAATCAATAGTTGCCATTCTGTTTCCGTAGCGTGGTGTTGTATTGCCCACACCGGACGACATAAGCCATTCTCTGTTCATAGCAGGAGTGCTTGTCCAACCGGCAGGAGGATATATACCGCTACCGCTAAAATCCTCTTCAAAGTAGATTGTTCCTTGATCCGGAGCTTTGGATGGTTTTTCCAAAGATTGGGTCTTTATTAGTGTTTTTTCAAACACATTCACATGTTGTTCGGGCATTCCTGCCATCTGCCCGTTTATGCCCACCATTGCGAACATTAGGCAAAAGAAAGATAAATGTTTCATAAGTTTTTTTTCATGGTTTTATTGATTATTAATTTGGAATTAACGCTGCAAAGATACAGAATTATTACTGATGGAACTGTTATCAGCAAGCCGTTTTTGCGGTAAATTTACAAATTTACCGCAATTGTTGCTACATCTTTTAGGTAAATTTATAAATTTACCGTAAATAGTTGCTATACCCTTAGCAAGGGGATGTCTCGCTTCGCTCGACATGACGATGACTGGGACTGGAGAACGAGGAACAGCAAAACGTTGTCATTCCGAGCGAAACGCATAACGTGCGTGAAGTCGAGGAGCCGAAACGAAGTGGAGCTCGGCGAAGCCAATCTCCTTGCTATCTTAACACCATCGATTTCAGATAAAAATTCGGGCTCACCCCCGTAACCTCCTTAAATGCTTCGCGAAAGGTTTTCGGTGATTTATACCCCACCATAAGTGCAATAGAATCAATGGTGTATTTTGCTACATCAGGCTCGGAAAATCGTTGTTGGGCTTCGCGTATCCGGTAATCGTTCAAAAACGCACGAAAGTTTTTCTTTAAAGCATCATTTATGACCTGGGAAACGTAGGCTCGGTTAGATTGTACCAACTCTGCCAGCTTATCAACAGAAAAATCCGTATCGCAAATAATAGAAGTGTCTTCCATAAGCGCTAAAATTTTGTATAGGAGTTCGTCCTGCATATTTTGAGTTAGCGCGCTTTTCTTGTATTTCTCAGATGGGTTGTTTTGAAAATCCGCTATTTCGAGGTTTTTTTCAACCAATGCCGTATAGGCAGAGTTTAGTTTTCTCTTTTGGAGAAAAATATACACCAAAACAATACTTACCAATAGCAAAACAACCAAAGTAATTTTAATGATGCGCTCTCTATTTTGTTGTTTTATAGCGAGTTGCTCTATTTGTTGATTGGTTTTCGAAATTTCGTACAGATGTCGCGCTTGATTGATGCTACTGATTATTTCGGCGTTATTAAAAGATTCTTTCAATTTGGTGTAAGTATTATAATACTCCAAAGCATTTTTGTATCTTCCTCTCGACTTCTCTATTTCCGATAAAATAAGGTGATTGTTTGTGAAAATTCTTGTGCGTTTATTTTCAGATGCAATTTTATTCGATAATCCAACGTAGTATAATGCAGAATCTGTTTTATTTATTTTTAAAAACAAATTGCCTAAATCCGATAAATTAGTGATTTCAACTTCAATTTCATTATTTTTTTTTGCATATTCTAACGATAATCGAAGATAATAAAACGCAGAATCATACAGTTTTTTATTTTGATAATATGCTCCAAGAGTGCTTAATACGTAAGATAAATAGACACTTTGATGCTGTTTACTTATTTGCAATGCTTTATCGAGATAGTAAAAAGAACTGTTTGTATGTCCTCCGGCTATTTCGACATCGCCCAAATTATTTAATACCATGACAATAGATGTACTATCATTACACAAATCCAAGGCTTTAAAATAGTAATACTTTGCTGCTTCATAGTGTTTAAGACGATTATAGATATTCCCGATATTCAGATATATTTTTGTTGCATAATCAATCAAATTATAATTTTCACAAATATGCAATGCTTTAATATAAAAATCGTATGCCATGCGATAATCGGACCTAGATGCATATATAATGGCCGATTTATTATAGACTTTCATCAACATATCCTGTTGTTCGAAATTGTCGTTTTTTGGAGAGGTGTTAATTAACAAATGATAACAAATTAACGCAGTGTCGTAACTATTTTTGTCGTAATAATAATTTGCCGTATCTAGAAGTTGCTGCGGAGAAAGGTGTTTGAAATTTGAGATAACATCGTTTTTTGGAGATGAGTTGAAAGGATGATTCTGCCCATTGGCAATAAATGCTACGGTCAAGAAAATAAGGGCGAAAAAACACTTTTTTAACATTAGAGACTTTTTGCAAAGATACGAAAAAAATTGAAAATGGAAAACTGAAAATGAAAAATTAGATTTTAAGTTTACTGTTATTGATAAAACCACATTTTCAATTTTTTTCGTATCTTTGCAAAAAAATCAATCAACATGAAAAAAATCCTAATTTCAATTTTCTGCTTTGCAGCACTATCGCTTTTTGCACAAAATACGCCTATAACAAAAGCAAACTACGATTTGGCGGCGCGGTTTTCGCCTGAAAAAGTTAATAAAATGGTGTTTTCAACAACCGTATCGCCGAATTGGCTCAAACATTCGAACCGATTTTGGTATGAATATAGCACTCCCGAAGGTAAAAAATTCTATATCGTAGATGCTAACACCGGTGTGAGACGAGAATTGTTCGATCCCGTACAAATATCAGCAGATGTGATGTTGGTGGTGAAAGACCCGTTTGATGCGAAATATCTACCTGTTCAAGATTTGAAATTTATCGATAACGAAACCAAAATTCGTTTTGGTATCAAAAGCAGTTTGGACGAAGATAAAAAAGAGCCTACCGAAGGCGATTCGCAAGATAATCGAAGAGGTGGAAACAGTACTAAAAAAGAGAAAAAAATCTTTTGGTTTGAATACGATTTGCAATCGAAAAAACTGACAGAATTACAAGATTTCGATCCCGAAAAAAAATATCCGACTTGGGCTAACATCTCGCCGGATGGGGAAACCGTGTTGTTTATGAAACACTATGAACTTTATTGGATGGATAAAGAGAATTTTGAAAAAGCCCGAAAAAACGATAAAGACACGACCATTGTTGAACACAAAATTACGGACGATGGTGAAGAGCATTTTGCTTGGGGCTCTGTCACTCGTGGCGAAACCAATGTGGACAGAAAGAAAAATAAAGACAGTAGATACCCTGTTTATGCTGTTTGGTCGCCCGATTCTAAACATTTTGCCATTATTCGTGGTGATGAGCGCGAAGTAGACGAATTGTGGGTAATAAACAGTATTGCTGAGCCACGTCCAACATTGGAAACCTACAAATATCACATGGCAGGCGAACCCAATGCTGCAAAATATTATCTTTATCTTTTCGAAAATGCCGGAAAAACCTCTAAAATGGTGGATGTTTGGGCATTTAAAGATCAAACTATCGAGTTTTTCCGCAAGCCTATTTTGCAAAAAGATCGTAATAACGATTACAATTCTGCGCTTTGGCTCGGTTATAATGACAAGTTTTATATAAACCGTACCAGTCGCGACTTAAAACGAATTGACATCTGTGAAATTGATGTAAGCACAGCTATCGCAAAGCCGATTATTGAAGAACGTTTGAACACTTACGTAGAACTTCGTCCGTTGCGACTTATTGAAAGCACAGGCGAATTAATTCATTGGAGCGAGCGCACAGGCTGGGGACATTGGTATCTCTACGATTCGAAAGGTAATCTCAAAAATGCGATCACGTCGAGCGATTTTCATTGCGAAAGCATTGCCGGAATTAATCCAAGAACACGCACGTTATTTTTTAACGCAATGGGTCGCGAAGCCAATGAAAATCCCTATTATCAACATCTTTACAGCGTGAAATTAGATGGTTCGGGATTAAAGCTTTTGAACAAAGGTGATTTTTTCCATACGGTGAGCATGAACGATGAATGTACGCATTTTGTGAACAATTATTCACGAGTGAATACCGTACCGAAATCGGATTTGATGGATATTAACGGTCGTGTGATTACGAATTTGGAAACAACTGATTTATCAAGACTTTTTGCAGCCGGTTATAAATTTCCAGAACCCTTCACAGTGAAAGCATCCGACGGCATCACGGATTTGTATGGCGTAATGTACAAGCCGTTTGATTTCGATTCGACGAAACTTTATCCACTCGTGCAATACGTGTATCCGGGACCACAAACGGAAGCCATAGAATTCGCATTCACATCACGCCGAATGGACCGCACAGACCGATTGGCACAAATGGGTATGATTGTGGTTTCTATCGGAAATTTGGGTGGGAGTCCACATCGCGGAAAACGTTATCACAACCACGGTTACGGCGATTTGCGCGACTACGGATTGAAATGTAAAATCACGGCAGCACAGCAATTGGCAGCGCGTCACGATTATATCGACATCAACAAAGTAGGTATTACAGGCTTTTCGGGTGGTGGATTTATGAGCACTGCGGCGATTTTGAAGTATCCCGATTTTTTCAAAGTAGCCGTATCGAATTGCGGAAATCACGACAACAACATTTATAACCGCTGGTGGAGTGAGAAACATCACGGCATTTTGGAAGAAATCGTACAAGACAAAAAAGATACTACAGGCACGAAATTTGACACAATTTTTAAATATAATATGCCAACCAACCAAAGTTTGGCAAAAAATCTGAAAGGCAAATTATTACTGACAACGGGAGAAATCGACAACAATGTGCATCCTGCTGCTACTATGCGTGTAGCGCACGCGCTAATCAAAGCGAACAAACGTTTCGATATGTTCATTTATCCAACTATGCGCCATTCTTACTCCAACAACGACATGACCGAATATTATTTTTGGCAAATGGCCGATTATTTTTCGGAACATTTGATTGGCGATAGCGAAATGAAACAGACGGATATTCGGCAGATGAATTTTTAGATCTCAAGCTGTAAATTTCTGTAAAATCGTTCGTTGTATAACGTTAATTAAAAAATTTGGGGCGGGTTTTTTAACCCGCCCCAAAAAATACATCCAATAAAATAACCTATCTTATTGTTTTACAATTTTAATCGGGACAATCACCGTTTCGGTATGGATTCGAACGATGTAATTCCCGATTGGGAGAGATTGTAAATCAATTGTTCTGTGATCACCTTGCAACATTATTATGACTTTACCGGTCAAGTCTAAAACAAAGATGTGTTGAATTGTTTGTTCGGTTTGAATGTGTAGCACATCCGCAGTCGGATTTGGATAGACAGCAAACATATTGCTACCAAGAGTAACAATACTTGTTTCTACTATAGTAAAGTTGGTGGTTGTCAAGTTCGAAAAACCTGATGCATAAACAGCTTCTACCCCAGCGGTATATGTGCGCAATTCGAGGTCGGTAAATACATATTCTTTTTGCGAAATTTTTTCTGCAACCAATTCGCCATCCAAATAAACATTGAATGTAACAGCTCCATCATGTCTCCACGTGAATGTAGCCGATTGTCCAACAACCTCAACATTCAAATCGTAAGGATCAACAAAGGTTTCCGGAGTAATCGAAAGTGCATTGGATAATCTTGCTTCGGAAATGTTATTATCCCGATAATTAGCTTTTACCGCCCATTGGTATGTACCAATCGGTAACGATGTTATGTTTTCATCTATATGTCCAGGGTCTGTAACGGTTGTTAGTTCTATCCAGTTTCCTTCGTTAGCGCCTTCAAGCAATCTATAAACAGTATAGCTTTCCACTGTGGCTGCTGCCTTTGCTTTAGGTGCAATCCATTCGGAAGCTGTTGAAGCTATACCTGATTTTTCAATCTGAATAGTCGAAGCTTCGGTTGGAATTACTGGTTTATCTGTTTCCGGAGTCGTTGTTCCGTATGACACAGACTCACCGCCTTGTTGCAATTCTGCATTAACTCTTATCATAAGCACACCGGGAACTCCGCCTTGTACCAAATGATGGAATGGAACGTGCCAAGTTGTGCCGTCAAAATAGGCGTTATTATTCCTATATTCTGCCGGACCGGTTTCGTTAAATCCTAACCAATGCGTACGTCCATCCGTAGCAGACCATTGTACCATAGCATAGAATGTGCCTGAATATGGCACTTTTTCCAATAATGGCACATTCATCCAACCATTATTACCCAAAAGTACAAACATTTCGCTTGAACCTACCAATTGGCGTGCTTCGTTGTAAATATCAACTCTTACTTGTCTGTTTGTATTTTGCGCATTAGGCTGTGTGTAAATATCAACACTTGTTATCAGGCCGGCTTCGCCAACCACATACATATTACCCGCTGACACATTAGCTCCCGGATTAAAGGCATATCCGTTTTCTGCAGTTCCGCCATCCAAAATATAGGTTGTAGTAGGTACGGGGACATCCCATGTTATTTCAACATTTTGACTTCTTCTAACTGCACTGAGATTAACCACAGGATATGGCACTTCGGTCAATATCGCGTTATACGTTCCTGTTTCTGTAATGTTTAATTCGGCAGTGTAAGCAATATGTCCGCCTAATACAATTTCTAAATCGTAGATACCGCGCCATACATCAGGGAATGTTACGCCTGTACTTCCTGATGTCAATGTATATATCTGTTCGTTTTCATTTTTGCCGATTAGCGTAACTGTTGCTCCGGTAACATCTGCTTCGATATTTGACGTAATATTCATTGTGTAAGGAACGTATACGTCTTTCATTATAATGTTCGTTAATCTTGGATTAGATACAACATTATTGGAATATTTTGCTACAACTGCCCATTGATAAATACCCCATGGTAATCCATTCCAAGCGTTGTCTATATATTCCGTTCCGCTGATCGTATTTGAAAGTACAGTCCATTCACTTTGAGGCTGACCTTGAGTAAATCGGTAAACGACATATTCTCCCAAAAATGCTTTTTCAGCGCCCGGTTCAGTGGCATATTCCAGTGCTGCCCATTCGGGAGCTATAGACGTTTTATTTGAACGCTCAAACATATGATCCATCGGCTCATTTACAATTATAACTTCAGATGATGCAACGGGAACTCCGTAAGCCTTCGCCGCTTGTCCGGTTGTTGTTGCATTCGCTCTGATCATAAATACGCCACGACCTGCATTAGGATTAACGACATGCCATTGCCCCCAATTTCCGTTAGCTTCACGAATCCAACTAAATCCTCCCATGATACTCGGACCATTATTGTCGTATCCGAAATGGTTTGTAACACCGGGTGTAGCATGCCACTCGACCATAGCGTAGAACGTACCTGAATACGGAACATTATTCAACGGCACATTCACCCAATTATCGCCAGCAAATGTGAACAATGCACTTGAATCAACTAAAACTCGCGATGCATTGTAAATTTTTATCCTTACTTGACGACTGCCGGCATCGGCAGCTGTCATCGAGTAAACATCAACACTTGTAAGCTGACCGCTTTCATTAACTACAAACATATTACCAAGCGATAAGTAGTTATTCGTAGTCGCACGCCATCCGTCTTCCGCTGTTCCGTCATCCAAAATATAACTTGTTGTATAAGGCGTGCCGGGTGCAAGCCAAGTAATTTTTACATCATTGGCAACTTCTTCAGCAGTAGGATTATTCGGCATATAGGCGTTTTCAAGAAGCGTTATATTGTGCGTTACATCATTATCCGTTACTTCGATGGTTGAAGTATAGGTTTGATATCCCGGAACGCCAGACGCTGTAATCGTATATTCTCCACCAGCATAAACATGTTCTATTTCATAATATCCGGTGATGTCGGTTGTTGTACTGTAAGTTTCATATCCTGAAAGAGCTACGGTAGCTCCATTGAGTGGTAATTCTGTGTCGCTAGCGATAATCGTTCCGCTAACCATGAATGTCGGATAGAATACTAATGTGAAATTTCGCGTTACAGAAGCATTTGGAGAAATTACAACTGTCTGCGTTTGTGTAAGATAAATGTGTTTGCTAACTTCTATTTCATAAGTGCCTGCAGCAATCATTGGAAATTCATATCTTCCATTGGCATCTGTCAGTGTTGTAGCTTCGAAAACTCGAACTAATGCGCCTTCAATAGGATTTGTGCCATCTGTTACAATTCCCGACAAAGAGCCTCTACCTGCTATATCCAATTTCATAACGATATTAGGAGTTGTGTGTAAAGCAGTGGAGGTTACAGTCAGACCGGGAGCCGGAGCAGCAGGATTCATAGGATCAAACTCTATACCTGCGCCAGCATTATTCCAAGATTGTCTTGAACGGTTTGAGTTTGCATGCGTAGTACCGAGAAATCCTGATCCGGTATTCGTTGTTCCGTCCCATCGGTACATATAAATGACTAAATTTCTTCCGGTATAAACGTATGCACTATCAAGAGTTATAGTCAGCGGTAAAGGTTGTCCACTCGGAAAACTAATTTCTCCATCAAACACCTGTGTTAATAATGCAGGATTAATATATCCTGTCTGCAAGTTTGCAACATCAGTTTCGCCCATCCAAACTGTAACTCGTTTTGGGGCAACAGTTTGAGCGGCAGGGATACTCGATTGATACGTCAATTGAGTAATCTTGGCTCCCACAACTCCCATTTCATTCGGAAAATAGAGGGATTGGCTTAAATTTTTACGATTTCCAAAGTTAATAGGTATATTTCCTAATAGTTCTGTTCCACTTCCAATAACAATGTTGAATTCCCCAGCCGGTAGAACCTGAACTCTCAATGTATCTGTTTTATTGTCGTCCTGATACGAATCAGCCGGAAAATCTATGAATCCGTAGAGCGTGGCAGAGCCTGCAACGGTTGGTGTCCAGTCAAAAACAATTTCTTTTATTTCATCCAGTTGAATTTCAACACCAGGTACAGTAGCTACTACGATATCTTCAGTCCCTCCTTTTAGCATTAATTTTACCGAATAAGTTGTAGAATCTTGAGTGACAGCCCCTCTATTTTTAAGTTGAATAGTGTATTGGAATGGTGTACCTACCGTTGGTTGAGGATAACCTCTTAGAGATAGAGCTTCAAGTTCATTTGGTGGGTGGGTGCCAAAAACAATATCATCGAGACGGAAAACAATTTCAGGTACCGCCGGATTTGCTGCTGATGTAAATACGATTCTCGCCATACACAATTCGTTTGCATAAGTGGGAAGGTCAATCTCTATATACGTAAAAGCCGTTGTTGAATCATGATCGCCAATGTTTAATGTCCATACTTGATCCCATGTAATTCCATTATCACTTGAAATAAATGCGGCTCCTGAAAAAGCATTACCGTTCGTGGCAGTTGTTCCGGCTATTGTAGTAGTTGCGTTGTACCAAAACGATAGTTTTGGGCTTGTACCCATATTAACATAACAGGTTGTTATACCCTCCTGAACTCTCGCATTGATAACGCTACCTCTTAAACACGGTGTATTGTCAATACCTAAGCCGGTAGCACCGGTAGAAACTCTTGCAAATTGCCCTCCGATAGACGTCCAGCCAAATGGAAGTGCTCCAACAGTCGAGCCTGATTGCACGTTGAAATCATCTCTGATAAAACGGCTTATCACGCCTGCTGCTAACGTGCTTGTGACCGGAACTGTAACTTGTGGTTTACTGGTATCATTTGTAGCAAGCACAAAGTTTCCGTTCCACGCACCATTTGGAAGACCGACAGGGTCAAATAGTACAGTAAGTATTCCGGATTCAAACGGTTGAATAGTTATCGGTAAACCCGGAACAGTTATTCCTGCAGTTGCAGAAACAAGTGAACTTATAGTTAAAGGCACTCCTCCCCAATTTCTAACTCTGTACTCTCTTGGTGTAGGAAACGGCAAGTTGTTAAAAAGAGTTCCTGCTGCAAGATTAGGAGTCCATGGATCAAATATAGGAGTCATCGGCATCGTACCAATAGTGACATCATCAATCCAAACATAATTCTCCAAGAACCCCGTATTGGTTGCGTTTACCGGTGATCTAAACCAAAACTGCACCAAAACATATTCGTTTGCATAACTGCTAACATCAAGATCAACAAAAGCATAGTCAACAGAAGGTGTATGATTATCTGCAAAACTCCATACGGTATCCCAAGATTGAGCATTATTCGTTGAAACCAATACAAACCCTATAGCTGCATTGGTAGGTGATGCTACTATGCCTGCAGCATCAGTCGTTACACGATAATGAAAAGACAATACTGGATTGGATCCCATGTTAACATAGCTGGTTCGTGCCCCTGCCTGGAAAGTCGTCATCGTCATGGATGTTCCATAAATTCTCGCTCTTAAACATTCACTGTTATTAAGACCGCCTGTTGTCTGTCTCGCAAAAGCGGAAGGGTGTAAGTTGTAAGCCCAACCTGCCGGAGTGCCTGTTCGTTCAAAGTCTTCAAAGATAAACTGACTTACTACAGCTGTATTGACCACAGTACCGGTAACATTAACGGTTACAGTCGGTTTTGTGGGATCATTTGTGGTAAGCACAAAATTACCGTTGTATGCTCCCGTAGGAAGTCCCATAGAGTTAACTGCTACGGTGAGTGTTTTTGTTTCCAAACATTCTACTTGTATCGGCAAGCCTGCTACACTAACTCCGCTGCTTGCTGTTGCCAAGTCCACATTTAAAGTTGCCAACCCGCCATTAACTACATTGTATAACATTTTAGTCTGAGGCAGATTGTTAAAAATATTTCCCATTGCCAGCGTTGTAACTCCTCCAAATTCCGGATCTGCGGGAACTTCTGCCGTCTCCATACGAAGACATACTGCGCCCCTGGGATTACCATCATTATAATATTGGTTAAATGTTTGGAATATAGTTGACCAATGGAGATACCCTACTCTATGCGGATTTCCGTCTGTATTGATACCAAGAGTGTCGTTGCCTATTTGCTGTATAGCCAAAAAGTAGTTACCGGGTTGCAAAACAGTTGGAGGAACTACAACTCTAACCCAGCCACCGGCTGCAGGGGTTTGCATCGATTGAATGAATATAGGTGTAGCAGCAGGTCTTCCATCCACCATAGTATATAAAACCACATTAGCATTCTTAACGCCTATTCCACCTTGAAATGCTGCACTAACTGCAGAAAGAACGGTTGGTTGAGTAATCGGGAAAATATTTCCATAAGCAGAGTTGTTCAACGTTATACTGATTGGCCAACGTCGATTTCCATCATCTATTGCAAATATATTGTTAGTTCCTTCAAATGCTGAAACTACCATATTATCACTCGGATCATTGTCTGTTTCGGTTTGATTCACTGTGAAAGTCAACGTATTATTTCCAAGAGGAATAGCATTATTGGCAGTTGTAACACTAAGGGTAGAGTCTACCCAAGGATTAGCTGCAAAAGATGGTATTGGGGCAGATGTTCCGAGAAGAGCACCATTATAGTCCACCGAAAGTGTAACATTGGTTTGTGGTAATGCTCCAATGTTTCGAACCGTTGCGGAAACTGTCGGTAATAAGGTTTGATTGGTTGGAACTTGCGTAAAAGGATAAACAGCTTGCGTAATAGCCAAATCATTGTCACGTATTGGAGCAAACGAAATTTCGTCAATAGCAATAAAATAACCATTGAGGACAGGCGTGTAAGCATGGAAGCCAAGGTAGTGAGTTCCAGATTGTTTTGCTGTATATCGCACAGTAATTAAAGACCAGTCTCGAACATGTTGGTTGGTGTTAATGTAAACCGTATCAGCACCGGCCATACCGGCTACAGATGGCGTTTGACCCATTTGGATTTTCAAATAATCCCACGAGGTTTCGCCTTCAATAATAAAACCGCGAATAATAGCTACAAACTGTAGAACATACGTCGCTCCGGCAGTAAGCTCCACAGCAGGACTAAACATCCAAGCATTATTGTCATGTTCAGATATAGCACTCCGAGTAGGTACGCCTACAAGACGGCCTCCTGTTGGTGACTGTAAACCTTGAATATTAAAGACATTAGGACCACCACCTGTCATCCAAGCCTGTTGAAAAATTTCAGTAGGATCCGGATCTCTTGTCCATCCTGCAGGCAGCTCTGTGCCTGTAGTTCCCGAGAAATCTGTGAACAAAATCGGGGCTTGTGGGGCTTTTGACGGAGCACTTGGTTGAGTAATTTGCGCAATTTGCGCGTTCAGGTTCGCTATTGCAACCATCAGAACAACAAATTTAAGTAGCTTTTTCATGTGTTTTGGTTTTTATTTGTTTTAATATATTTTGCAGAGTAATTGATGTATTTTGCAGAGTTTTTTCAAAAAAATCAAATTACAACTGCAAAGATACAAACATTTCCACAAATAAAAAGCAGTGTTTTGGGTGAATTCATGAATTGAGTCAAAAAAGCACAAAACGTGAAATGCAGATAATAAGATGTAAGTCTCTTTGAAACAATTATCTATGTTTAATTTTTTGCGCTCTGCATAGCTTTCAAATAAAAATTAGGACTTACGCCCGTAATTTCTTTAAAAGCCTCACGAAACGTATGTCGAGATTTAAAACCAACCCTAAGAGCAACAGATTCAATGGTATATTTTGTAGCATCGGGCTCTGAAAATAAATGCTGTGCTTCCCGTATTCGATAACTGTTCAAAAACGACCGAAAATTTTTCTTTAAAGAATTGTTTATCACTTGCGAAACATATTTTTGATTGGATTGTACCAATTCCGCAAGCTTATCAATAGAAAATTCGGTATCGCAAATTATAGAGGTGTCCGTCATAAGTGTTAAAATTTTATTCAAAAGTTCGTCCTGCACATCATCGGGAAGTGTGCTTTTTTTATATTTTTTCGAATCTTTTTTAGATGAATTATATTGTAAATCAATAATTTCAAGGTTTTTGCCAAACAAAGATTTATAAGCGGTGGTTAATTTTCTATTTTGATAAAAAACAAACACCAATATACCGCTTACCAATAGCAAAACAGCCAAAATTATATATTGAATAACTTTTTGATAAAAAATTGTATGTTCTTTAATTTTCTGTTCTACAATAAGTTGCTCTATTTGTTGATTCATTTTCAAAGCATCGTACGAATGTTGTAATTGTTTGATGTCGCCCATTACTCCGGCGTTAGCTATCAAATCTTTAAGCTCGGTATGTTTTTCAAAATATTCTAAAGCCGCTTTATTATGCCCTTTGGATTTTTCTATTTTTGAACGAGTTAAATGACTTTGTGCTAAAATTCTTAAAAAATTATTTTTTATCGCAATCTTGTTCGACTGATCAAGATAAAGTAAAGCAGAATCTATTTTCCCAACATCAAAAAACAAAGCAGCAAGATCGGATAGATATTCGGCCTCTCGCTCAACATGGTTATGTTTTCTTGCTTCATCTAACGCCAACCGAGCATAATAAAACGCAGAATCGTAATTTTGTTTTTTCTTGTAATACAAAGAAAAATTATTCAGCATATTAAATAAAAAAACATTGTCATTTTCTTTGCTGATTTGCAACGATTTATTGAGATAGTTAAACCCATCGTCTAATTTTTCGGCATCTAATCTAATTACTCCCAAATTATTCAATGCAAGAACAATACATGCTGCTTCCTCGCTCAATTGTAATACCTTTGAATAGTATGATTCTGCTATATCATGTTTATTAAAACGGGCATAAACGTTTCCTATATTCAGTAAAATCCTAGCCTGATATCGCACATCGTTAAATCTTTCGGCCAAAAGCAATGCACTCGTAAAAAACTTATAGGCACCGAAATAATCATCTTTATAACAATAAATGATCCCGGATTTATTAAGCGCCTCAATCATTTTTTGCTGTTGCGAAAGGTCTGTATCTTTTGAAGCTGTATTAATAAACAAGGTATAACAAGCCAAAGCCGTATCAAAGCTGCTTTTATCATAATGATAATTCGCCGTATCAAGAAGTTTTTGTATAGGAAGGTGTTTGAATTTTGAAACGATATCGGTATTTTGTCCATTGGCAACAAATATCATCACAGGGAAAATGAAAACGAACAAAAAAAAGTATTTTTTTAACATAACTGTTTTTATGATAAAATTCGACATTCCTATTTTGCAAAGATACGAAAAAAAATTGAATTTTGAAATTGTTTTGATTCAAGATTAGAATATAATGCGTATCTTTGCAAATTAAAAATTAAAATACCAGCCCACATGACACCACACCAAAAAATCGCCGAAGTCGGCAAATTAGTCGGCAACACGCCCATGGTGAAAATCACCTACAAATACAAAGGTAAAATAAACACGATTTTTGCCAAATTAGAGTATTTCAATTTCAGCGGAAGCATTAAAGACCGCATGGCTTTTCACATTTTGAGCAAATCGTATGCGGAAGAATGGATTAAACCCGGCGATCACATTGTTGAAGCCACCAGTGGCAACACCGGTATTGCATTTTCGGCGCAAGGTCGCGCTTTGGGACATCCTGTAGTAATTTATATGCCCGATTGGATGAGCAGAGAACGCATATCGCTTATTGGCAGTTACGGTGCTGAAATTCGCTTAGTATCGAAAGAAGAAGGCGGCTTTTTGGGTAGTATTTCGCGTGCGGAAGATATGGCAAAAAATCAGCCGAGTGTATTTTTACCGCGTCAATTTGACAATACATTGAATTGTGAAGCACATTTTAAAACAACAGGTCCCGAGATTTGGGCTCAATTGCATAGCATAGGTTTAATTCCCGAAATTTTTGTAGCCGGCGTTGGTACAGGCGGAACGGTGATGGGTGTAAACGAATATCTGAAAAAACGCAATCCGAATGCCAAAGCGCATCCGCTCGAACCTTCGAATTCGCCAACCATGTCAACGGGCTATTGTGTCGGAAAACATCGTATTCAGGGCATTTCCGACGAGTTTATTCCGTCGATTGTGAAATTAAATCAATTGGATAAAATTGTTGAAGTAGATGATGGCGATTCGATTATTATGGCGCAAAAATTGGCGACAGTGTTGGGTTTAGGCGTTGGAATTTCGTCGGGCGGAAACTTTTTGGGCGCTGTAAAATTACAACAGGAAAATCCCGATGCCAACGTGGTAACTATATTTTCGGATTGCAGCAAAAAGTATTTATCTACCGATTATAACAAACAAGAACCTGTGAAAGACGATTTTTGGTCATCCGACATTGAATTGATTTCGAAAGAAACTATCTTAGTTTCGCGAGACGATGTGGCGAAACAGGTAGTTTAGCCTATAATTCTAATCTTCAGTCGGTAGCACTTTCGAATAGTTTCTCCATTTCTCCAAAACCCCTGCAAAATCCGCAGGTAACTCGGAATCAAAATTCATTTTTTGTTTTGTTGTCGGATGAATAAACCCCAACGTTTTTGCGTGTAACGCATGACGAGGAATCATTTCAAAACAATTTTGAACAAATTGCTTGTACTTGGTGTAAATCGTGCCTTTCAGAATTTGATCGCCACCGTAAGTTGCATCGTTGAATAACGGATGTTTGATATAGCGCAAATGCGCACGAATTTGATGCGTACGACCGGTTTCAAGCACGCACTCAATGAGTGTTACATAGCCAAAACGTTCCAAAACTTTGTAATGCGTCACAGCATGTTTACCATAATCACCATCGGGAAATACGGTCATGACTTTTCGATCTTTGAGGCTACGTCCCACATTTCCGACAATCGTGCCTTCATCCTCCTGAAAATCGCCCCAAACGAGTGCCCAATATTTCCGTTCAACCGTATGATCGTAAAATTGTTTGCCTAAAAATGTTTGTGCAGTCTCCGTTTTGGCAACCAATAAAAGCCCTGACGTGCCTTTATCAATACGATGCACTAAGTAGGGGCTGGGCACGTCCAGCCCATTGTTTTGAAAATAATAAGCCAAAGCATTCACCAGCGTGCCACACCAGTTGCCAAAACCCGGATGAACAACCATTTCCGGCGATTTATTCACAATCAAAATATCGGCATCTTCGTAAACAATGTCGAGTGGAATATTTTCCGGAACGATCTCTGTTTCGTTTGGCGGATACGACATTACGACACTGATTACATCGTTCGGTCTCACTTTGTAGTTGGGCTTCACAGGTTTATCGTTTACCAAGATATTTCCGGCGTGAGCCGCATTTTGAATTTTGTTGCGAATTGCATTTTTCAAATGAATTTGCAAAAATTTATCAATACGAAGCGGCGATTGTCCTTTATCTACAACAAATCGGTGATGTTCGTAAAGATCTTGTTCATCTTCCTGAAATTCTATGTCTAAGTCTTCAATCATTCGTTTTTTTTTGCAAAGATACAAAAAAGTTGGAAAAAGTGTTTAAATTGTGATTTTTTTTGTATCTTTGCAAAACCTTTCGAAAAGTTTGGCACACTTTTTGTAAGAACGTTATATACAATACCTCCGCTCGGCGTTGGTTGCAACTAAGTTATTAATCAAAACTCGCAAATCATGAAAAAATTAGTTATTACCACAGTATTCGCACTCGCAGCAAGTCTGTTGTGTGCACAAGCAGTACGTTTTGCTTACGTAGATTCGGAATATATCTTAAGCAATATTCCCGAATACAATGCGGCTATTGAAGAAATCGACGATTTATCAATCAAATGGCAAAAAGAAATTGAAGAGCGTTTTCAAGAAATTGATAGATTGTTCCAAAGATTTCAAGCCGAAGCTCCTCTATTGTCGGAAGATATGCGCAGAAGACGCGAAAACGAAATCATCGAAAGAGAACGCGAAGCCAAAGATTTGCAAAGACGCCGTTTTGGCGCTGAAGGTGATTTGTTCAGAAAACGTCAGGAAATGCTTCGTCCGATTCAAGACAGGGTGTATTCGTCTATCGAAAAAGTTGCAAAAAACAAAAACTTTGAGTTTGTGTTCGACCGTGCGGACAATGCCGGTTTGCTTTATGCCG
>JAIRRI010000152.1 GCA_031256055.1 Bacteroidales bacterium
GATGTCGGCTCGTCACATCCTGGGGCTGGAGAAGGTCCCAAGGGTTCGGCTGTTCGCCGATTAAAGTGGCACGCGAGCTGGGTTCAGAACGTCGCGAGACAGTTCGGTCCCTATCTGTTATGGGCGTTAGAAATTTGCGAGGACCTGACTCTAGTACGAGAGGACCGAGTCGGACATACCTCTAGTGTACCTGTTGTGGCGCCAGCCGCACCGCAGGGTAGCTACGTATGGATGAGATAAGTGCTGAAAGCATCTAAGTACGAAACTCACCTCAAGATGAGATTTCTTTTAAGGGTCGTTAAAGACGATGACGTTGATAGGCTACAGGTGTAAAGGCAGTAATGTCAAAGCCGAGTAGTACTAATTACCCGTAGAATTTCTTTAGAAGCTGTTGTGTTCATATTACACGTCTATCGGTCAATTGATTTGATAAGGTAAAGGGTCAAAGGCCAAAGGTTAAAGGTGAAAAACCTTTTACCCTTAACCGTTAACCTTTAACCATTGAAAACTCAATTGAAGTGTCAAAGATTTATTAATGTGAACAACCGTTCACTATTAATCACCATATTTGGTGTCAAACGCGTCGGGGTCCACCTCTTCCCATTCCGAACAGAGAAGTTAAGCCTGATTGCGCCGATGGTACTGCCCTAACCGGGTGGAAGAGTAGGTAGACGCCGCCCTGAGCCTCAATCGAAAGATTGGGGCTTTTTTATTGTGCTATAATTCAGATTTTTATATAAAAAGAATGAAAACTGTTAATAACTTTATTACAAAAAATTTGCAAATGCAAAAAACTATTATTAAATTTGCAGAAAATTTGGTAACATTGTGATGAAAACTTGTGAAATTTTAAATGAGATTGGACTAAAAGCAACACCGCAACGCATAATGGTTTACGAAATAATGTGTGGATTAGGTCATAGCTCAATAGATGATATTATTGCAGAAGTAAATAAAAAAAGTCCGGAAATGACTCTATCAACTATCTATCGTATTTTAGATTCGTTTTGCAAAGCAGGTTTAGTAGCTAAATTGAGTTGTCCAAATGGAAAGTGTTTTTATGATATTACTGCTTACGAGCACTACCACGTGTTCAAGAACAATGAAATAATAGACTATATTGACCCGGAATTAACAACACTGATAAGAAACCACCTGAAAGAAAAATTATTTAAACATTCAGATGACATCAAGAGGATTTCAATACAAATAGCAATTAAGTAAAAGAATAATTAATAAACTATAAACTTTAAAAACTTTAAAAAATGGAAAATTTAACTTATCAAATGCCTCGCATCGGGGATGCGGCACCTGAGTTCACAGCAATTACCACTCAAGGTAACATCAATTTCCCGTCAGATTTTTCGGGAAAATGGAAAATCCTTTTCAGCCACCCTGCTGACTTTACGCCTGTTTGTACATCAGAGTTCATGACTTTTGCTTCGATGCAAAAAGATTTTGATGCTCTGAACTGCCAGCTTGTAGGTCTTTCAATTGACGGCTTGTTCAGCCATATTGCATGGCTTCGTTCCATCAAGGAAAAAATTCAGTATAGAGGTATGAAAGATGTCGAAGTAACTTTCCCTCTGATTGAAGACATCACGATGGAAGTTTCGAAACGTTATGGAATGCTACAACCGGGCGAAAGCTCAACAAAAGCAGTGCGTGCAGTTTTCTTCATTGACCCGAAGAACATCATCCGCACAATTATTTACTACCCGCTGTCGATAGGACGTAACTTCGATGAAATCAAAAGAGTGCTGATTGCACTTCAAACTTCAGACAACTTCGGAATTGCTCTTCCTGCAGATTGGCGTCCGGGTGACGATGTAATTGTTCCACCTGCAGGCTCATGTGGTGCGGCAAAATCGAGAATGGACGGTGAAGACGGTATTACATGTTTCGATTGGTATTTCTGTACTAAAAAACTTTCAAAAGAAGAGGTTGAAAGCAAATTAGGCAAGTAATAAATTAATAAATGTTGATTATTTTTACAATAAAAATTTTAAGACTAAAAAAAATGTTTGATACCGGCCATTTACACCCAATGATTGTCCACTTTCCAATCGCTTTGACGATGGTGGGCGCAATGCTTGAAACCGTTCGTTTTTTCTTTGGCAAATCCGATCCGAAAAAATTGTCGAGCGGCGAGCTGTTGCTCTATTTTGCCACTGCATCAGCCCTATTGGCGTTGCTTACGGGCTTTCTGTTTACCTCAACCCTTTCGGGGAAAGCCCTTGAGGTAAGAAATCTGCATGTGTTGTTTGCCATAATGACTACCGTGTCGCTATTGGCAACTTCGTTCTTCTACCTGCTTGTTCGCTTCAAAAAACAAGCCGGAAAAACGTTCCGCTTTGTCGGACTGTTGTTTTATATAGTGTCTGCATTACTGACAGGTGCCGCCGGATACATGGGAGGCACGTTGGTATATACATACATGATTGGTATATAAATAAATAATTTTTAACGTTCAACAATAAAAAAAACAAAAAAATGAAAAAAGTATTCAAATTAACAGTTGTATTGGTTTCAGCTGCAGTTCTTGCCGTATCCTGCGGAGGTCCGAAACCCGAAAAAACCATCGAAAACCTGAAAGCGGCAATCACAGGTGAAACCAATGCCAGTGCTACCTATCTGGCGTACTCAGTTAGAGCAGCCGAAGAGGGTTTTCCCAACATTTCACGGATGTTCGCTGCCGCTGCAGAAGCTGAAGCCATCCATGTGAAGAACCACAACGCGGTATTGGCGAAGTTGCGTGAACCGGCGTTTAATCCGGCTCCCGATGCGCCAACGGTAAACACCACAGCTGAAAATCTTCAGGCAGCCATCGAAGGCGAAACGTACGAATTTGAAGTGATGTATCCAGCATTTTTAGCTGATGCCGAGGCCGAAAAAAGCAAAAGGGCAATTACGACTTTCATATGGGCGCGAGACTCCGAAGCCACACACGCCAGGTTATATGCCCAAGCGTTGGCAATCTTAATGGCAACCGGAAGCGATGAAGGCGTAGCATCGGTATGGTATGTCTGCCCAAAGTGCGGCGACCTGTTTGATACCCTCGAAGGAGTGAATAATTGTCCGTTGTGCGCTACCAAACCTTCAGCATTTTTGAGGTTTTAGGAATATTTGTATATGGAGATTAAAATGGGGCTTTCTCAAAAGCCCCGTTTTTCGATGTTATTAATTAATTAAATAAATTTTACAGTTATGTTAGAAAAAAAAATAGAAAAAGCATTAAACCAACAGGCTAATGCAGAATTATGGTCAGCTTATTTATACTTATCCATGTCTTATGATATGGATGATAAAGGGTATGAAGGTATGGCCTCCTGGTTCGCACAACAAGCAAAGGAAGAATTTGAACATGCTACTCGCTTTATGAAATTCATCGGAGAGATGGGCGGAAAAGTCACATTGATGCCGATTGAATCAGTCAGACAAGAATGGAGTTCTCCTAAAGACGCTTTCGAAGACACATTAATGCACGAACAAATTGTAACAAAAAAGATTCATGCACTGATGGACATGGCCATCGAATTGAAAGATTATCCTACGCAAAGCATGTTGAAATGGTTTGTTGACGAACAAGTGGAAGAAGAAGATACTGCCCGTAAAATTATAGAAATACTTAAAAAAATCGAAAGTAGTTCTGCCGGCTTGTATGCATTGGACAAACAACTTGGTAAGCGCGAGGAATAAGAAAATCTATTGCAGTAGGGGCGAGGTATACCTCGCCCCTACATTGTTTATTCACAATTGTTGAAAAAAAAATACAAATATGTTTTTCAAAATGAAAAATTATTTGTATCTTTGCACCAATATTAACCCATAAAACCAAATTACCATGAAAACAAAAGCAATTACAAAATTAGTAGCCATCGCATTGGCATCGTCAATTCTCTTCCAATCCTGTTTAGGTTCGTTCAAATTATTTAACAAAGTTATTGAATGGAATCAAAATTTGACTGTGAACAAATTCATCAACAATCTTGTATATTGGGTGTTAAATATCGTTCCTGTTTACGGAGTTGTTATGTTTATTGATGCTATTATTCTTAACACTATTGAATTTTGGACAGACTCGAATCCGATTGCCTACAACTCTCAAGAAATTGAAACCGAAAATGGTGTTTTCTTAGTAGAAACAACACCTGCAGGACACAAGATCACGAACAAAGAAACCAACGAGGTTGTATCGTTCTTGTTCAACGAAACTGAAAAATCTTGGTCAGTTGAAACTAAAGATGGCGTTCAACCGTTGTTCGTTTGTGTTAATAACACACATGTGCAAATGCCAAATGGTAGCGTTGTTGCGCTGACAGAAGCCGGTTTATATGCATTCAAAAATGTAATCGAAAACCAACGTAACTTGGCAGTGAAATAATGTTCAATTGCTAATTGAAAAACGAAACGCGAAAGCGTTTCGTTTTTTTTTTGTATCTTTGCAAAAATATATGGATATGAGTATTCTAATTCGCAACGTACAACTTAACGAAAAACCGACTGATATATTTATTGATGGGATGCTTATTCGCCAAATAGGGCAAGGCTTACAGGTTAACGCTGATGAAATTATTGATGGCTACAAAAAAGCAGTTTTTCCCGGTTTTGTAAATGCACATGCACATGCTGCGATGACGCTGTTTAGAGGTCTTGCCGAAGATTTGCCGTTGGAGCGCTGGCTCAAAGAAAAAATTTGGCCGGCAGAAGCTAGACATACAGATGAAACGATTTATTGGGGAACAAAATTGGCGTGTTTGGAAATGATTGAAACCGGAACAACTTGCTTCAACGATATGTATTTTCGTCCGAAAATGGCGTATCAAGCGATTTCCGAAATGGGGCTTCGTGCGATGATTACAGACACCATTTTCGATTTTTTTGAACCCGAACGGGCTGAAAAAGCCAAACGCATGACGGAAGAAAACTTGAAACTTTCTCAAGTGTTTGATTCCACAATTCGCTACTCCGTCGCACCACACGCGATTTATTCGGTATCTGCGGAATTGTTTAAATGGTCTGCCGATTTCGCGAAAGCGAACGGACTCATCATGCACACGCACTTGGCAGAATCGCGTCAAGAATACGAAAATTCTATCAAAGATTTTGGATTAAGTCCGGTGAAATATTTGCACAAATTGGGTGTTTTATCACCGAATTTATCGCTGGCGCATATGCTTTGGATAGATGATGAAGACATACAAATTTTGGCAGATTATGATGTTAAGGTGGTTCACAATCCGCAGTCGAATCTGAAAATAGCGTCCGGCTACGAGTTCAAATACGAAGAGATGAAACAAAAAGGCATCACGGTTTGTTTGGGTATGGACGGTTGTGCCTCATCGAATAATTTGGATATGACCGAAGGGATGAAATTGGCATCGTTATTGCAAAAAGCGTGGCGATTTGATCCTACAAAATTGCCCGAAAAAGAAGCATTAGATATGGCCACCGTGAATGGAGCAAAAACATTCGAAATCAATGCAGGCCTTGTAAAAGAAGGCTATTTAGCAGATTTGATTTTGATAGATTTGAACCAAACTTCGTTCACACCCAATCACAATACGATTGCGAATCTAGTTTATGCAGCCAATGGTTCGACGGTGGATACACTTATTTGCAACGGAAAAATATTGATGAAGAATCGTTTTGTAAATGGTCGTCAAACCATTATTGATAATGCTATTGAAGCCGCAAAAATTATAAAAGGATAAAAAGGTACGAATAAAACCCATTCCGTACCTTATACCTTGCACCAAATAACTAAAAAACCATGACTTATTTAGAAAAAATCAAAGAATCCGCAACATTCATTAAATCGAAATTACCCAAAATTCCTGATGTGGCCATTGTTTTAGGCAGCGGTTTAGGCGATTTGGCAGAACACATTCAAAACCCGATTGTGTTGCCGTATTCCACTATTCCGAATTTCATGCAATCCACAGCTGTAGGGCATAAGGGCAATCTCATTTATGGTGAATTAGGTGGAAAAGCTGTGCTGGCGATGCAAGGACGTTTTCATTATTACGAAGGGTATTCGATGGATCAAGTAACGTTACCGATACGTGTGATGAATGCACTTGGAATTTTGACACTATTTGTTTCGAATGCTGCGGGTGGTATCAATCCGGAATTCAGGGTAGGGGATTTGATGATTATCAAAGATCAAATTAATTTGATGCCAAATCCTTTGGTAGGAAAGAATTTGGAAGAATTTGGTCCTCGATTTCCCGATATGACACGTCCGTACGATTTAGACTTAATTAAAACCTGTAAAAAAATAGCCGAACAGCAAGGTGTTTCCTTGCAAGAAGGTGTTTATGTTGGTGGAACAGGACCATCTTATGAAACCCCTGCGGAATATAAGTATTTTCGAGTGATTGGCGGTGATGCCGTGGGTATGTCAACCGTTCCGGAAGTGATTGTTGCGCGCCACGGAAACATGCGTGTATTCGGCATGTCGGTTATCACCAACGAAGGATTTAACTTTACACACGATTTTATAAATGACGAAAACGATGTTGTAGAAGCCGCCGGAAAAGCTGCAAAAAAGATGACGGTTTTGTTTACGGAAATGATTCGAAGTTTATAATCGTTAAACGCAAATAAAAAAACGAAACATTGCTTGCTTGTTTCGTTTTTTTTGCGTATCTTTGCATCCAAAAATCAAATAAAACCTAAATATGGCAAACTACAAAATGCACTTACTTGTTTGCGGTGGTACCGGATGTAAAGCCTCGCAAGCTGATGAGATTTTGACTAATCTGCGTCAAATCGTGGAAGACAAAGGTCTCGAAAACGAAGTTCAGGTGATTTTCACAGGTTGTTTCGGCTTTTGCGAAAAAGGCCCTATCGTGAAAGTGCTTCCTGACAACACATTCTACACGCAAGTGACGCCCGAAGATGCGCGCGAAATCGTGGAAGAACACATCATCAAAGGTCGTAAAGTTCATCGTTTACTTTACGAAGATCCAACAACTAAAGAGCACATTTCCGACTCAAAACACATGGGTTTCTACATGAAACAAATCCGTGTAGCCCTACGCAACTGCGGATTTATCGATCCGGAAAACATCGACGAGTATATTGCTCGCGACGGCTATGGTGCTCTGGGAAAGTGTTTAACGGAGTTAGATCCGTTAAAAACGATCGATATCATTAAGCAGTCCGGACTTCGCGGTCGCGGTGGTGGAGGATTTCCAACAGGTTTGAAATGGGAAATCACACACAAAGTGCCGGGCGAACAAAAATATGTGGTATGTAACGCTGACGAGGGTGACCCGGGCGCGTTCATGGATCGTTCGATTTTGGAAGGCGACCCGCATACGATTATTGAAGCGATGGCAATTTGCGGTTACGCGATTGGCGCAAACAAAGGTTTGGTTTATATTCGCGCTGAATATCCTTTGGCAATCGAACGTTTGAAAATTGCACTTGACCAAGCTCGCGATTACGGCTTGTTGGGCAAAGATATTTTAGGTACAGGATTCGATTTTGAAATTGAAATTCGCTACGGTGCAGGCGCTTTCGTTTGCGGTGAAGAAACAGCGTTGATTCACTCTATGGAAGGTATGCGCGGCGAACCGACATTCAAACCTCCTTTCCCTTCCGTATCGGGCTACTTGGGCAAACCAACCTGCGTAAACAATGTAGAAACATTTGCAAATATCCCTGTTATCATCAATCAAGGTGCAGAATGGTTTACAACCATCGGAACCGAGAAATCTCGCGGAACCAAAGTGTTTGCGTTGGCCGGACAAATCAACAACGTTGGTTTGATTGAAGTGCCGATGGGTATCACCTTGCGCGAAGTTATTTACGAAATTGGCGGTGGTATCAAAGACGGTAAAAAATTCAAAGCCGTTCAAACAGGAGGTCCTTCGGGCGGTTGCTTAACTGAAAAACATTTGGATACACCAATTGATTTCGACAACCTTCTTGCAGCAGGCTCTATGATGGGGTCAGGTGGTATGATTGTGATGGACGAAGACAGTTGTATGATTGCCGTATCGAAATTCTATTTGGAATTTACCGTTGAAGAATCTTGCGGAAAATGTTCGCCTTGCCGAATTGGTAACAAACGTCTATATGAAATGTTGGACGAAATTTCACAAGGCAAAGGCACCATGGAAACCCTCGACAAACTTCGTAATTTGAGCAAAGTTATTAAAGACACGTCACTTTGCGGATTGGGACAAACCTCTCCAAACCCTGTACTTTCTACGATTGAGAACTTTTGGGACGAATACGTTGAGCACGTTATGGAAAAGAAATGTTGCGCAGGTCAATGTAAAGATCTGATGCAATACTTCATCATTGAGGAAAAATGCGTGGGCTGCACGGCTTGTGTTCGCGTTTGTCCGGTGAACGCTATTGCAGGCGAAAAGAAAATACCGCACACCATTAAGCAAGATCTGTGTATCAAATGCGGTGCATGTGTCGAAAAATGTAAGTTTAACGCAATCATCACTAAGTAAATGGAAACAATCAAATTAATTATAGACAATAAAGAAATCGAAGTTGCGAAAGGTACGACAGTGCTTAAAGCAGCTCGTGAGTACGGCATTGAGATTCCAACGCTGTGCTATTTTTCGATCGATGGCATGAACATCGAAAACAAACCGGGCGGATGTCGTGTGTGTGTGGTGGAAATAGAAGGTCGCCGAAACTTGGCACCTGCTTGTGCTACAGATTGCGAACACGGTATGATTATTCATACACACAGCATGCGCGTGATCAATGCACGTCGTACTGTGGTTGAACTTATTCTTTCAGACCACCCTGCAGACTGTTTGGTTTGTCAAAAAGCAGGAAACTGCGAATTGCAAGACTTGGCTCAACGCTTAGGCATTCGCGAGATTCCATTCAAAGGTGAACATTCGACTTATCGTAAAGATACGTCGCCTTCGATCGTTCGTGATGTGGATAAATGTGTGATGTGCCGTCGTTGCGAAATGATGTGTAACGAAGTGCAAACAGTTGGTGCACTTTCGGCGATTAATCGCGGATTTCCGAGCGTTGTTGCGCCTGCGTTTGAAATGGATTTGGAAAAATCTCCATGTACGTATTGCGGACAGTGCGTTACAGCATGTCCGACAGGCGCTTTGACCGAAGTCGATCATACCGGAAAAGTAATTCGTGCACTATCTGATCCAACGAAAACCGTGATTGTACAAACTGCACCCGCTGTTCGCGTAGCTTTGGGCGAGGAATTCGGCACAGAACCGGGAGCAAGAGTTACCGGACAAATGGTTGCCGCTTTGCGCCGTTTGGGCTTCAACGCTGTATTCGATACGGATTTTGCTGCTGACCTTACCATTATGGAAGAAGGTACGGAACTTTTAGGACGTATCAACGGCTTCTTGAATGGCGATAAATCGGTGAAATTGCCGATTTTAACTTCTTGCTGCCCGGGTTGGGTAAATTTCTTTGAAACGAATTTCCCTGATTTGTTAGATGTTCCATCAACAGCAAAATCGCCACAACAAATGTTCGGAGCGGTTGCCAAAACGTATTATGCCGATAAAATCGGTTTGAAACGCGAGGATTTAGTGATGGTTTCCATCATGCCTTGCTTGGCGAAAAAATACGAATGTCAACGCGACGAGTTCGAAGTGAACGGAAATCCTGATGTGGATATTGTACTTTCAACTCGTGAATTGGCAGCATTAATCAAACAAGCGAATATTGATTTCAAAAACTTGGTTGGCGAAGATTTCGATACGCCACTTGGTGAATCTACAGGTGCTGCCGTTATTTTCGGTGTTACCGGAGGCGTTATCGAAGCCGCAACACGTACGGCTTACGAAGTATTTACCGGAACAACATTGAAAAAAGTTGATTTCGAGGAACTCCGTGGTATGGAGGGCGTTCGTTCAGCTGCAATAGATTTCGATGGAAAATTGATGGTAAAAATCGGCGTTGCTCACGGTTTGTCGAATGCGCGCAAACTTTTAGAAGACGTGCGTGCCGGAAAATCGCAATTCCACGCTATCGAAGTTATGGCTTGCCCGGGTGGTTGTATCGGGGGCGGTGGACAACCTTACAGTCATGGTAATAATTTCGAAATTTTGAAAAGACGTTCGGCTGGACTTTATGCTGAAGATGCAGATAAAAAACTTCGCAAATCGCATGAAAATCCGTACATCAAAAAATTGTACGAAGAATTTTTGGGAGAACCTGGTGGTCATAAAGCACACGAATTGTTGCATACCCATTATTTCGACAAAAGTAAAAAAGAAATTGAACTCGACTAAATCCTAAACATCATGGCAAAATTAAAATTATCAAACGATAAAGTACAGCAAATTAAAGCGATTTGCAAGAGCTTTAATAATGAAAAAGGTGAAGTAATCAACGTGCTTCACAAAGTACAAGGAACTTTGGGTTACCTTCCTGCCGAAGTGCAAGAAGTGATTGCACACGAGTTGAATATATCTTTGGCGCAAGTCTACGGTATTGTAACATTCTACTCGTTTTTCACAATGACTCCAAAAGGCGAACATCCAATCTCAATTTGTACCGGAACGGCCTGCTACGTGCGAGGTGCAGAAAAAGTTTTGGATGAATTTAAAAAACAACTCAACATTAAAGTAGGCGAAACTACTCCTGATGGCAAGTTTTCGATCAACTGTTTGCGTTGTGTAGGTGTTTGCGGTTTAGCGCCTGTTGTGTATGTTGGCGAAAAAGCCTACGGAAAATTGTCGCCCGAACAAGTGAAAGATGTTATTGCAGAATACAATTAAAATTGATTCTGATTATCTATGGTAGGGGGTGTATTGCGTACACCCCCTTTCCATTTTGCTTGAAAATACTATAAGAATAGCGACAAAAGTAAGTTTTTTCTCTATCTGAGCGTTTTTAACAAATGCTCCAATCTGTCGGTTTGAATAATATCCGGACTTTTTCTTATGGCTTCTATATTCTTACCATTGGAATTCGCATCAAATACAGCACTTCGAATGTGGTGTTGATGTGCCAATTGAACTTGCTCTTTGGTAATACGTGCCGATTCGATAGTTATGCCATATAAGTCCAATGCTAAAGCTATTTCTAGACCTTCATCAAACGGTAGATAAGCAAATAGTCTATAATTTGGTTTTTTCTGTTTCAAGGTGGTCAGAAAATAGGTATTGTAAGATTCGATGTTTGCATTTTTGCTTAAATCATATTTCTCTACAATTCGAATTAAGGCATTTATGTGAGTGTTTATATAGGCTTCAGCGGAAAGGCTATCGTATTCTGAAATTGGGTGAAGCTTGTTATCGAATGTGTAACTGTATCGATGTAAATTCGGAATATTGGAAAAAAGTTCATCAAGCGAAATTAAGGAATAAGTCAGAGGAGAACCGACTTTCACATGATAGGCATGTTGTAATTCGCTCCAAGTATAGTCATATATTCGGCCTCTCATGTTGCTTCCCGGTGATAAATCTTCATCGTGAAACAAAACTAAAACACTATCTTTGGTCATTTGAACATCCATTTCCACGCCATCTGCACCGAGATTGAGAGCTTTCATAAGGGCTTCATAACTGTTTTTTGGAAGCAAATTATGAAATCCCATGCCGGCATGACCAACAATGTGTATCCTGTTTCCACTAAGGTTTTCAATAACAAACCTTTCTTTTTTGCAACAGAAAAAAATCAATGTTGCTATCAAAAAAATCCCTATTTTTTTACTTAAATGCATAACCTATTGAGATGGCTCCCCAATGTTTGTAATGTTTGTTTTTTTCGATGTATGGCGTGTAAGCAATTCGATAAAATAATCTCATTTTATGATGATCAAATCGATAACCCAAAGTAAATGTGGTGTTGAAATTTGTCGTTCGTGTGTGAATCGGATTTCTTCTCAAATTTGCCGTTTGAAAATTCGAAATCGTTTGCCCAACGCCCATTTCAGCACGATGAATTTTTCCATATAACACTTGAATCGAAAACGGAAAAATCAAATCCGGATTAAATTTCAAACGATAATCTTTCAAATGCACCGTTCCAAATCCACCTCTAAATCCAAGCGAAAAATCATTGCTCAGCGACATGTCGTATTGATAATTTACCGAACCGATTCCTGCAAGTCCCCCAGCTTCTAAAAATATCAGATGTTTGTACGGTACATCTTGTGCTCCAGCCTTATTACAAAGTAACAAAACAAGGAAAAGTGTGCACATGTATGTACTTTGCAATAACCGCATAATTTGTTTTTTTGCAAAGATACGAAAAAATTATGAATTATGGGTTTATTTCACCATCATTTCCCGAATCCGTTCAATACCGTAGCGATAACGCCCCATAACCGTGTTAATCGGTACATTTAGCAATTCTGAAATTTCTCTAAATGTCTTGTCATGAAAACATTTTAATTTGATAACAGCGGCCTGTTCGTCGGGCAATCGATCCACATAAAACGACAGATTTGGAGTTAAGGCCAGTGTATCTTCGGCTGCTATTAAGTGATTTTCGGTTAATTCATCCAAAAAATCCGATGAAAAATAGTGCAGAATAACGCCTTGTTTTTTTCGTCGAAAGTAATTATTTACTTCGTTTTTGATAATGCTTCCGGCCCAATTCGAAAATTTATCTTGGTGAACATAATTTTTTTCGGAAATTTGTTTGGCAATTCGGCAGCAAACATGCTGTCGTAAATCCAATAAATCTTGGTAATTTTTGATTTGTCTGCCTATATGTTCCACTATAAATGGCTCGTACATCGAAATCAACAAATTTAAATGTGCTTCACTGCCATTCAAAGCCTCTTCTATCAGTTCCTCTTCAGAAAGTATTTTATATCTCATCGTTAATTAATTTGCCAATTTGCGTCCAAAAATCAGGAAACGACTTATTTACAACTTCAGGTTGCAAGATTTCAACATGATCGTATAAGCCTGAAAAAACCGAAAATGCCATTGCCATTCGATGATCGCCGTAAGTTTTGATGGGTTTTGAAAAATTCAGTTCGCCGTGCTTGTAGAGGATTAGCGAATTTCTTACGATAATGTTGTTTGCACCGATTTGATTCAATTCTTGCGAAAGTGCTTGTAGACGGTCGGTTTCCTTATCTCGAAGCGATGACAAACCCGTTAATTGTGCAGGAATATTTAACGCAGCACATAGCACTGCCATTGTTTGCGCCAAATCGGGGTAATTGATGAAATCTAATTCTAATTCGGATAACAAAGGCTTTGAAATTTTTTTGAGAATGGCTTTTGTCGATGTAAACGTGGTTTCAACACCAAAGTTTTCAAACCATTTTTTCAATATCGAATCGCCTTGCAAGCTTTTTGAATACAAATCTTCAATTTCCACAGTTCCGCTTTCCGAAAGGGCAACACATGCGTAAAAATAAGACGCGGCACTCCAATCCGACTCCATAAAAATTTCGGATGAATAGTTTGGTGTGCCTTTTAGAATTATGTGTTTTTCAGTACAAAAGACTTCAACACCGCATTGTTCAAGGATTTTAGCGGTCATCTCAACATACGGTTTTGAAATAATTTCGCCTTCAAAATCAATTTGCAATCCGTTTGGAAATTTGGAAATCACCAGCATCAATGCGGATGCAAATTGACTGCTTTTTAGCATGTTCAATTTCACGCGAGAGTGCGTAAATTCCGATTTTCCTGTTATCATAAGCGGCAGTTGCTCCGATTGATTGACATAAGAAATTTCCGCACCCAAAGTGTTTAATGCATCAACTAAATCGGCAATCGGTCGAACCGACAAACGTTCATCGCCGATAACCATCCATTTCCCGGGTGTTACAGAAAGGTAAGCTGTCAAAAACCGAAGCACAGTACCGGCATTTTTGCAGTCTATTTCAACCGGATTTTCAGAAAAAATCAATTGTGAAATTTTGTTTAGCAAACTTTGCATTAGCGCTGTATCAGCGGATTCAGACAAATTGTTAAGCGTAATTTTTGAATTCATACAAGCATTCAGAACCAACCAACGATTTGATAAACTTTTTGAAGCCGGCAAATCAATTTTTGTATAAAAATGAGATAAACGCTTGTTTAAAATCATATTTTTTTAAATGTTGTGTATGCTTGAAAAGCCTCTAAACAAAGCTCTTGTGAGCAATTTAAATCGTATTGAGGTTGTCCGATTTTTTCCAAAAGTATAGGCTTGATTTCTCTGCGATTGTTTTTTTTATCTTGCAAAAGAATGTTGAACAACCGTTCGAAATCTGCTGTTTGAATTGGAAATTTCGGATATTTGGATAAAATAAATTCTGAAATTATGTTGCGTTGATTAGAGTCGAAGTTTAATATTTTTTCGGATAACCAAAGTTCGCATAACATACCCATTGTCACAGCGTGTCCGTGAGAAAGTTCCTCACCGTTTTCTAGTGCAAATGTTTCAAAAGCATGTCCGAATGTGTGTCCGAAATTCAGAATTTTTCGAATATTCTGTTCGGTTGGATCTTCATTTGCAATTTGCATTTTCTTTTCAATCGCCTCAGTTATCAAAGGCTGCAGCGTTTGTGAATTTTCCAAATCTGTATCTTTTATGACATCCCAAAAATTAATATCTGTAATTAATGCCATTTTCACTATCTCCGCGAAGCCTGATAAGATCTCTATTTTCGGAAGTGTTTTCAAAAATTCCACATCAACAATCACGTGTTTTGCCAGAGCAAAAACGCCGATTTGATTTTTGAAGTTTTGAAAATCCACGCCTGTTTTTCCGCCATGAGCAGCATCAACCATAGCCAACAATGTTGTAGGAATGTTAACGAAATCAATACCGCGTTTGTAACATGCTGCTGCAAACCCACCGATATCGCAAATCATGCCACCGCCCAAATTTATTAACACCGATTTTCTATCCGCATTGTTTTCGCTTAATTGTTCGATAATCTGTGCGAATGTTTCTAAGTTTTTATGTTGTTCTCCGGCGCAAATCTCAATAATTCGGGCATTTTGAAGTGTCGGACACATTTGGAGCAAATGAGGCAAACCATATTTTCGTGTATTCTCGTCTACCAGCACAAATTTTGTTGCACAATGATACTCTTTATTGAATATGTCATACGGAGTTGCAGTCATGTTTTAACCTGTTTGTGTTGCTGAAATTCGTCGAGTTTTTGAATCGGATACGGCAATTTCTATTTTTAAGAAATGCTGTGGGAGCAAAGGTTCCACAAGTTCTGCCCATTCTAAAAAACAATAATTTCCGCTATAAAAATACTCCTCACAACCTAAATCACAAGCTTCTCGAAGGTTTTTGAGACGATAAAAATCGAAGTGGAAAATCGGTTGATGATGCTTGGTTCTATACTCGTTGATAATTGCAAATGTTGGGCTATTCACGACATCCAAAGCGCTTAACTCTTCGCAAAGTGCTTTAATAAACGTTGTTTTTCCTGCGCCCATTTCAGCATAAAATGCAAACACGCGGGCTTGTGGAAACGCTGTCAACAACTCTTTCGCAACCGATGGAAGTTGTTCCAAATTCGTGATGTCTTTTTCAAAAGTCTGCATGTTATTTGTTTTGTAGGATGATGATGGGGATTAACATTTCTTCTATGGAAATTCCGCCGTGTTGCATGGTATTTTTGTAATAGTTTGCATAGTGGGCGAAATTATTGGGATATACAAAAAAGTCGTTACCTCTGCAAAAGATATAACTTGACGAAACATTGAGCTTCGGCAAATAGCCGTCTTCCGGTTTTTTGATCAAGAAAACCCGGTCCGGATCATAGTCTAATTTCCGACCTGTTTTATAGCGCAAATTCAAACTTGTATCGCGCTCTGCTCTAACCCGAACAGGATCTTTCACACGTACGGAACCATGATCGGTTGTGATAACCAAATTCACATTTTTCTCTGCCAATTGTTTGATAAATTCAAACAACATTGAATGCTCAAACCACGATAAAACCAAACCGCGATAACCCTCTTCGCCTTCCGTCATTTCTCTCACCAAATTCACGTCTGTGCTGGCGTGCGAAAGCATGTCCACAAAATTATAAATCAACACATTCAACTTGGAATCCATCATTTGCGGAATGCTTTCTACCATTTTTTTTCCGAACGATTGATTGAAAATTTTGTTGAACGTAAATCGCATTTTCTTTCCGTGACGTTGAATAAATTCGCTGAACAAATCAGATTCGTATTGATTTTTGTGGTCGTCTTCATCCTCGTTTATCCACAAGTTGGGATATTTTTTTTCAATCTCGCTTGGCAAAAGCCCTGCAAACAGACTGTTTCGTGCATACTGCGTAACAGAGGGCAGAATACTCATATAAAGTCGGTCAGAAACTACTCGAAAATGTTCCTCAATCAGCGGTTGGAGGGTTTTCCAGTGATCATAACGCAAGTTGTCGATCAAAATCAAAAACGTTGGTTTATCGTTCGATACTAAAGGCAAAAAATGCTGTTTTAAAACGGTATGCGACATCGTTAATCCTTCGTCAATATTGCCTTTCAGAAAATCTACATAGTTGTTTTCAACATATTTTGCAAACAAAGCATTCGCTTCATCTTTTTGGTCTTGTAAAATTTCAAAAATGCCGGTATCTTCTGTTTTGGACAGTTCGATCGTCCAACGCGTTAATTTTTTGTACAAATTCTCCCACTCCAAAAACGACAGTTTCGAAGACAAATTCATGCTGATTTCGCGAAATTCCTGCTGATAAGATTGTGTAGCTTTCTCGCTAACCAAGCGTTTGCCCTCCAAATTTCGTTTCAGACAAAGCAGAATTTGATTCGGGTTAACAGGCTTGATCAAATAGTCGGAAATTTTCGAACCGATAGCCTCTTCCATAATGTTTTCCTCTTCGTTTTTGGTAATCATCACGACAGGAAGCATGGGCGCTATTTTTTTTATTTCCGTCAAGGTTTCAAGACCGGAAAGTCCCGGCATTTGCTCATCTAAAAAAACAATATCCAAGTTTTCTGTACGCACAATATCTAAGGCTTCCGCACCATTGTTCGACATTAAAACTTCGTAATCTTTTGCTTCTAAAAATAAGACGTAAGGCTTTAGCAAATCGACTTCATCATCGACCCACAGAATTTTGATTTTATCCATTTTTTTCTATTTTTTAAGATATATATATTGTGAACGTTCAAAGAATTCAACTGCAAAATTACGATAAAAAAATGAATGTTAAAAGCATTTTAAGTTAAAAAGTGTTAAAACTTAACAAAATTTAACTAAAACCTTACAACTTTTTCAAAATCAAACATCATCTTGCAAAAGGAACCACGTCTAATCCGCAGAACTTGTGATCCAAATACTTAAAATATCCGGCAATAGCAATCATCGCCGCATTATCAGTGGTGTACTGAAACGGTGGAACAAACGTCGTCCAACCTAATTGTTGACCGGTTTCGACAATGGCACTTCGCATAGCGGAATTCGCCGAAACACCACCCCCGATTGTAATGGTTTTTATGTTTAAATCTTTTGCTGCCAAACATAGTTTCTTCATCAAAATTTTCACAATAGTGTGCTGAATTGACGCGCACAAATCGTTTTTATTTTTTTCGATGAAATCAGGGTCAATTTTTAATTGATCGCGAATTAAATACAAAATTGATGTCTTTAATCCGCTGAAACTATAGTTGTAGCCTGAAATTCGAGGTTCTGCAAACGTAAACGCATTCGGATTACCTTCTTTCGCCAAACGGTCGATAACCGGTCCGCCAGGGTAGCCCAAATCCATGATTTTAGCGGATTTGTCGAAGGCTTCGCCGGCAGCATCATCAATAGTCCGTCCGATAATTTGCATATCAAACGGACTTTTGATTAAAACAATTTGCGTGTGTCCGCCCGAAACGAGCAAACACAAATGTGGAAATTCAGGCACAGGCGAATTTTCGGTTTCCTTGATAAAATGGGACAAGATATGCCCTTCCAAGTGATTTACTTCGATGAGCGGAATATTCAGTGCTAAACTCATGGATTTGGCAAACGATGTACCTACCAATAACGAGCCCAACAATCCCGGACCTCGCGTAAATGCAATTGCATCCAAATCGCGAGCAGTCAGTCCGGCTTGTTTCAACGCCGAATCTATAACGGGAACAATACTTTGCTGATGCGCTCTCGATGCTAATTCGGGAACAACACCACCGTAGGCTTCATGAACTTTTTGATTGGCGATCAAATTCGCACGAATGTGTTCATTTTCCAAGATTGCTGCAGACGTATCGTCGCAAGAGGATTCTATGCCGAGAATATATGCCATTTACCAGATTCTTGCGCGTTTTTCAGGAGCCAACCACATGCCGTCGTCGGGTTGAACGTCGAATGCATTGATGAATGCATCAATATGCGGAACCGAGCCATTCACGCGCCATCTTGGCAACGAGTGAACACCTTCTTTGGTTTGACGCAAGATTTCTTGTTCGCGGATATTAGATGCCCAAACCGTTGCATACGCAATGAAAAAGCGTTGTGAAGGTGTGAAACCTTGAAGCGGTTGGTCTTGCTTATACTGTGTGGTTCTTTGAAATCCGGTGTAAGCCACATGCAAACCGCCGTTGTCGGAAATATTTTCGCCCAATGTCAATCGACCATTTGCAAATACGCCCGGAGCTACTTCAATGGCATTGAAATGTTCTACCAAAACGTTGGTGCGTTCGTTGAAACGCTCTCTATCTTCAGAAGTCCACCAGTTTGAAAGGTTTCCGTCTTTATCAAATTTGCTGCCTTGATCATCAAAACCGTGACTAATTTCGTGAGCAATCACCATACCAATTGCACCGTAATTCAACGCATCGTCACCGTTCATGAAGAAAAACGGAGGTTGCAAAATTCCGGCAGGGAAGCAGATTTCGTTTGTCGATGCCATGTAATATGCGTTAACAGTATGTGCATTCATCAGCCATTTATCGCGATCAACCGGTTGATTGATTTCAGCAAGCATACGATCGTGATGAAATTTGGTTGCACGTTTGATATTTTCAAAATACGAATCAGTAGCATCAATGGTCAATGCCGAATAGTCGATCCATTTGTCGGGATAACCGATTTTCACGCTGAATGTACTTAATTTTTCGTGTGCTTTTTCTTTGGTTTCATCGCCCATCCACTCCAAATTATCAATGCGTTCGCCGAATGCCAGTAAGAGGTTATTAACCAATCCTAACATGCGTTCTTTTGCAGCCGGAGGAAAATAGCGTTTTACATATTCTTCGCCAACAGCTTCGCCGAGCATATTATCCACAACATTTACCATTGTTTTCCAGCGTTCTTGTTGGGCTTGTGTGCCACGAACAGCTCTGCCGTAGTATTCAAAACTTGCATCTTGAAACGGCATCGACAAATACGACGAAGCGTTGCTGATGCAGTTAAATGCTAAATAACTTTTCACTTCGTCCATCGAAAGTGAATTCAAAATTTTCGAAAGGTTTGAAAAATAATTCACGGTTCTTACGCTGAGTTCTCTAACATCGCTAACGCCAAGCATTTCGAAGTATTGCATCCAATTGATGATAGGCGTCATCGTTTGAAGTTTTTCGACACTCATTTTGTTGAATGTTTTGTGTGGATCACGTTGATCGATGCGTGGCATCGTAACTTCAGCCAACTTGGTTTCCACTTTCATTACATTGGTTGTCATTTTTTCAGCTTGCTCTTTCGAAAAATTACTCAATTCAAACATTGTTGTGAGCATAGTTTGATAAGCATCACGCAGATCAATTGAACGCTGATCATTGTCCAAATAATAATCGCGATCGCCCATACCCAAACGACCTTGTGTGAGCCAAGCAATGTTCATTTCACTGTTTTCCAAATCGGCAGCAGCATATAAGCCGAACAATGGCGAAAAACCTTGCTGATGTTGAGCCAAAACGTATTGAATTGCATCTTCAAGTGAAGTTAAAGCTTGAATTTTTTTGAGTTCGTCAGCAATCGGCTCAATACCTTCCTTGTCTAAGCGAACGGT
>JAIRRI010000202.1 GCA_031256055.1 Bacteroidales bacterium
CCACTGATAGAGTTTTTTGTATATCCAAGTTTTTCACAAATGAATAAAGATTTTGGTTTTGATATGCATCCCTTTTACCAGTCGGTTAGCGTAGGTGGAAGACAAATCGCCGCAAACAGAATGGTATTTTACGGTGGAGCGAAAGCCGAAGCCAATATTCACGAAATTATACATATTCTTTTGCGACAAATCACACCCGCACCAACAATGCTTGAAGAGGGCATTTGTACTTATTATGGTGGTTCTATCGGAAAATCTTATGAAGAACAAAAAGCAGGGTTGATAAGATATTTAGAAAACAACCCGAAAGAACCTATAAACATATTCGATTTTCCCGAAGACTATGGGTATAATCACAGCTATACAGTTATGGCTGTATTGGTCGAATACATAGAAAAACAATGGGGTGTTGAGCGTGTTTTGGAAATGTTAAAATTCGAAGCAAAAGAAAAAGGCGGCGATGAAGAAGTTTTTAGAAATATGATAAAAACATACTTTGAATTAGAAGAGTCTGAATTTGCGAGTTTTCTAAGAAAAATTCTTGATATAAACTAACGAATACAAAAAAAAAGAAATAAAATTTGGTTATTTCAAAAAAAAATCGTAACTTTGCAGTCCTTTTTTGAGAAAAAGGCCTATGCCGATGTAGCTCAGTTGGCCAGAGCAGCTGATTTGTAATCAGCTGGTCGGGGGTTCGAATCCCTCCATCGGCTCTTGTTTATTTCAAAATAAGGATTAGTTCTTAAACAAAAAAATGTTGGGGGAATACCCGAGTGGCCAAAGGGGACTGACTGTAACTCAGTTGGCATAGCCTTCGGAGGTTCGAATCCTCCTTCCCCCACAACCCTAAAACAAGCGGAAGTAGCTCATTTGGTAGAGCGTTGGCCTTCCAAGCCGAAGGTGGCGGGTTCGAGCCCCGTCTTCCGCTCACGCTGCTGTAGCTCAGGGGTAGAGCACTTCCTTGGTAAGGAAGAGGTCGCGAGTTCAATTCTCGCCAGCAGCTCTACAAAACAGAAAAAACGTAAGGGCGAACCCACGTGTTCGCCCAACATATATAAAACCATATAATAACCTAAAAAACATAAAAAAATGGCAAAAGAAACCTTCAAACGTGATAAACCACACGTAAACATTGGAACCATTGGTCACGTTGACCACGGTAAAACTACATTGACCGCTGCTATCACTACGGTATTGGCGGAAAAAGGATGGTCAGAGAAAAAATCTTTTGACTCTATCGACAACGCTCCTGAAGAAAAAGAGCGTGGTATTACAATTAACACTTCACACATCGAGTACCAAACTGCCGGACGTCACTATGCACACGTTGACTGCCCCGGACACGCTGACTACGTTAAAAACATGATTACAGGTGCTGCTCAAATGGACGGCGCTATCCTCGTTGTTGCTGCAACTGACGGTCCGATGCCTCAAACTCGCGAGCATATCCTTTTGGCGAGTCAAGTAGGTGTTCCTCGTATGGTTGTTTTTATGAATAAAGTTGACTTGGTTGACGACCCTGAGTTGTTAGACCTTGTTGAAATGGAAATCCGCGACGCTTTGTCTGCAAGAGGTTTCGACGGTGACAACACACCTGTTATCCGCGGTTCTGCGTTGGGTGGATTGAACCTTGAACCACAATGGTCGGAAAAAGTTGTTGAATTGATGGATGCAGTTGACGCTTGGATTGAACTTCCGGTGCGCGCCGTTGATAAAGATTTCTTGATGCCGATCGAAGACGTGTTCTCAATTACAGGTCGTGGTACTGTTGCTACAGGTCGTATCGAAACAGGTGTTATCAACTCCGGTGACCCGGTAGATATCATTGGTATGGGTGCAGAAAAACTCAAATCAACCGTTACCGGTGTTGAGATGTTCCGCAAAATTCTTGACCGTGGTGAAGCAGGTGACAACGCAGGTTTGTTGTTGCGTGGTATTGACAAAGACGAAATCCGTCGTGGTATGGTTATCGCGAAACCGGGTTCGGTTAAACCGCACAAACATTTCAAAGCTGAGGTGTATATCTTGAAAAAAGAAGAAGGTGGACGTCACACGCCGTTCCACAACAAATATCGTCCGCAGTTCTATTTCCGCACAACCGACGTAACTGGAGAAATCTCGTTGCCGGCAGGTGTAGAAATGGTAATGCCAGGAGATCACTTGACTATCGAAGTTAACTTGATTGCTGAAATCGCTATGAACATGAACCTCCGTTTCGCTATTCGCGAAGGTGGTCGTACGGTAGGTGCAGGTCAGGTAACTGAGATTCTTGACTAATCCGTTATAAGGGCAACCGCAAGGGTTGCCCCAACGTATGCCGTAAGGGCGACCCTCGCGGTCGCCCTTGATATAGGGACATAGTTCAGTGGTAGAATGGCGGTCTCCAAAACCGTAGACGGGGGTTCGAGTCCCTCTGTCCCTGCAAAAAAATGAAATGCTTATAGCATTTCATTTTTTTTTCGTATCTTTGTATACTATATTTACATAGATATGAGATTTAATCTAATTATTTTGATGGCTCTGTTACTTGTCACTCCGGCAAAATCGCAGACAGAAAGACCGGATTTAGCTTTCGGGCATGGCGAAAAACTTGAATTTGTTGTGAGTTATCGCGCCAAGCTGTGGCCTAATACCGAAGTTGGAGATGTTGTTCTTACGACTTCAAGAGAGCGAGATCGGTTCACGATTGTAGGACATGGACGAAGTCGCTCGTTTTTTCGTTGGTTTTTCGATTTGAACGACACTTATACAACCGTTATGGAAGTATCAACCTTGCTTCCCATAACGTTTTCCGAACGCACGCGTCAAAATAAATATCATTTCAACAACGACCTAAAATTTGACTGGTCTGAGATAGTTGTTCATTCAACTTGGCGAAACGTGAACCGACATACCGAAGATAGGCACAAAACGATGCCCATCACAGAGCATAGTGTAGATGTAATTTCGCTTTTTTATCGCTTGCGTAACACTGATATATCTACACTTAGAATAAGCGTTCCTATGCCCTTGGAAATGATTCTTAAAGATACAATAAGAACAGTTCATTACAGATTTCTTGGACGAGAGGAACTAAATGTATCCGGATTGGGACGTTTCCGCACGCTTAAATTTTCTTGCACATTTGCAACTTCGGATGGTGAAAATTTTGTAGATGGAAGTGAGTTTTTTATTTGGGTTTCGGACGATAACAATCGCATTCCTTTGCAGATTGAGTCGCCCATAAGAGTAGGCAGCGTACGCATCAGATTAAAACGACACAGCGGTTTACGCCACCCTCTCGACAGTAAAATTAAGTGAGTGACATACGCATTTTGAATATAATAATTTTACAAAACTACAAAAAACACATAAATTAGGCAATGAAAATTTTAAAATAATATTTTGTTAATAAATACCTTTTGAGTAGTTTTGTAGTTTTCAGGAAAAAGTGTATTTTTGCGTGTATTTATGAGATGCGTCGCAATCCCTTCGGGCTCGCGACGCATCGGTGACCAGCGAGCGACAGTGCAGTCATTGACCAAAATAACCAATTAGAAACAGAATTGATAATATGAATAGCAAAAAAACCTTATCTTTACATAACGGTTGACCCAAAAAAGACATCCTATGAAACGCCTTTACACATTATTTATTAGCCTTGTATACCCTTTGTTCCTTCTAACAGCTTGGGGACAAACAGATGAAGTCCGGCAAAAAAGAGATTCTTTACAAGGCTTGATTAGCACATTGCGGGGAGAAGCACGCTTGGAATCTTATTATGAATTAAAAGAATATATTTTTTACTATGAACGCAATATAGACAGTGTTATCCGGTTTTTCGACCAATATGAAAAGGAGGCGCGAAAGCAAAATAACCTTAACTTTGAAAAAAACGCAAGGGAAAATTTACTGCTAAAACTTTTTCAAGAACTTCAACACAATCATGTCATTACTCGAGCGCCAAAAGATATTGACTTTTTCTACAAAAACCAACAATGGAAGTCCTATTGCAACGTACATAAAGGCTATATATTGAGTCTTTTTTACGCAGGCAAGCAGGAGGAAGCCTTGCTGGTTGCCCAAAATTTTTATGAACAATCTCAACAGATAGCCTATCCCGACGCTGTGCCCCATGCCTTGCATTTTCTCGGATTGCTTCATATCGAGATGGGCAAAAGAAATGAGGCGTTGAAATTTTTCACAGAAGCAATTAACGAAGCAAAAAAGAGTCCTGTTGTTACGGATATAAGAATTGATGCTTACTTCTATGCCGTACAGTCTGCGATAGTCTTAAAAAAGTTGGATGAGGCCGAAAGTCTACTGAAACAATGGGATGCCGATTTAAAAAAAATGGAACAACAAGACGAGGAAGAAACTGCGCCATCGCTCAAAGCAAACCTGTACAGGATGTATATCCGACTATACCAAAACAAAGAAGACTACGACTTGATGGAGAAATATTGCGATAAATTGGAAGCATTGAATTTCAACAGCCCAAACGTACAAATGGCACTTAGTGTCAATCGCACCGCTATTTACCAAAGACGAGGCGATTTTGAAAACGCGCTTGAAGCAACCAACAAAGGGTTGGCTGTGGCAGAAGAAACAGGTATTCTCAGACATATTCTCAATTTTTCAAAAACCCGAGCAAAACTCCTGCACACTTTGAAACGACCTGATGAAGTGGTTGAAGCATACGAGCGAATATTAGTTTTGACAGATTCCATTCACTCAATAGAAATACAAAAACAACTTGACGAAATTCGTACCCAATACGAAGTGGATAAGCACATTACCGAAAAAGAGCGCAACCGCAACTATTTTCTGTTCGCACTCGGCGGATGCCTTTTCTTGGCAATGGTGTTGGGAATATGGATATACTACAGCCGAACCATCATCAAAAAAAATCGCGGATTATACCTCCAAATCAAAGAACAAGACCGTTTGGCGGAAGAATTGGATGCGATCACAAAGCAGTATGAACAGATAACGCAATTGGTTCCGTCCACAAACAAAGATGAGGAAAATGTACAACTGTCGGGCAATAAACAACAGAGGCAATTGGTTTTACAACTGCGCGAGTTTCTGCTCAAAGACAGATATTTTGCAATTTCCGATATTGATATTAACGAAATCGCATCTCAAATGGCAAGCAACAGAACCTCGCTTTTTGGCGCACTCAAAGCCGTTGCAGGAAAGACTCCAATGGAATATATCAATTATCTGCGTTTAGACGAAGCCAAACACCTGCTCGAAAATTCCGACATTACCATAGAAACTATCGCTTTTGAATGCGGGTTTAACACCGTCCGAACGTTTTACCGGCAATTTCGTGAAAGATACCGTATTACGCCTGCCGAATACCGAAAATTTGCGAAAAATCAGAAATAACATTTTTCGATTTTCAGTTCCTAAATTTCCATTCTCAATTCTGTATTCAAAAATTGTACTCTATGTCATAAACTTTGTACCCTATGTCATACCTTTTACGATGCGAAAGATTATCTTTGCATTCTATTTTTAGAATAGAGTGTCAAATAAATTTAGCAATCATTAAAAAAAACAAGTATGACAAACAAAATCAAACATCGGATTTCAAGCAAAATGCTCAACGGCTTGGTAGCGCCCAAATTCAAAAAACTTCGCTCGATGGCGGTATGCCTTGTGCTGACCGTGCTGTCGCTAACGGCAATTCCCGCGGCGGCGCAAACCACCGGAACATTGACCATCGGCACCACAGTGGTTGTTCCCGACCTTACTCAAGACGGTAGCGGCACAGGCTGGACGTGGAACGCGGCAACAAGCACGTTTACCGTTGCCACACTCGCCAATATAAACGGGCAAATAGCATTTGAAAGAGAAGGCGATATGACCTTTATTCTTAACGGAAATGTAACCGGAAATGTAGTATTTGTCGGTGTTGGCGGCACTAATGGTGGCGCCGGCGGCAATGTAAACTTTACTGTCAGCGGCTTGCGCTCAATTGACGGGGGAATCGTATGCACAAGGGGCAGGCTCACCATCAGCGGCGCGGGCGGCGGCAGCAGGCTATCCGTAACGCGCACTTCAGGCGAAGCCATTTACGCACAGAACGGTTTGACAATTGGAAATATTGTAGTATCCGCTACTGTTGCGGAGGGGAATGCAACTGCCGTTCGAGTTCCCAGCGAGGGCTTTACCATGGCGAGCGGCAGTCTTAACGCATCGGGACGGCTGCAAGGCATATCAATCGGCGGCGACGCCAATATTTCCGGCACAGCCGCGGTAACGGCAGTATCACGCTCCAACGGCGGCACGAGTGACGATGTTGCTATGTTTTTATCATCAGGAAGTCTAACCATCGGCGGAAGCGCAACCGTTACCGCCAACGGATACAGCGGAACAGGGATTTGGTGTAGCAGAGGTATTACCATTAACGGCGGAAATGTA
>JAIRRI010000051.1 GCA_031256055.1 Bacteroidales bacterium
CCTTTACATCATCAGAAAGATGTTGAAGGTGAATGCCTTTTACACTCCCAACAGTACCGACAGGCATAAAAATCGGCGTTAAAATTTCGCCGTGGTCTGTCGTGATTTTTCCCGCACGAGCAGAGGTTTTGGTATCGAATTGGTCAATTTGGTAAGTCATCGTGAAATAACAATGCAATGTTGATAAAATAATTTCCAAAGGTACGAAAAAAATTTGAAAAAACGGTAATTTTGTAACTGTATAATTGTTTTTTTATGATACTTGAACTTTTAGAAAATCATTTGTTTGCCTCGATTTTAGTGGGAATGCTGTTTATTTGCACGGTTGTTTTATGTGTATATTATTTTCGATTTTTAAAAATTAAAATCAACAAACAACCGTTGGATTTATATGACCAAAAACAACCGATTTCGGTAGTTATCGCCACGCGTAACGAACATGATCAATTGCGTCAAAATTTACCGTTTTTTTTAAATCAAAATTATGCTAATTTCGAAATCGTTGTGGTGATTGACGAGTCTGACAAGGAGTTGACTTATATCATGGACGAGTTTGAAAAACGACACTCAAATTTAAAGGTTGTTAGTTTTGAATGGTCGAGAAATTTCTTTGTTAGTCATAAATTTGCGGAATCTGTCGGCATAAAATCCGCTACTTACGATCGAATTTTAGTATCCAACATTACCACACGTCCTGCTTCGCCCGAATGGATCGCGCGAATGTCCAGAGCATTGTCAGGAGATAAAAAAATCGTGATTGGATATCATACTATGACAATAAAACCTTCATTTATCAATGTGTTTGTTCGTTTTGATACATTTTTTTATACCCTGTATTATTTGCGGGCAGCACTATCGGGTCATTCGTTTACGGCAGATTGTAAAAATTTGGCTTTTGATCGCTCTTTATTCTACGATACCAAAGGCATTGCTCGGTTTTATAACGTGAACACCGGAGATGAAAACATGTTTGTGAATAAGGCCACCACCAAAATCAATACGGCCATTGAAATTCATCCGGATGCGATTGTAAAAGGACAATTGAAACCAACATTTGGCGAGTGGTTTGAAAAAACTATTCGACGTCGAGTTTTGATCAAAGAATTCAAAAAGATCAACAGGGTCGGATTGTTTCTTTACGACTTATTTATGGCTTTATTTTACATTGTCTCCGGTCTGATTTTCGGATGTTTTTTCTTACCGGAAACAAGTTTTTTTGATATACCGATGGATTTTTTGATGATTGCTGGTGGACTATTTTTCCTGAAAATCTTAATTCAATGGATTGTTTTTAAACGAATGATGAGTCGATTTAAAGAGTGCGGTTTTTTGTTGTTGATACCCGTTTTTGATTTAGTGAAGTTGATTTTGCTGCCCGTTTTATTATTCATTGGATTATTCACCAAACGTATCACATGGAAATAAATGACATCCAATCAACACAGTTTGCAACGGCCAAAGCAACCGAAGATTACGAGTTGGTTTCTGCCTGCTTGCAACGTGGAGATCAGCGTGCCTATGCCCAATTGATGGACCGTTATAAAGAGAGTCTGTATTTCAGATTGATGAAAATGACGGGGAGTGTAACCGATGCCGATGATATGACCATCGAAGCATTTGGCAAAGCATTTAATAATTTGCACTTGTATTCGCCCAAATATGCGTTTAGCACTTGGTTGTTCCGTATCGCAACCAATAATTGCATCGACTATATGCGTAAAAAACGCGTAAAAGTTGTTCCTCTCGAACGTCCAAGTGATGACCGAATTGGGCTTGAAATGCGAATTTCCGACTTGGCGCGAGATCCCGAAACCATGATGATACGTGACCAAAAAATCGAAAACCTAAAACTCATTATTGAAAAACTCAAACCGCATTATCGCGTTCTTATCGAATTGCGCTATTACAAAGAATATTCTTATGATGAAATTGCTGAAAAACTCGATTTACCGGTTGGTACAGTGAAAGCAAAATTGTTTCGAGCGAAAGAATTTTTGTATAATATTTTGAAAAGTTCGGAAGACAAGATTTAATCAATTGTCATATTGTAGGGGCGGGTTTAAAACCCGCCCCTACGTTTTTATCGTTCAAAATCCGTTCTCTGCAACATTTCCGAACTTCTGATGTCTGTACGTTCTGGAATTTTCAGTGGTGGCAAGGCTTGCGGTGCTTGTTGCGTCCAAATATCGAATTTGGATTTAGGACGACGATCATCTTGCCATAAAAATCCTCTTAAAAACCGATCTGTTACAGGTAATTCCCATTCGGGATACATCGCTCCATCTTCGGGGTTGACATACAAAATTCCAACAATATCTTGATCCTCCAAAGTAATATTCATCCACTCGGAATTCACTTTCAAAATTCCGATCAGCGAAGTGTCGGCATCATCTATGACAAAATAAACGGTTTCCGCATTTTCATCTACTCGGACGCGTTCCAACTCCGAACTATCGTTGAAAAATCCGGTCATATTCCACCCCTTGACTTGATTAAAATGCCCTTCATAATACCCTTTTGAAGCGATAAAAGCCCGATTCAACAGATGCATATATTGGGGTCTATTATTCGACAGAAAAGTTCGAATGGTGTCGGCTGTAAGTTGATCGTTACCGCTCCACACAATCGGCGAGCCAAACATCGTCAGTATGGAGTCTCTCACCTCATACGACATTGAATCACCTGCACCTTGCATATCGTCACGAAAAAATCGCACGTTGTGATAAGCCAACATGTGGTGCACATCATTAGTGCTCGTATCGTAAATAATTCGCAAAATATCGCCGCGAATGAACAGCGAATCGCCTTCGTTAATCATAATTGCAACAGGATTTTCTGTAAACCATGCTTCGCCAATTCGTCTGTCGCTTTGCGCGAAATCGCTGTGAACAATAACATCTCGAGCACTATCAATCACAGTCACATTTTTAAACGCCTTGCCAAAATCAATCTCCATTTCGTAGTAAATGCTGTCGCCATACATTTTGTGATCGGGTGTTTGAATAAATGCATTTTGCACCAAACTGGCGATTTGGTCTTTGATTTTGTACCAGCCTCTTTCGCAATACATATAGTTGCTGTCAGTCCAGACATGTGTCGGACTAAAGAAATAAACCACATTATTGACCATTTGCATGGTATCGGTGTGAATGGTATAACTCGGATTTACAATCACCACATCGGTTTTGCAGTGAAATGCTTGAGTTTTGCCATGATAGTGGCCGATTTTGGACGTCAATACCGTTGAGTCTGTCATAATTATTCGTCCGCCTGTGGTGTAGGTGGAAACTTCCGTAATTCTGTTGTAGACTAAGCGATCGGTAAAAAGTTGTGTAGAATCTACATCGGTAAAAACAACATTTCGATTAACTATCAACGTGTTGTTTCTAGGGTCGTTAGTGAGCGTTAAACCTGTAATTATTGCACCTTCTTTGGTTCTAATTCGCAGATTGTCTCGAGCTTCGAATTCTTGTGTGCTTTCATTAACTTCAAAATACTCGCAGTTAATTCTCATCCCTTGATAGTAAATAACCACATTTCTGCTCATCTTTATCCAGCCTGGGCGTCCTGGAACATTGGTCATATCTCCATCGGCACTATATTGGACTCTTGATTGAGCGAAAACAGGCACAATCCCACACATCCAAAAGAATAATCCAACTATAAAAACAACCGGTTTCATGACAGCATACAATTAGCAAGTTGCAAAGATACGAAAAAAAATGATATTAGAAGTAATTCAGAAAAAAATTTGCAATTGTGCAAAATTTTTTGTACCTTTGCAGTCCTTTTTAGAATTTAACGTTAAAATTTTTTATTCGTCATGCCAAATCCAAAATGGAGGTTTTCGAAAACGAGAACCCGCAAAAGAAGAACCCACGACAAATTAACCGCGCCTCAATTGAGCACGTGTTCAGGTTGCAATGCAGCTGTTGAATATCATCACGTTTGCCCTACTTGCGGTATGTACAGAGGTAAGCAAGCCATCGAAACCACTACGGCTTAAGTTTATTTTTTCTAAAAAAACTAACATCATGGGCAAAATCAGGGCAGCTATCACAGGCGTTGGAGCGTATGTTCCCGAAGATGTTCTCACCAACGAAGACCTCAGTCGTATGATGGATACGAGCGATGAGTGGATTATGACTCGCATCGGTATCAAGACTCGTCATATTTTGAAAGGTGAAGGTAAGGGAACGTCTGATATTGCTGTTGAAGCCGTTAAACAATTGTTTGAAAAAACCAATACCAAACCCGAAGAGGTGGAGTTGGTGATTTGTTGTACGGTTACACCTGATATGTTTTTTCCGTCGACAGCTTGCGTAATTTGTGATAAACTTAATATTCGCAATGCCTTTGCATTCGATGTCAATGCAGCCTGTTCGGGCTTTCTTTACGGACTTTCTACTGCAGCCAAATTCATAGAAAGTGGTCGGTATAAAAAAATCGTTTTGATTGGTGCCGAAAAAATGACATCCATTATTGATTATACCGATCGCGCAACAAGCCCTATTTTCGGCGATGGTGCGGGTGCGGTATTGATTGAACCTACCACTGAACAAGTTGGTGTTTTGGATGAAGAGTTGAAATCCGATGGTGCGGGGCGCGTGCATTTGCACATGAAAGCGGGAGGCTCAGCAAGACCATCTACACACGAAACTATCGACGCTCGAGAGCATTATGTCTATCAAGAAGGGCAACCTGTTTTCAAATGGGCGGTTTCCAAAATGGCAGATACTGCTGTAGATGTGATGAAACGCAACAACCTCGACCCCAACATCACGTGGTTTGCTCCACATCAAGCCAATCTTCGAATTATTGACGCTGTAGGTCACCGTATGGGTATCGATAGTAGCCGCGTGATGGTTAACATCGAAAAATACGGTAATACCACTGCTGCCACCATTCCGCTTTTGCTTTGGGAATGGGAATCCAAACTGAAAAAAGGCGATGATATCATCATCGCTACATTTGGTGCAGGATTTACGTGGGGTGCAATTTGGCTAAAATGGGCGTATTAAAAAATTTGTCGCCTATTTTTTGATGAATTTTGCTACTGTAACTTTTTCATCGCTTGTTGTTACACGAATAAAATATAAGCTTTCTTTCAAGTTTGATATGTCCAATCGTTCGGTATCGTTGCAACGATCTTTTTTCATAACGATACGTCCAAACATATCAATAATTTCAATCTGTTTCATATTTTTTGCTTCAACATTCAGCACATTATGAGCTGGATTTGGGAAAAGTTCGATTTTTGGCGAAATAGAATTGTTAGTTCTGAATGGGGCTTCTTGTTCGCCTTTTTCGTCTTCTAAAATTTCATACATAACCAACTGCTTAAAGTCGCCATCGCTATAGGCTTGAGCACCAAACGCAATAGCAAAAGCCAGCACTGCTGCTATTAATAGTTTAGAAAAAAGTTGGTGTTTGTTCATAATTTTGTTCAACTTGGAAACACAAAGATACGAAAAAAAAATGGGAAAAGCAAGTTTTTTGTTTTTTTACTACAAAAAAAATCATAAAAAACTGTTGACATGGATTGTAAATCTATGCCAACATGAGTCAACAAGGATTTGACCTGTCCCAAATAAAACCGTCAAAACACAAATCTTCGTCGAGTTTAGCCCAATGAATTCCGAATGGAGAAAACTCATATTGATTTCTTTCCTCGTTCGAAGCATTCAAAAGGGGCTTGTAATCTTGTAAAGGTAGATAGCCCACTTTTCCTTGATTATTTTGCAGGTAGATATGCTCTGTATCAAACCAAATTTTATAATTTGTTTCCATCGGTTTTATCTTTAAAATGTTCTTTCCAACGTGCAATTATTATTTCCTTGTTTTCTTCGATCGCAATTTCTGCCAACCGTAATTCACGAGACTTTAACCCCCTGTTTTCAATAAGTTTGATTTCGGGGTACACTTGATAGCGTGCTTCTGAATTTTCAATTTTGACATGAACGTGAACAGGCGAATGGTCG
>JAIRRI010000167.1 GCA_031256055.1 Bacteroidales bacterium
ATTCGGAATTTGGCGTTACTGTTTGAGAATGCAAAGATACAAATTTTTAAAGCAATTCACAACCAGCATCCTCTTTGACCAAACGAATAGTATACTGTTTGAGAATGCAAAGATACAAATTTTTAAAGCAATTCACAACCGTAAACGTTCTAATTCAACAAGAAGTTGACTGTTTGAGAATGCAAAGATACAAATTTTTAAAGCAATTCACAACACACCCATATACACACAATCAATCTTTGATACTGTTTGAGAATGCAAAGATACAAATTTTTAAAGCAATTCACAACCATAGACATCAGAGTTTACTTATGTTCGACACTGTTTGAGAATGCAAAGATACAAATTTTTAAAGCAATTCACAACTTTGTCGGATAATGGCTTTTTGCGATTGAAACTGTTTGAGAATGCAAAGATACAAATTTTTAAAGCAATTCACAACTTTTGCTCCCATGTACGCAAGCTCGCTCTCACTGTTTGAGAATGCAAAGATACAAATTTTTAAAGCAATTCACAACTTCCCCATTCATCTAACGTATAAATATTATACTGTTTGAGAATGCAAAGATACAAATTTTTAAAGCAATTCACACCCGAAAATGAATGCTAATGCTCGAGATATTGACTGCTTGAGGTAATAAGGATTGTACAGAAGCTTTGTAGCCCCGAGCGGATTCGAACCGCTATCGTCAGAACCGGAATCTGAAATTCTATCCATTGAACTACGGGACCCAAAGAATTTGCAAAGATACGAAAAAAATTGAGAATGAAAAATTGAGAATGGAGAATTATTTTTTGGTATTGTGAAAAAAAAATTGTACATTTGCAGGTCAAAACGACTTGGAAAAATATACAAACAATTAAAAATTACAAACCAAATACTTAAATTATTATGACTGAAATTATCAAAAAATCGCTTAGAGATTCCGCATTTGCACGTTGGATAGCTCTTCTTCTTATTTCCGCAACCATGTTTTTTGCTTACATGTTTGTGGATATTTTGGCGCCAATAGCCAATGTGCTTGAAATAGATTTTAGTTGGTCGCCTGATACATTTGGTACGGTTGCCGGTTCGGAATTTATCTTAAATGTCTTGGGATTCCTGATTATTGCGGGAATTATTTTGGATAGAATCGGCGTTAGAAATTCTACGTTATTAGCGGGGAGTTTAATGTTGATTGGCTCAGCTATTAAATTTTACGGTGTGTCGGAAGCCTTTAACAACGGCGGTTTCGGACATGCATTTTTGAATTCGTTTTGGACATCATTCCCTGCGTCTGCAAAAATGGCGTGTATTGGTTTTGCTATTTTCGGTTGCGGTGTTGAAATGGCCGGAATCACTGTATCGAAAGCGATTGTAAAATGGTTTAAAGGTAAAGAATTAGCCTTGGCGATGGGTTTGGAAATGTCGATTGCACGTTTGGGAGTGTTTACGGTATTCATCATGTCGCCAAAATGGGCAGCTTCGGGCGGTGTTTCGACGACTGTAGGAATTGGTGCTTTATTGCTTTGTATCGGATTTTTGACGTTTTGTTGCTATTACTTGATGGATTTAAAACTCGATCGTCAAGAAAAAGCACTCGAAACCAAAGAAGATGAATTTAAATTTTCGGATTTAAAACAAATTTTTACATCAAAAGCATTTTTGATTACAGCAGGTTTGTGCGTTCTGTTTTATGCATCAATTTTCCCGTTCCAAAAATTTGCAGTGGGAATGTTGGATAGTCGCTTGGATGACCCGCCAATGCTACCGAACGAACTCTTTGCATTGTTTCCGATTGGAGCAATGATTTTAACCCCATTTTTAGGATTTTTCTTGGATTTTAGAGGAAAAGGTGCAACGATGTTGATTGGAGGTGCGTTGTTGATGACGATCTGTCACACGATTTTTGCACTCACACCTGATGCTGCATTTACGTTCCCAGTAGCGTTATCAGCAATTATCCTGTTAGGAGTTTCGTTCTCGTTAGTACCTGCATCGCTTTGGCCTTCTATTCCGAAATTGATAGATGAAAAGATATTGGGTTCTGCTTATGCTACTATTTTTTGGATTCAAAATATCGGTTTGATGTTGGTTCCTATATTGATTGGAAATGTTTTAAAGGCGACAAACAAAGGTGTTGATATTACAGCTGGTGGTACTTACAATTACACAACTGCAATGTTGGTTTTCGCGAGTTTTGGCGTGATGGCTTTGTTGTTGGGTATTTGGCTTAAAGCCGAAGACAAGAAAAAAGGTTACGGTTTGGAACTTCCAAACAAAAAGAAATAATATAGTTGCAAAATTTTGTTGCCATATTAGCCGCCGGAAAAGGCTCTCGAATGGAGCTTTCTCAGCCGAAGCAATTCGAAATGCTGAATGGTAAAACTATTCTCGAACACAGCGTAGATACCTTTGAAAAACATCCGTTGATCAAGGGTATCTTTGTTGTTGTTCACAACGATTTTGTTGAAAAAACAAAACAATTGCTGAACATCAAAAAGCGTTCGAAAGTCAAGAAAATCGTTGTAGGAGGGGAGGAGCGCACCGATTCGAGTTATGCTGCAATTTCTGCGATTGAAAAATTTTGTTATGATCAACAAAACATCAATAATCCGCAACTTGCCGTCAATATACTGATTCATGATGCTGCGCGCCCATATGTAAGTGAGGACATCATCACGCGAACGATAGAAGCCCTACAGGATTATCACGCTGTAAGTGTGGCCATTCCTGCCACAGACACGATTTATGTTTGTGATAACGAAGCCAAAATCCAATCATCGCCGAAACGCGAACGCGTATACTTGGCACAAACTCCGCAAGCCGCGCGATTGCCGATTTTTAAACAAGTGTTTGAATTAGCACGAGAAAATGAGGAGCACATTGCAACTGATGACGCCAATGTGATTTTAAACTATCTTCCTGATGTGAAAATTCATATTGTTTTAGGTGATATTGCAAATAAAAAAATTACATTTAAGGAGGATTTGCAACTATGAACACTGCAATTTTAGGTGCCGGAACGTTCGGCACAGCCCTTGCCAATGCAATCAATTCGGAATCGGAAGTGACGGTTTACACGATTGAGGCAGACGTGGTTGAGGACATCAATACCAACCGAAAAAATTCCAAATATTTTCCGAACAAAAAATTGCCGAAACACATTAAAGCCACAACTAATTTTGCAGATATTGCAAATTCCGAATTGGTTTTTATTGCTATTCCGTCGTCGGCAATTAAAGTTTTTTTCGACAACCATAAATTTAAAGATGGCACGATTTTAGTGAATGGTGCCAAGGGTTTTGCGCATGATGATGTCTTGATTAGCACTTACATTTCGACAAAACTTCCTAATTGCCGAGTGTGCTCAATGAAAGGCGCTTCATTTGCAAGCGAAATGATTTTTGAAATTCCAACGGCATTCACGTTGGCTTGCGAATCACGAGAAACCTATGGTACCATTCGTTCTGTGTTGTGCGACGATTTGATTGTGACAGAATTTTTTACGGATATCAACAGCGTGGAATACCTCAGTTTATTCAAAAATGTGTATGCTATTGTGATGGGAATTACGGATGCCTATTACAATTCGCCAAACGTCCGTTTCTTAGTATTTACAAAGATTTTGAACGAAATTAGATTGTTAATGAAGCATTTTGATGTAAATCCCGAAACCTTGTTCAAATACTGCGGAATCGGCGATTTAAGTTTAACGGCATTGAATGATTTAAGTCGAAACCGAACGCTTGGATTGTTTATTGGCAAAGGCTTTTTCGACACTTCGATTTCAAATAATGTCACGTTAGAAGGTATTCGCGCATTAGATAATATTTTGTCGAATATTTCCGAAACCAATCATGCAGAATATCCGATAATTCAACAATTACAGCGACTTTTGCAACATAAAACTTCGGTTAAATCATTTATTAATCGCATTATCTTTACGAACTAGAACAGGCGTATGCAATATGCTCCTACTTTATGAACTTTATAGACTTTACGAACTTCACAAACTAAAATGGAACACCAAGACGGCACCTTCAAATCCGCACTCACTGAACGCTCGGGTATTCCTCAGCCTGATAGTGTCAATCCTGCATTCCTGACATCTCGTGTGAAGAAAAAAACACTCACGGTGGACGATTATGTGGATGGAATTTTGGCAGGAAATCGTGTAATTTTAAGTCGTGCGATTACGTTGGTTGAAAGCTCTCATCCCGATCATCAAGCTACAGCGCAAGCCGTGATTGAACGTTGTTTGCCACATTCGGGAAAAAGCATTCGATTGGGAATTACAGGTGTTCCAGGTGCAGGAAAAAGCACGTTTATCGAGGCTTTAGGTGTGATGTTGGTGAATAAAGGCCACAAACTTGCAGTGTTGGCGGTTGATCCAAGCAGCGAACGTTCGAAAGGCAGCATTTTGGGTGATAAAACTCGGATGGAAGAATTGTCGGGCATGGAAAATGCGTTCATTCGTCCATCGCCGTCGGCGGGCTCGTTGGGCGGTGTGGCACGCAAAACCCGCGAAACGATTATTCTTTGCGAAGCTGCAGGATTCGATATTACGATTGTGGAAACCGTTGGCGTGGGACAATCCGAAACCACCGTTCACGGTATGGTAGATTTCTTTTTGCTCATTCAATTGGCCAATACCGGCGACGAGTTGCAAGGCATCAAACGCGGAATCATGGAAATGGCCGACGCAATTGCCATCAACAAAGCCGACGGCGACAATATTCCAAAAGCCAAAGTGGCACGCACACAATTCAGCAATGCGCTGCATCTGTTTCCACCAACGGAATCGGGCTGGATACCGACTGTTGAAACCTGTTCGGCTTACACCAAAGATGGCATCGAAAACATTTGGAATATCGTTCAAAACTACATCAAACACACGCAATCCAACCATTATTTTGAACACAAACGCCGCGAACAATCACGTCGAATTCTTTCCGAAAGTATAGATGAAGCCTTATTGGCGAATTTCTATCACAATCCCGAAATCAAAAAACATTTGAAATCTACGATTGATGAGGTTTTGAAAGGACAGATTAGTCCGTATATTGCGGCGAATGAGTTGTTGAAAGAGTATTTTCAATAAGCTTTTTTCTATTTCAATATTTATTGTACTTTCCATTCAATGAAATATTTTTTGTTAAAAATTTTCGTATCTTTGCAAAATGTTTTCAAAATTACCTCAAATTTCTATTAGTGTTGATGCTGCATGCTCCGGAAACCCCGGAGCAATGGAATACCAAGGTGTTGAAACGGCTACTAAACGGCAGTTGTTTCATCAAGGTCCATTCAAAGACGGTACCAATAACATTGGCGAGTTTCTTGCTTTGGTGCATGGATTGGGTTATTTGAAAAAACATGGACACGACTCTGTGCCGATTTTTACGGATTCCGTTACGGCGATGGCTTGGGTTCGCGATAAAAAAGCCAAAACCAAACTTGAGCGAACGCCTAACAATGCTATGCTTTTCGAGCTTATCGAACGTGCCGAAAACTGGTTAAAAACCAACACCTACAAAAATCCAATTCTCAAATGGGATACCGAAAAATGGGGCGATATTCCTGCTGATTTCGGGCGAAAAAATTAATTGTTTCCTGTGCTTTCTATCGTCGAAATATCAGCATTAATTCTTTCGGGCATTGTCGTTGCCTTCATCAACACCTTTGCCGGAGGAGCTTCCGTGATTTCGATATCGCTGTTTATGATGATGGGCATGTCGCCGTTTCAGGCGAATGTGATCAATCGCGTGCCTGTGTTTTTTCAAACGATGGCTTCGTCCTATCTGTTTTGGAAAAAAGGATTGCTTGATTTGAAACGTGGCTTAACTATCGGAATCCCTGTAATTATGGGCTGTTTGGTTGGTGCAAATGTTTCGGTTGTGGTCAATCAACACGTGTTTAGCATTTGTTTGGGTTTGATTTTATTGATGATGCTGTTTTTTATTTTTTACAAACCTGAAGCATGGCTCAAAGGGAATGAAAAGTTGCAACAGAAAAAAATGGATTGGAAAATATTTATCGTTTTTCTATTCGTTGGATTTTATGCGGGTTTCTTGCATGTTGGTGTGGGTTATTTTTTGCTTGGCGGATTGGTTCTGTTGATGGGGTATGATTTGTTGAAAGGCAACGCGCAAAAGAACTTTTTGGTGTTATTATATTCACCATTTGCGATTGGATTTTTTATTTTCAACGGCGATCTGACTCTGAAAATGGCGACATACGGGCTCATTCATGCCATTGGTAATGTAATTGGCGCAAGCTTTGCCACACATTTCGGTATGAAATGGGGCAATAATTTTATTCGTTGGTTGATGCTTGTCGTGATTGTGTTGACTGCGTTGAAACTGTTTGGGATTATTGGTTTTCCCGAATTTGTGTAGATGAAATATCCATCAACGGTGCATCAAAGATTGTTACATTTGAGTGCTTAAAATAAGCGTTTGGCATAACATTTGGACGAGGATACACAAAAATCTTATAACTATTCAAAATGGCTTCAAACGATTTCCATTGTTCAATTTTTTCTAAATTATCAGAACCTATGATGATTGAGAATGTTGTATTTGGATAGAGTTCCGACAATTTTTTGAGTGTATCAATCGTATAAGACGGTCTTGGCATTTCTAACTCAATGGTACAAATTGACATCTTGGAACGTTTGTCAATAGCAGACTTTAGAAGTTCGAAACGTTTTTTGTTCGGCCACAGTTCGCCAGAGTTTTTCAACGGATTTTGTGGCGACAACACAAACCAAAGTTCCTCAATCGGCGCATGTTTGAGCATATACTCGGCAATTGCCAAATGTCCGTCGTGAACGGGATTAAAAGAACCAAAATAAAGTCCGACTTGGGACATATTTACACAAATTTATACAAAACGACGTTGTAAGAAATCAATCAACGTAATATACGCAGCACTGTCTTCTCGCCATTCGTACTTGGATTTTAGTGGAACCAAGACTTCATGTGCCAAATCTAAGGTTTCGGCATCGCTCAGTGCTACAATCGCATCCGTATATTCTTTCATATTACCTTTAAAAAGTTCGTTGATAAACAAAAACTTTTCGTTGATACCGATAGCGGATTTCAAATCACGAATTTGTTTTACTGCCGTATTAACCGTTGAAATATTGCTAATCGCCATGGCCTCATTTAGCGATGAGTCAGGCATTTTATAGCGGTCGGCGATAGTTTGCAAGGATGAGAAAATGTCCGGAATTGGGCTTTGAACTGACATTTTTTCCTCAATAACAGGAGTTTCAATTTCAACTTGCAACATCGATACTTCCTCAACCTTAGCAACAGGAGTGTCAACAACAATAGGCTGTTCAACGATTTCAACCGAAAAATCCAATTTAATTTCGGGGTCATATTCGTTTGCCACATCTTCATGAATGGACTCAACCAACTTGGAAATAGTTTCCCTGGCCTCATAAACAATACGCTCTTCAACGGCTTTGGAAACAACAGGCTCCTCTTCCTCTTTAAACAGCACTTCGGATGATTGTCTGACATTGGCCGTCATTGGCTTGTGCACACGCTCCAATTCGCAAATTTGCTCATACAACATGCGAATATTCGATTTCAAAATATCCAAATGAATTAACGGAATGCTTTTTCCGAATTTGTTCATGGTGTCAACTTGGGTCATAATGACTTCCAATTTGTCAACGATACGGGTTTGCAACAACGATTTTGACATAATGATAATAATTTTTTAGAAACTATTTGCAAAGTTAGTCGTTTGTAACCAATATTTGTATGGTGTTTTCTAATAATTCTTAACAATGCAGAGTTAATTAGTGTGTTCGTTTTACAATTGACTCATTTTCAATCTGAAATTTTTAGAAAAATTGATAAAAACGGATATTTAGGCAGTTTTTTTACTGTGGATCTACGTCTACAATTACACGAAGATTTTTATGTGGAGAATTTTTTGAAAAATTTTGCAAAATTTCTGCTAACTGATTTTTTGCTTCGACAATGCTATTTCGACGATCGAATTTTAGCAAAAACTCTTTGATATAATACGTGTTAATCCGGGATACCAAAGGAAAATTAGGGCCTAAAACTTGATTTCCGAAAACGTCTTTTAATTGGTAGGATAGGGCAGTAACTCCTTTTTCCAAAACATTAAAATCTTTGTGTTTGACAGCAATGCGAATCAATCGAAAATATGGCGGATAGTGGAATTGCTGCCTATCGTGGAGTTGCGACAAATACATACCCAAATAATTGTTGTCAATCACTTGTTGCAATACCGGAAAATTTTTGTTGTAGGTTTGAATAATCACTGTGCCTTGTGTGTTTCGGCGTCCTGCGCGTCCACTTACTTGTGCCATGAGTTGAAAACTGCGTTCGTAAGCCCGAAAATCGGGAAACGAAATTAGATTGTCAGCACTCAAAATACCGACTACACTCACATTATCGAAATCCAAGCCTTTCGTAACCATTTGCGTACCCACTAAAATATCAATTTTTCTATCCTCGAAATCCTGAATGATTTGACGGTAGGCGTTTTTAGAGCGTGTGGTGTCTAAATCCATTCGACGGATTTTAGCATCAGGAAAAAAAACAGCTAAATCATCCTCAATTTTTTCGGTACCAAAACCGCGCATGGTTAAGTGAGAATGTCCGCACTTTGGGCACTTTTCTAAAACAGGAATAGCTAATCCGCAATAATGACATTTCAGTTGGTTGCTGTGTTTGTGATAGGTCAACGTTACATCACAATTGTCGCATTCGGGCATAAAATTACACACGTCGCATTCTAAGCGAAGCGAAAAACCACGCCGATTTTGGAACAAAATAATTTGTTCTTTTTTCTCTAAGGCGTTGGTCATTTCCTCCATCAATAGGGATGAAAAATGACCGTGCATGGTTTTTTCGCGAGTTTCTTGTTTGAGGTCGGCAATGCGAATTGATGGCAAATTTACATCTCCGTGGCGTTTTAGAAGTTCGATCAATCCATATTTTCCGATTTGTGCGTTGAAATAACTTTCAATTGAAGGTGTTGCCGAACCCAAAATAGTTTTGGCTTGATGCAAATTTGCAAGATAAATCGCAGCATCGCGAGCATTGTAGCGCGGTGCAGGATCGTATTGTTTAAACGATGTTTCGTGTTCTTCGTCCACAATCACTAAACCTAAATTATCAAACGGCAAAAACACTGCCGAACGTGCACCCAAAACAATCTGAAATTGCTTTTCGTCTTTATTCATCACACGTTGCCAAACTTCGACACGCTCTTGTTCGTTGAATTTGGAATGATAAATACCAACTTTTTCACCAAAATATTTTCTCAAACGGTGAATAATTTGCGAAGTTAACGCAATTTCCGGAAGGAGATACAGCACTTGCTTTCCGCTATTGACGACCTGTTCGATAAGTTTGATGTAAATTTCCGTTTTCCCGCTTCCGGTTACACCATGCAAAAGTGTAACATTCTTTTCTTGAAAATCATTTTGAATTTTATCGAAGGCATTTTGTTGTTCATCGGAAAATTTGATATGGTCGATTTCGTGCGTAGAATTTGGTGTCTCCAAGCGTGTTTCTACTTTTTCTACCAATTCAAAAATTTGTTTTTTAACCAGCGCTTGAATAATCGTTGTTGCATTCGACAAAGCATTTGAAAGTTCCGAACGCTTGATTTCTCTATATGTTTGACCATTTGTCAAATGAATAAACATCATCAAAACTTCCAATTGTTTAACTGCTTTTTTCTCTAATTGATTAAATAAATTTTGCAAATTTTCTTCGATTTCGTAATCAGCGTTAAGTCTCAGATAAATCTCGATTTTAGGCTTTATTTTTTCTAAAACTTCATCTTTTACCATCACGATATTTTTATCGCGAAGATTTTTAATTAGATGAATGGTTTTGGCTAACCCTGTGATTCTTGAAATTTCCTCAATTGACAATTCTGGTTTATAGTGTAAGGCTTCCGTAACTCGAAATTCCCGTTCAGAAAGTGTAGAAACATCGCCATCAAAATCGGGATTTAATACAATTTTACTTTCATTGCTGAGTTTAAAGGCAGAAGGCAAAGCCGCAGCCATCACATCACCCGGCGTGCACATGTAATACGATGAAATCCATTGCCAAAACTTGAGTTGAATGCTATTGATAATCGGCTTTTCGTCTAAAACCGATTGCGCGTATTTGGTAATGTAGGCTGTTGGCGTTTCATGATGAATTCGCACAATCAACCCCGCATACTTTTTGTGATTTGTAAACGGAACCACCATACGTTTTCCAACGGCAATTTCGCCTTCCAATTCTTGCGGCACACGATAGGTAAATGTGTTCTGAAGTGGAAGCGGAAGTAAAATATTTACGAAATAGGTGAGACGTTCCATTTTTTTTGCAAAAATACATTTTTTTTCGTATCTTTGCAAGTTAATGCAAAAATAAAATATCAAAATATACCATGCTTACCAACAACTTTTTATCTCGTCACAACGGCCCAACTGCTGCTGAACAATTTGAAATGCTCAAAACCATTGGTGTAAAATCCATGGACGAACTCATCGAAAAAACAATTCCTGCACGAATTCGCCTGCCAAAACCATTGAATTTGCCTGCAAAAGGCATGAATGAGTTCGAATATCTTAATCACATCAAAACTATAGCTTCGAAAAACAAACTGTTTCGTTCGTTTATCGGAATGGGCTATTACTCGGCAATCACACCTGCTGTGATTTTGCGTAATGTGTTGGAAAATCCGGGTTGGTACACGTCCTACACGCCGTATCAGGCGGAGATTTCGCAAGGTCGTTTAGAGGCTTTGTTGAATTACCAAACGATGATTATGGATATGACCGCGATGCCGATTGCCAATGCAAGTCTTTTAGATGAAGCCACAGCTGCGGCAGAGGCGATGTTGATGTTTTTTAATTCACGCACAAAAGAACAAGTGAAAAGCGGCGCAAACCATTTTTTAGTGTCGCAAGATTTATTCCCGCAAACGATAGATGTATTGAAAACACGGGCACTTCCGCTTGGTATCGAGTTGGAAATTGTGAGCCATACCGAGTTTAAATTTACAGAAAACGTATTCGGACTCATCGTTCAATATCCGATGCAATGCGGCTCTGTGTGCGATTATTCGGAAATGGTGAAACAAGCCAAAGAAAAAAATATTTTTGTTGCTGTTGCTGCTGATTTGATGTCGTTGGCGTTGCTTATGCCTCCTGGCGAATGGGGTGCAGACTGTGTGGTTGGCTCAACACAGCGATTTGGATTACCGCTTGGATTTGGCGGTCCGGCTGCAGGATATTTTGCTTGCAAGGAAGATTTCAAACGTCAGTTTCCCGGACGAATTATTGGTGTAACGGTTGATGCACAGGGCAATCGCGCATTACGCATGGCACTATCCACACGCGAACAACACATCAAACGCGAAAAAGCAACATCCAATATTTGTACGGCATCTGCGTTAATGGCAATCATGAACGGTTTTTACGCAGTTTATCATGGACAAGAAGGCATTCGCAATATCGCGCAAAATATTCATACCATGACGGGCGTTTTATCAATGGAAGCTGAAAAATACGGCTATAAAACATTGAACGAAACCTTCTTTGATACGCTTGGAATTGAAGTTCCAAGCGATGTAAACATGGATGAATTTAAACAAATTGCCTTGTCGTTTGGTATCAATTTCCGTTATTTCTACGACAACTATATCGGTATCAGTTTAAACGAGACCACAGCAAAATCAGATGTTGACGACATTCTGAAAATCTTTGCACAAGCTGCGAAAAAAGATTACAAACCGCTTGTGTGTGGCGAACATTGCGAGAAAGTTGCAGGTATTCCTGAAACCTTGAAACGCAAATCGCCGTTTTTGGCGCACAACGTTTTCAACTCGTACCACAGCGAAACGGCCATGATGCGATACATCAAAAAACTTGAAATTAAAGATCTTTCGTTAAATCGTGCGATGATTCCGCTCGGCTCATGCACGATGAAACTCAATTCTGCTGCGGAAATGATGCCGATTACGTTTTCGGAATTTGGCGGAATTCACCCGTTTGTTCCAAGAGACCAAGCAGACGGTTATTACGAATTGATTGAAAATTTGAATAACGATTTATGCGAAATCACAGGTTTTGCAAAGATGTCGTTTCAGCCTAATTCGGGTGCTGCCGGCGAGTATGCAGGCCTAATGGTAATTCAGGCTTATCATCGTTCGCGTGGCGAAAATCATCGTAATGTGTGTTTAATTCCGGCTTCTGCACATGGCACCAATCCCGCAACAGCGGCTATGGCGGGAATGAAAATCGTGATTATAAAATCGATGTCGAATGGTGAAATCGATGTTGAAGATTTAAAACAAAAAGCCGAGGAGCACAAAGCGGATTTATCTTGTATCATGATCACGTATCCCTCAACACACGGTGTTTTTGAGGAATCGATTTTAGATATTATCAAAATCATTCATGACAACGGCGGGCAAGTTTACATGGACGGCGCCAATATGAATGCCCAAGTGGGCTTGACTCATCCGGGATTTATGGGTGTAGATGTTTGCCATTTGAATTTGCACAAAACGTTTGCAATGCCGCACGGCGGTGGTGGTCCGGGCGTTGGCCCGATTGGAGTTGCAGAACATTTAGTTCCGTTTTTACCCAATCACACGCAAGTGAAAACAAGTGGAGAACAAGGAATATCAGCAGTTTCGGCATCGCCATTCGGTTATCCGATGTTGCTTCCGATTACTTACGGATATATCAAAATGCTCGGCGGACAAGGCTTGACGGAAGCCACAAAAGTTGCGATACTCAATGCAAACTACATGAAAGCAAAACTTAAAGATCATTTCCCGATTTTGTATGTTGGTGAAAAAGGCATGGTTGCACACGAAATGATTGTAGATTGCAACGCGTTTAGCCAAAGTGCAAACGTACAAGTCGGCGACATTGCCAAACGTTTGATGGATTACGGTTTTCATGCACCAACAGTGGCATTCCCCGTACACGGAACCTTAATGGTAGAGCCAACCGAAAGCGAACCACTTTCCGAAATCAATCGTCTGATTGACGCATTTATCGCTATTCGCAAAGAAATTTCCGACATTGAAAATGGAACCTCCGACAAGGTTGACAATCCTCTGAAAAACGCACCACACACGGTTTACGTGGTTTCCGGAAGCGAATGGACACATCCGTATACTCGCGAACAAGCCGCATTTCCACAACTACATGATGACAAATATTGGCCAACCGTAGGACGTGTTGATGATGCTTACGGCGATAGAAATTTAATGTGCAGTTGCAATTAAACACATGTAAGGGCGATGGTGTATCGCCCCTACAAAGCTGAAAATTTGTCAGATTTTTCAATTTGGTACGAAATCTGTACTAATGTAGGGTAAATTGATTTTAACAAACAAAAAAACATAAAATTATGAGCAAACCAAATCTCACACCGCTTGCAGATCGCGTGGTTATTGAACCCGCCGCAGCCGAACAAAAAACCGCCGGAGGTATTATCATCCCTGACACGGCGAAAGAAAAACCGCAAAAAGGCACAGTTGTTGCCGTTGGAAACGGAAAAAAAGACGAACCAATGACCGTTAAAGTCGGCGATGCCGTTCTCTATGGAAAATATTCCGGAACGGAAGTCAACGTTGATGGAAACGATTATCTCATTATGAAGGAGTCTGATATTTATGCTATTGTAAAATAGCAAGGGGATCCCTCGACTTCGCTCGGGATGACGACACAAAATTAAAAATCAATCGCCCCAAAGGGGCATAATATTAATAACGCAGGGCAACGCCCTGTGAACAAAAATCAAGAAAAATGGCAAAAGAAATAATCTTCAGCACAGAAGCAAGAGAACGCTTAAAACGCGGCGTTGACGCATTATCCAATGCGGTAAAAGTAACTTTGGGCCCAAAAGGTCGCAATGTAATTTTAGACAAAAAATTCGGAGCACCACATATTACAAAAGATGGTGTTACCGTAGCAAAAGACATTGAATTGAAAGATTCAATCGAAAATATGGGCGCTCAAATGGTTAAAGAAGTAGCATCCAAGACCGCTGATATCGCGGGAGATGGAACAACCACAGCAACCGTTTTGGCACAAGCCATCATCACCACAGGTTTAAAAAATGTTACAGCAGGTGCAAATCCGATGGACTTGAAACGTGGTATCGATAAAGCTGTTGTGGCAGTCGTAGAAAATCTCAAAAAACAATCGCAGACTATCGGTGATAGCAATGAAAAAATCGAACAAGTGGCTACAGTTTCGGCAAACAACGATAATTTCATCGGAAAAATGATTGCCGAGGCCATGGCGAAAGTAAAGAAAGAAGGTGTAATTACTATCGAGGAAGCAAAAGGCACAGAAACTAATGTGAAAGTGGTTGAAGGTATGCAATTCGACAGAGGTTATTTGTCGCCCTATTTTATTACAGATCCCGAGAAAATGGAAACCGTTTTCGAAAATCCGTTTGTGTTGATTTACGACAAAAAAATCTCGGTGATGAAAGAGTTTTTGCCAATTTTGGAGAAAACTGTTCAAACAGGTCGTCCGTTGTTGGTAATTGCTGAGGATGTGGAAAGTGAAGCATTGGCAACTTTGGTTGTAAACCGTTTGCGTGCTAACTTGAAAATCGCAGCTGTAAAAGCCCCTGGTTTTGGTGATCGCCGTAAGGAAATGTTGGAAGACATCGCTATTTTAACAGGAGGAACCGTAATTTCGGAAGAAAAAGGCTTTAAGTTGGAAGATGCCGATTTAACCATGCTCGGGCAAGCCGATAAAATCGTTGTTGACAAAGAAAATACCACAATTATCAACGGAAAAGGGCAAAAAGCCAACATTGATGCACGCGTGGCTCAAATCAAATCGCAAATCGAAAAAACAACATCGGATTACGATCGCGAAAAACTGCAAGAACGTTTGGCAAAATTAGCCGGAGGTGTTGCTGTGATTTACGTTGGCGCTGCTTCGGAAGTAGAAATGAAAGAGAAAAAAGACCGTTTCGACGATGCTTTGCACGCCACTCGTGCGGCCATCGAAGAAGGCATCATTCCCGGTGGTGGCGTAGCTTACATTCGTGCCATCGAATCGCTTGATAAAGTTAAAGGTGAAAACGAAGAAGAAACGCTTGGCGTTAACATCATCCGTCGCGCATTGGAAGAACCGCTTCGCCAAATCGTTGGAAACGCAGGATTGGAAGGCTCTGTAGTTGTGAACCAAGTTCGTTCAGGAAAAGCCGATTACGGATTTAATGCTCGCACTGAAGTTTACGAAGAACTCTACAAAGCCGGTGTTATCGACCCAACCAAAGTGGCTCGCGTGGCTCTCGAAAACGCTGCATCTATCGCAGGAATGTTGCTCACAACCGAATGCGTTTTAGCTGAAATTAAAGAAGAAAAACCAGCGATGCCGATGTCTCCGGATATGGGCGGAATGGGTGGTATGTACTAATTGTTGGGGCGACCCTTGCGGTCGTCCTAAAACCCTTTGTCGCAAAACTCAAAAAAGGGCGGGTATGAAACCCGCCCTTACGTTTTTATATGTTTTAATTCTGAACCCGAAATTGATTCTCGCGAACTTTGATTACTTGGTACTTTCTCATTGGATATCGGTTCCCCGAACCTTTCGGATAACCGTCTAAAATATTAAATTTAGCCTTACAACAAGAGCATTCAAACTCCGATGGAGCAACACTGGCCCTGTCAGAAAATTCAATAACCATGCAGCCATAGGAATGGTCGACCGGACAGGCCATGTCGTAGGCAAAAAGTTCATCGTCAGTAAAGCGATAAACTACAACGCCTCCTTTATACTGAGGATTTCCAAAACAGCCGGTATAGCCGCGTCTGTCATTAAACGTTTTTACATTTCCAATAGATAAATCTTGGTCGAATGAGTCCAAGTAAATATCAAAACTAACCGCGCAAATCGGAATAGGATTGGGGTTGCGCTTATCGTTGCAGCTACTGCTACTAAAAAGCACAGCAAGGCTCAAAAAACAGATGATAGATGCAAAACTTCGTTTCATAATGCAAAGATACGAAAAAAAATGATAATTAACAATAAATTGTTTACAAAACCAATAAAGTAATATACAAAATTCTTTTTTTTTTTTGTACCTTTGTACGCAGAAAAACAAAAAACTATGGGACTTTTCTCTTTTATGACGCAAGAAATTGCGATTGATCTTGGCACAGCAAACACTGTGATTATGCACAATGACAAGGTTGTTGTGGACGAACCTTCCATTATTGCAATGGATCGCAAAACCGGCAAAGTTATAGCCATTGGTAAGCGTGCGTTGCAAATGCACGGCAAAACTCACGACAACATTAAAACGATTCGCCCTCTGCAAGGCGGTGTTATTGCGGATTTTCGTGCTACCGAATACATGGTAAAAGAGATGATAAAAATGGTCAATCCGAAAAAATCACTCTTCCCGAAAGTCATGAAAATGGTGATTTGTATTCCATCGGGAATTACTGAGGTTGAAGAACGCGCTGTTCGTGATTCCGCCGAACAAGCCGGAGCACGCGAAGTTCGATTGATTCACGAACCGATGGCTGCTGCTATCGGAATTGGTATCAACGTGCTTGAACCTACCGGAAACATGATTGTTGATATTGGTGGCGGCACTAGTGAAATCGCGGTAATTGCGCTGGGAGGAATCGTGAGCAACAAATCCATTCGCATTGGAGGTGACGAGTTCAATCAAGATATTGAAGACTACATGCGTAGACAACACAACATCAACATTGGCGAACGTACGGCCGAAAAAATCAAAATTGAAGTGGGTTCTGCAATTCCCGATTTGGAGAATCCGCCGGAGGATTATCCGGTGCAAGGTCGCGATATGTTGACCGGTATTCCGAAAGAAATCATCGTGAATTATGCTGAAATTGCACATGCTTTAGATAAATCCATTATCAAAATCGAAGCAGCTGTGTTGAGTGCGTTAGAGCAAACGCCACCCGAATTGTCGGCAGATATTTATCGTACCGGAATTTATTTGGCCGGTGGCGGTTCAATGCTTAGAGGTTTAGACAAACGTTTGAGTACAAAAACCAAACTTCCGGTTCGCTTAGCTGAAGACCCACTTCGTGCTGTGGCTCGCGGAACAGGTATCGCCTTGAAAAATTTTGACAAATTCGTATTTTTGATCAAATAATTTTAATTTGTGAACACACTTGTTCGATTTTTAAAACGATTTCATTTTGTCTTGCTATTCCTTTTGCTTGAAGGAATAGCATTGACTTTATTAGTACAAAATAATCGCTACCAAGCCGGACAAGTCAGACGTATTTACAACGAAGTGACAGGTTTTATATTTGGCGAATACAGCAGTTTGACGGATTATTTTAATTTGCGAAGGGAGAATCTTGTACTCAGCGCTGAAAATGCTCAGCTGCGCAGCCAAATACTGCAATCCTATCAGACATATGATCGTAAATTATTTGCTGTAAACGATACGATTTACAAACTTCAGTACGAATATACTCAAGCCAAAATCATCCGAAACTCAACCACCAAACGAAACAATTATTTAATGATTAACAAAGGCGCTAATCATGGTGTAAAAACAGGAATGGCGGTGATTTCGCCAAACGGCGTGGTTGGTGTGGTGAAAGTAGTGTCTACTAATTTTTCGTCCATTCTGTCGCTGCTTCATAGCGATAGTCGGATCAGCGCGAAACTTAAGAGAGGAAATTTTTCAGGTTCTGTTCTTTGGAATGGAAAATCCTCCGGAATTGCTCAAATGATAGTTGAACAACAACATGCCGATGTTCAGATAGGAGATACAATCATTACCAGTGGGTATTCATTGGATTTTCCGGAGGGTATATTTATTGGGACGGTTAGCGAAATACGAACTAAACCCGGAGACAATTTTCCTGTGTTGAATGTCAAATTGAGCACTAATTTCAATACATTAGACCATGTTTATGTGGTCAGAAATTTAGCAAGAAACGAATTAGAAACTCTTCTACAACAGCATTTGGACGATGAATAACAGTATTACAAAAAATATCTTGCGTTTCGCCTTTCTCTTGTTATTGCAAGTTTTGGTGATTGACCATATTCATATTTCGAGTATGGTGACACCGTATATTTATATTTTACCGATGCTCCTATTGCCGTTCAACACGCCGAAATGGTTGTTGTTGGTATCGGCGTTTGTTTTAGGCTTTTTTGTAGATATTTTTTCAGGAACGATGGGTTTGAACATGGCGGCAACCGTCCTAATTGCGTTTGTACGTCCAACATTATTAAATTTGATTTCTTTCGGACGAAGTTTTGATAGCGACGAATCTCCAAATATGAAAGAATTAGGTGCGGATTGGTTTATTTCTTACGCTTTAATCATGATTTTAATTCACCATTCGGCATTGATTCTTTTAGAAGTATTCCGTTGGAATGAATTTGGAACAACGCTTTTGCGAATTTTATACTGTTCAGCAGCAACGCTGGTATTGGTGGTTTTGAGTCAACTTTTATTTGCATTTCGGAAAGAATAGTCAAAAAAGCATAGTTCTGACATTTTTTTTGTATCTTTGCAACGTGAAATTTAAATACATTAAATAATAACCCTAAAACAACACAACTTATGAAAAAAATTGCATCTTTAATTATGGCGCTTTGCGTTATATCTCTTGTTTCCTGTTCGTCAGGCAGTAAAGGAAAAACACCATCAGACACTGCAAAAAATTATTTGACAAGCCTCCAATCCGGAAAGTATGAAAAAGCGCTCAGCTACTACGACCTTCCTGAAGCTATGGAAATGCAAGCGCTCATCGGAAAACTGGAAGAATCTGAAAAAAAGAAAGATGGTTTGAAAAGTTTCAAATTGGTTGAAGGTGGTGAAAAAATCTCGGAAGACGGACTAACTGCAACTGTTGCTGTCATTATGACTCATGGAAACGGTGACGTTGAAGAAGAAACACTTCACCTTAAAAAAGTTGACGATGAGTGGAAACTTGACATCAACTTGGGTAGCAAATAAGGCTCATGTTTTTGAAACGAATTTGTATATTCACATTCGTTCTATTCGTTGCGGCAGGCTGTAATCGGCAGGTTGAGTCTGAACTCGAAGTTATTATCGACAAAACCAAATTGCAGGAAGGCGATTTGGTTTTTCGTTTGGGCAGAGGTCGATCAAGTCGAATGGTGAATCTAGCCGACAAGGAACGTTCTTATTCTCACATTGGTCTTTTGGTTAAAGACAGTTTGGGGGAATGGTGTGTGATTCACGCCGTTCCCGGAGAAAGCGAAGAAACAGAAGGAAAAGAAATCATCAAATGCGACCCGCTTTTGCGATTTTTTGGTAGCGATCGCACCGTTACCGGAATAGTGATGCGATTTGATTCGATTGACTATATTTCACAACAAATTGTTATCAAAGCTAAAGAATTTCACGACAAAGAACTTCCTTTCGACCATAATTACATCCTTTCAGATACGTCTACAGCGTATTGCACGGAATTTGTCTATCGCGTTTTTCTCAATGTCGGTATCGATTTGAGCGAAGGAAGACGACACACAATTCCATTGTTCAAAGAACCGATTATTTTTCCTTCCGATATTTTGAAAAACAAAGCCCTTCGAGAAGTTTGCGAGGTAAGTTTTGTAAAGAAAAATTAGACTTTTTTCAACACCATCCCAACACGATTGGGAACGTACAGTTTCAATGTTGGCTTCCCGTTTTCACGATTGGTGAAATATTCTAAATTTGTGTCAACGCGATTTTGTCCTCCGAATTGCGTGTCATCGCTGCAAAGTAGAATTTTATAAGATCCTTCGTCGATTTGAAAACCATAATCGGTAAACGATTTTTCGGGATTGAAATTGAATACAAACACTAACTCGCCACGCTTGAAAATCAGGGTTTGGTCGAGGGTATTTTGTACGATTGCAAATGGCTGAAATGCGAAAGCATTATGCTGTTTGATGAGGTGTATCATCGCTTTGTCAAAATCGTTCAAAAAGTGATATTTCAACAATTTGTCATCGCTCAAACTCCACTGACGCCGAGCATAATGATAACTCCAATTATTGCCTTCCCTTGGAAAATCAATCCATTCGGGATGTCCGAATTCGTTGCCCATAAAATTCAAATAGCCGTTTCCTGCAGTTGCCAATGAAATCAGACGAATGATTTTGTGTAAGGCGATTCCTCTGTCCACCAATAAGCTCGGCGTAAGCACGCTCATCGAAGTGTACATGTCTTTATCGAGCAATCGGAAAATAATGGTTTTATCGCCAACCATGGCTTGGTCGTGACTTTCGGCGTAACTGATCGTTTTTTCGTCGGCACGTTTGTTCGTCAGTTCGTGATACAAATCGCCTACATGCCACTGTTCATCGGACTTTTCTTTAATCAATTTAATCCAATAGTCCGCAACACCCATACTCATTCGAAAATTAAAGCCAATCCCTCCATCGCTCAAAGGTGCTGCCAATCCCGGGTATCCGCTCACATCCTCCGCAATCGTTGTTGCTTCGGGATTGGTTTCGTGAACCACTTGATTGGCTAAAGCCAAATAGGTGAGGGCGTCCTCGTCTTGCAAACCGTCAAAATACATCGAATAATTCGTAAACGCCGTGCCCATGCCGTGATGCCAATAAATCATGGATGTTACGCCGTCGAAACGAAATCCATCGAAACGAAATTCATTCAACCAAAACTTCAAGTTTGAAAGTAGGAACGCGATCACTTCGTTTTTTCCGTAGTTGAAGCATTTCGAATCCCAAATCGGGTGATCGCCACGCTCGCCTTCATAGAAAAATTGTATAGACGTACCGTCAAATTTGGCCAAACCTTCCAATTCATTTTTCACAGCATGTGAATGTACAACATCTAAAATCACAGCGATATTCAATTCGTGAGCTGAATCAATCAAGGCCTTCAACTCTTCAGGTGTACCAAATCTCGAACTTACGGCAAAAAAATTCGACACTTGATACCCAAATGAGCCGTAATACGGATGTTCTTGAATCGCCATCATTTGTATCATATTGTAGCCCAAATCGGCGATGCGTGGCAGCACGTTTTCACGAAATTCGTTGTACGTTGAAATTTTCGGTTCTTCGCTGCTCATTCCGATATGAACTTCGTAGATTAGTGGATTTTCAACCCTTTTCAAAGGGTTGTGTTTCCATTTATAGGGTAGGGGATTCCAAACTTGCGCACAAAAAACTTTGCTTTGTTCGTCTTGAATTACACGTCGAACGTGTGTCGGCAAACGTTCGCCAAATCCGCCATTCCATTCGATATGCAACTTGTACAAATCGCCGTGTTTCACGGCATTTTTTGGAAGTTCGATTTCCCAATTTCCGTTTTCAATTCGGTTTAATCTAAATTCATCTTTTCGTTTCCAATCACTGAAATCGCCAACCAACCAAATGTTTGTCGCATTAGGCGCCCATTCGCGAAACATCCAACCTGCTTTGGTTTCGTGCAATCCGTAATACAAATAGCCATTGAAACAATCGCTCAACTTTTTTTTGCCGTGTGTAAAGTCAAACGCTTTGACCAACGTATGTTGCAAACGGTTTTGAATCACACGTTCGTAGGGTTTCAACGACGGATCGTTTTTGATTAGGGGCAAAGTTAGCGGTTTCATAGTCCTGCAAAGGTACGATTTTTTTTTGAATTAGTAAAATACGAAAAATGAAAATCACGTATAAAATATCTTGCTGTAAATTTCCGCTTTTTTTTCTAATGAAAGCGGATAGGCTCTTGATGACGAAGGCATTCGATACAGTTGCAACGTTCTATTCTCAAAAACAAAGGATGTATACGTTCCGACTTCAGGAGGGGCGATATTCACATTTTTCTCTGCAAAATGTTGAATTACGGCTTCACAGGCTTTTTGTCCTGTAGTTACAATAGCTTGCAAATCAGGAAGTTTTTGAATCAGTTTTCCAATGTCAACGGCTTTTACAATTTCCAAATCTTTGTCGGAAGCGTTGTCTTTATGTCGAATGACGGCAGCAGCGGTGTCGTACATCGCAATACGCTGTTTCATCAGAAATGTTTCAATTGCAGCCTTTTCAAAGCATTTTTCATTGGTATTTACAAAATGATTTTTATTTTCAAAAAATATCAATCCGAAAATTCGCCACATATCATTTTGAAAATTGGGATAGAAAAAATCCATTGACCATCGGTGTTTTTTCGGTGGAAAACTTCCTAAAAATAGCCATTTGGCTTTATTCGGAAGAAAAGGTGGAAAAGGGAGTTCTTCAATGGATGGATTAGACATTTTTTGCTCAATTAATTGTAATTTCTTTACTTTCATACCTGCTTGTTATCGGATTCTTTTTTTCAAAGTTAAACAGCAAATTCTTTTTTTTAAATTCGAAAAATTCTACGCGGAATTTTTTATGCTCGAACTCCTTTTTAAGCGATAACTCGGCTTGTTTGTTTCTTTGCTGAGGAATTGTGTCGGGCAACGAGGCGCCTGCGTCAAAAGCGAAGCAGTCAAATTTGATACGATGTGCAGCTTCGTCTCCTCCACCGTTAGCTGATAGAAAATTATACAGCACTGTGTATGCGCTTTTAAGTGACAGCTTGATTTCGCCTGTGCCTCCGAGGTAATCCGAAAAAGCGTCAAAAAAATTATACGGCGATCCAAGGAGTTTTACTCCATATTCTACTGACAACGCGAACCCACCGCAGTTGTAAAAACGGTCTATAATGCCTTCGATTTTTTTTAATTTAATGAAATCGCTGTGAGGCATCGTTTTGGTTTGATAAACCTCGTATGGCGCGAAATCAGCGAAAACAGCCTTGAAATCGCCGCTTTCTTTCCTAATTCTTGTGCCTTTAAGCATTTTCAGAAAGCCGAGTTGCAGCATATTCGGTCTGCATAACATACATTGATTGACTGATTCGGCAAAAGTGGCGAGCGTTTCATGCGGTAGCCCCGCTATTAAATCCACGTGAATATGACAATTTTGGAAAGAAGTAAGTTTCTTTATGTTTTGTAACGCAAGAGCTGTGTCTGTCTTTCTGCTTACAGCGGCAATGGATTTTTCGTTTATTGTTTGAATACCGATTTCAAATTGTACCCTTTCAATCGGAAGTTTTTCGACTATCGACAACAATTCGTCGTCAAATAAATCGGCTGCTACTTCGAAATGAAATACACAATCTGTATTCAAGTTGCTTATAAACTCCAAAATTTGCTTCGCACGTTTTTTGTCGGAATTAAAAGTACGATCAACAAATTTTACGCATTTTGCTTCATGTTTTATAAACAGCAACAAATCTTGCTTAACCCTTTCAATCGGCAAATACCGAACGCCCTTATCAGTCGACGAAAGGCAATACGCACAGGAAAACGGACAGCCTCTTGAGCTTTCGTAATAAACAAGTTGATTTTGAATATACGGAATTTGATTGTTTTGAAAAGAGTTGAAGTAGTCGTCTGTATATGGCAAGGGATAATTCTCAAAGCCTAACTCGCAACCGTTTATGATTTTAGTTTCGGCACAGCCATTTTTCTCGATTTGAACCAACAATTCATAAAACGCCTTTTCGCCTGCACCCTTGATGATATAGTCGGCATAAGGATAATCGCTTAAATCCTTCTCAAAAGACACCTCCGGGCCACCCAAAACTATGGTAAGATTCGGAAGTAGTTTTTTGAGCAAAGGCGCAATTTTGTTGACATAATCAATATTCCAAATATAACATGAAAAAGCTGCAACGGTAGGTTTTGTCTCATAAATTTTGCTCACCGTTTCGTAAATTTTATCGTTGATATTAACTTCGATAACGCTGATGTTTTCTATTTTCTTTTCCTCGCAATACGCTTTAAGGTACCACAAGGCGGAGCTTTTATGGATATTTTTAGCGTTTATAGCGATTAGCGATGTGTTCATGGTGGTGTTTTTTCCCAATTGTCCATATTTTTGAGTACAAAAATACGAATAATTTTTGAAAACATAGTGCAAATTGATATATTTTTATTATTTGCTTGGTGGATTAATAATTTTTTTGTATTTTTGCGAAAGTTTCACAAAATTAAAACACACAATTTAAGATAGACTTTAATTAAATTGTATCAAATGGATAAAACAAAAAAAGTAACTGAAAAAAAATGGTCAATTACAACAAATAGATTTGTTGCAGTTATTGATATTATGGGGTTCAAAGATATGGTGGCAAAATTACCTCATGAACAAATTTATAATATCATGAAGTCTATTGATGATTCTAAAATTCGCATCTCAAATGTTTTCGGACACAAAAAAGGACAAGTCTTAGTACGCACAACCACATATTCTGACAGTATAATGCTCTATTCAAAAGATGGCAGTTATCAGTCATTTGAG
>JAIRRI010000069.1 GCA_031256055.1 Bacteroidales bacterium
TACAAATTTTTGATTGAATATTTTGGAAAGAGTGTAGAATACGACCCAAATTCATTGCGTGATTTGCCAAAAGAATACAAAAAATTGTCGTATCAAGCGGATGCCGTGAGCGATGGTTATACAAAGTTGGAAAAACACAACGGTTTTTTCTTGTCAGATGTTGTAGGATTGGGTAAAACAGTTGTGTCGGCACAGATTGCCAAAAACTTTTTCTATCATAACGGCTTTCCCGATTATCTTTCAAATACACTTGTGATTTGTCCACCTGCCTTGTACGATAACTGGCACGAAACCTTTGAAAAATTCGGAATCAGCGGTTACAAAATCGTAACCAACGGCAGTTTGCACAAAATTCGTGATGCCCGAAAATACGATTTAATCATTGTTGATGAGGCACACAAATTCCGCAACGATTCGGCAGAAATGTATAACGCCCTGCAAAAACTTTGCAAAACGGCAACTCGCAACGGCACACAAAAAAAGGTTATGCTTGTATCGGCTACACCGCTGAATAACCGCCCCGAAGACATCGCCAATCAAGTGTATTTGTTTCAAGACAAAAAGGATTCAACACTCGAAAAGAGTAATCTACAACACTTCTTTGCACCGAAAATTCAACGCTACAAAGAACTGAAAAAAGAAACCGATGTTAAGAAAATGGCAAAGGGTGTAAAAGAACTTTATGACGATATTCGTAAAGATGTTATTGAGCCGCTAACTGTTCGCAGAACTCGCACAGACCTAATGGAAAACGAGGCATACAAAAAAGATTTGTACGAACAAGGTATTGCGTTTCCGGTGGTAAAACAACCCGAAAAAATACTGTATCAACTCGACACCGAGTTAGAAATTTTATACGATGATACGCTGAAAAAATTAACCGATGAACTGACTTTTTACCGCTATCAAGCCATCAAATTTCTCGTTCCAAAAAAGAAAGGCAAGTATAAAAATGCTGAATTGGCATCGTTACAGTTGAAACACATTATGAAAACCTTGCTTGTAAAACGATTAGACAGCAGTTTTTATGCGTTCCGCAAGTCGCTCGAACGCTTTGCACAAGCAACAGCCAATATGGTCAAAATGTTTGACGATAACCGGATTTTCATAGCACCGAATTTTGATGTAAACAAATATATTGAGGAGGACAGAGAGGAAGAATTGTTGCAAAAATTGATTGACTTAAAAGATACCGACCCAACGATTGAAATCTGTACCGCAAAAGACTTTGAAGATGGTTTTTTAGAGGGATTAAAAGACGATTATGATATTCTGAAAAACCTTGTTAAAAAATGGGAAAAAATTACAGCAGACCCGAAATTAGATATTTTCAAAGAGTATTTGAAAAACAAACTCCTTTCCGCTAAAATCAATAAAGAGGGCAAACTGGTTGTGTTTTCCGAATCGCAAGAAACAACTGACTATCTCGGCAAAGAGTTAAATAATGCAGGTTTCGACAAAATTTTGGTATGTAGCAGTAAAAACCGAAAAGATGTGTTTCCGATTATTCGTGAAAATTTTGATGCGAACATACCAAAAAACGAGCAAAAAGATGACTACAACATTGTAATTTCTACCGAAGTATTGGCAGAGGGCGTGAATATGCACCGAGCCAACGTGATTGTGAATTATGATACCCCGTGGAATTCTACACGGTTGATGCAGCGTATCGGGCGTGTTAATCGCATCGGTAGCACAGCAAAAGAAGTGTATGTTTTTAATTTTTTTCCGACAACCAAAGTAAATGACGACATCGAATTGGAACAAAAGGCAATTCTCAAACTACAAGCGTTTCATAGTGCTTTGGGCGAAGATAGCCAAATTTATTCCCAAGACGAAATTGTGGAAAGTTTCGGACTTTTCGACAAGTTAGCAAAAGAAGAAAAAGACGAAAAACTGAAAATTTTGCTCGACTTACGCAAATTCAAAGATGAAAACCCCGAACTGTTCAAGAAAATCAAAAATATGACACTTCGGGCAAGGACTGGTCGAAAAAATCCCGAACTGAAAAATAGCACCATTACCTTTATTCGCAACGAAAAACGCAACTCGTTTTTGTTGGTCAATGATGATGCAGAGCCAAAAGAATTGACTTTTTTGCAAGCCGAAGAAATTTATCGTGCCAATAAAGCCGAAAAATCCGTGCCGCTGACCGATAACCATCACACGCAAGTAGAAAAAGCAATCAAACTTTTCAAGCATCAATTAGATATTGAAAAACAAGCCGAACGCTCGGTTTTTATCACACACAGTCCGGCAGAAAAACAAGCAAACAGTTATCTCGATGCAATCATAAAATTGCAACTTGCCGATAGCCACGAGCAAGAACTTTTGCGTTTGGCAAAAGAGGCGATAAATTTGGGCAAACTACAAAAACTACCGAGAGAAATTAGTGCGTTCTACAAAAATCTGAAAAAGGTATCAATCCCACCTGCCAAACAATTAGAATCCGTGATAAAAATTATCAAAAATTACCCCTTGCAAGACATCGAGGAAAACGAGGACACGGAAACCTCAAAAGAAATCAAAGATTTTGCCCCAAAAATCATCATTAGCGAAAGTTTCAAATAAAAATAGAGTATGACACAGCAAAACCTAAAACAGCCGTACAATCGCAAAAATTGGGAAACTTGGCTTGGCGATATTTTCGCCAAACAAATGGAATATGAAACGCAACCCGAAAAGGTAGATATTGACAAAGAAAACGTGAAATCCATTCATCGCTTTGCTACTGTAAAACTTGCCGATGGCAGAAATTTGGCAGTATTAGACATTGAAACACGTTCGGGTGTGCAGATTGCTCGTAATCGGGTTGGACTGCGAAACTTGGTTGAAAAATTTATTGACCACGCTCGTTATCACGGCATTTTGGCGTTTTATCACAGCGAAGACAAAACGCAAACCGAATACCGCTTGTCCTTTATCAGTAGCGAGCCAACGATTAAAGAAGACGGAACTTTTGAGATACAAAGCACCGCCCCCAAGCGATTTTCGTATGTTCTTGGCGAAAACGAAAAAACAAAAACACCTGCCGACCGACTAAAAAGCATTGCAAACAAAGGCGGAACGGCAACATTGGAAGATGTGAAAATTGCGTTTAGCGTTGAATCGCTGAATGAAGATTTTTACAAAATAATTGCAAAGCATTTTTATCAATTAGTTGGTGCTACCGAAGGCAAAGGTGCGAAAGCAATCAAACACGAAAGAGTTTTACAATTACCTTCTATCAACGCAGACGATAGTCGTTCAAAACAAATTTATCAAGAGTTCGCAGTAAGGCTTATTGGTAGAACTGTTTTTTGCTGGTTTTTGAAAATGAAAAAACCTAAAAGCGGAAAATCGCTACTTCCAGAACAATTATTAAGCAGTAAGGCAGTTGAAAATTACAAAAATTACTATCATTTTATTTTGGAAAAACTTTTTTTTCAAACGCTCAATACACCGATGGACAAACGCATACAAGATTTGCCTGATGGTAGTGAGCAAATTCCGTTTTTGAATGGTGGATTGTTTGAACCTCAAACAGAAGATTATTATTTACCAAATAAAACCACCGGAATATCAAGTCATATCAATACGTTGAAAATTTCTGACGAATGGTTTTTGAACTTCTTTACGAGTTTGGAACAATACAATTTTACGATTGACGAGAATAGTATAGCCGATGTCGAAATAAGTGTAGACCCCGAAATGTTAGGACGAATTTTTGAAAACCTTTTGGCAGAAATTGACCCCGATAGCGGAGAGTCAGCACGAAACACCACCGGAAGTTTTTACACGCCACGAGAGATTGTGGACTATATGGCAATCGAAAGTATAGCAAGTTATATTTTCAATCAACTAAAAAGCAAAAATAAAACTTTAACCATAGAACAAAGCGATTTGAGTATTTTATTCAGATTAGATGATGAAATAGAAGAAAAATCAAAAATTGCAAAATACAAAATCGACATATTAGAATCCCTTGATAGTCTGAAAATTCTTGACCCTGCTTGTGGTTCGGGAGCATTTCCGATGGGAGTGCTACAAAAAATTGTAATTGCCTTGCAGAAATTAGACCCAAACGCTGAATGGTGGAAAAATAAGCAAGTAGAGAAAATTGAAAACAAGGCATTACGCAATTTAGTAAAACAAAAATTAGAGCAAACCACCGTAGAATACGCCCGAAAAATCGGCATTATTCAAAACAGTTTATATGGCGTAGATATACAGCAAGTCGCCACCGAAATTTCAAAACTGCGTTGTTTTCTTACGTTGATTGTTGATGAAAGTATTGATGATGCTAAACCCAATCGTGGCGTAGAACCTTTGCCAAACTTGGAGTTTAAGTTTGTAACGGCAGATACATTGCTACAATTACCACAAGAAAAAGATTTTGGCGGTTTGTTTAACTCCAACGATGATTTACAAGAATTACAAAAAATACGTTTGGAATACCTGCAAAGTTACGGCAATGAAAAGAACGAATTGAAAGAGCGTTTTCTGAAACTACAAAAACAAATCGGTAAACAGCAATTTAGAAATGTTTCCGGTGCAAATCCCGAAAGCCGAGCGTTCAAAATTAGTGCTTGGAATCCTTTTAGCCACAACAAAACAGATTGGTTTGACCCCGAATGGATGTTTGGGTTGAAAGACGGTTTTGATATTGTGATTGGCAATCCGCCTTACGGTGGTACAAAAATTAGCGAAGATGTTTGCAAAGCACTCGCCATTCAAAGCAAAGACCCTTACGGTGCATTTATCGCAAGATTTTTGGTAAACAACAATCGAAACACTCCGCTCAAAGACGGTGGCGTGTTGGCGTTCATCGTGAGCGATACGTTTATGACCATTAAAAGCCATTTGCCTTTACGCAAGCAAATGATGGATAATTATATTCACAAAATAATTCGAGTACACCCCGATACGTTCCGTGCAACCGTGAATACAGCGATTATTATTTGCGAAAGACATCACTCAAAAGAATTGAAAGCAGACCATATTTGCCAAATGGTTGATATGACGAACATTAGTATTCACGATAATTACAGCCGTTTTGCCGAAATTTTGCATCAAACCGAAGGTGCAAGTTTTGTCAAGGAACGCCAAGCGATTTTCAATGCTGAATATGCCATTTATTACTATCCGCAGCAACTTATCAAAAGCAACAGCAATTTGCCATTTTTTGTAGCAAGTCCGAAATTATTTGCTTTGATGAATGATGGAAACGATAGCACAAACAAGCCGAAAACAGAGATAAAAAAAGTTAGCGGAAAGAAAGTAGAAGTACGAACTATTTGTCTGAACGGCAAAGAAATAGAACTTGTAAAATTAAGTGATATTGCAGAAGTAAAACAAGGGTTAGCAACGGGAGATAATAATTCATATATTTTTCAAAATCCTGATGCAAGAGGAAATTACAAAAATATAAATGAGTATGACGATTTTTTGCTTACTGATGCAGATTTAGAGAAAATCAGAAGTGATGAAACATTGCGATTAGAAGTGATAAATAAAGGTATTAGCAAAGACAATCCTAAAAGTAAAAGATATTTTTCCGGAAGGTATATTGTTCCTTATGATAAAGGCGGAGAGAGCGATGCCGAAGGCGGTTGGATGCCAAATTATCACGTACCGGCAACTTATTTTATGGATTGGAGTGAGTGGGCTATTGATAGAATGAAAACATTAACAACAAGAGAAAGAAATAAACTTGACGGCAAAGATGGTGGAAATGAAAGATTATGCTCTCGTTTCCAAAATGCCAATAGTTATTTTATTAAAGGAATTACATTCTCGTGGACTGGGGTTTATGCACCAACTTTTAGATTTTCCTTTGCGTGTCCTTATGACCACGGCTCATCAAATATGTTTTCATCATTAGATTTACAAGAAATTATTTCTATATTGGTATCTCGTTTGATAAAATGGCAATCAAGAAATATCATTAATCATACTGTAAATTTTGGAATAGATGATGTCAAAGATTATATTGTTCCCGCTGAAATACCAAAAATAATTAATCAGAAAGTTAATAAAATAATCAAAAACCAAAAAACAATAGACCGCTACGATTACGCATCTCACGAACAAATCGAAATAGACAAATTAGTTTATGAGGCATACGGTTTATCTCCCGAAGATGTAAAAGATGTAGAAAACTGGTATGCGAGGCGTTACACAAAACTATCAGACGCCCAAAAACGAAATTTGCGAGAATTGGGTAAGAGTGATGATTATTTGGAGTTGTATGGGTATAAATAAAACGGCATTGTTGAACAATTATTAAAGTTTTAGACAGCGTTTTTTTTACAATAAATTTGGTTGATACTGAAATTGTCTGTATCTTTGCAGAAAATTGCAAGGCTTGATAAAATAATTGAACAATAAAAAACGTAATAATATGAAAGATAAAATAAAAAAATTCTTCAAACACCCATTAGTAGTGCGTGTATTGGGTACACTTATTGCCTCTTTAATCCTACTTGTTACCCCCATAGTCTTCGGTTGGTTTGAATTGTCCGATGTACTTAATGCTTTGAAAACAGCATTTGTTTTTGAAGTTCAAATTTGGATTGTTTTATCTATTTTATTGCTATTAGCGGTTGGTTTTCTACTCGTCAAGCACTTCAAAAAAACACCGAATTACACAGAAGATAAATTTGGCAAGTTGAATTTGATGTGGCGTTGGGATTTGGAAAAAAACGGAGAAAAATGGGAAGTAATAAATTTGTTTCCGTATTGTTCGGAATGCGATATGCCAATGTCTGAAACATTTGAAGATTACGACAGCGGAAATGAAAATTACTTGTGTACAAACTGCGATTGCTGTTATTATTATATCGACCCTAAAATTATTAAGCAAAAAATTCTTGATAATATTAAAAGAGGAAAAATAAAAAAAACGAGAACAAGTTGATATGAATGACCAATCAACCACTACCGAAATGATGAACGATTTTGATGCAACAACCGAACAAATGATTGTTCGAATGAGTGAGCAAATTGATAGGTGGATGCAGTATAAAAATAAAGTTTTTCCAGTGCTTAGAGATTGGGAAAAAGATACTGACAAAGAAAAATCTATTGACGATATTACGTTTGCAAATGATATTTTAAGTTTTGCCATACATTTGAGTTTTATATACTGCGATTTAGCAACGGCTGTAAGGCATTATCGTTCGGCAAAATTAAACTATGAAAAACGGTACGCAGTAAAGCATATCAACGTCATAATGGTTGAGGGGTATAGAAGTATTTATGGTTATAGCACAGATGAGAAAAAGAAGTCATTTTGGAACAAGTCAATAAAATCAATATGTGAAT
>JAIRRI010000103.1 GCA_031256055.1 Bacteroidales bacterium
ACGGCATGGTCGAATTACCCGAAGGCAAGATGAAATCCCGCGAAGGAACGGTTGTGGATGCCGATGATTTAATCGAAAGCATGATTGAAACGGCGAAAAAAACCACCGAAGAACTCGGAAAAATTGATAATTTTGAAAGCAAAGAAGCCAATGCGCTGTATCACGCTATTGCTTTGGGCGCTTTGAAATATTTTATCTTGAAAGTTGATCCCGTTAAAAATATGTTGTTCAATCCCAACGAATCCATTGATTTCAATGGCAACACAGGACCTTTCATTCAATACACACATGCCCGCATTCGCTCGCTAATCAAACGCTCGGGACTTGAAAATTTGGACGAAAAAACGCCTGCCCTGAGCGTAGTCGAAGGGTCTAACATCTCCATTCTCGACAAAGAAAAACAAATTTTGATGCTTTTACACGATTTTCCAAGCATTGTAAAACAAGCGGGCGATAATTACAGCCCTGCGCTAATCGCTAATTATGCATTTGACTTGGCCAAAGAATTTAACGGATTTTATCAGGACATTCCCGTGCTGAAAGAAGAAAATCAAAACCTTCGCGAATTCAGATTAGCCTTATCAAAATTTACGGCAGATGTTTTGAAAAATGCGCTTGGACTGCTTGGTATTACTGCACCTGAAAGAATGTAGATTCAAAAAATTAACAAAATAATTTGCTCAAATCAAATTTTGTTTGTATCTTTGCAAAAAAAAGTATGATTATGGATTCCGAAGAAATTACAGATGTATTACAGCAAGAGGTTGAACAGCCCGAAGAAATCATTGATTTCAACCTTCGTGATGCGATTATTTATTCGGCTATTTTGGAGCGAAAATTCGAAAATTAAGCCAAAGTTTGGTTATTTCAAAAAATAGTCGTACCTTTGCAAATAATTTAACATTGAGGCACTCTTGAATGAGAGTGTTTCTTATTTTTTTGTCGCTATGAGTAAACTAAAGTACTACAGCAAAGAAGGTTTGCAACGTCTGCATGATGATTTGCACCAATTAACTACGGTTGCGCGCCCTGCCGCGTCTGCCGCTATTGCGGAAGCTCGCGATAAAGGCGACCTTTCGGAAAATGCCGAATACGATGCTGCAAAAGAAGCACAAGGACTGCTTGAATTGAAAATCGCCAATTTGCAAAACGAAATTGCAAATGCCCGATTGATTGATGAATCGAAATTGGATGCCTCGAAAGTTTTGGTATTTTCAACGATCAAATTGAAAAACCACAAAACCAATACTGTGATGACTTACACATTAGTTCCTGAAAGCGAGTCTGATTTTAAAGCCGGCAAACTTTCTGTAGAATCACCCATTTCCAGAGGTTTATTGGGATGTAAACAAGGTGATAAAGTGGATGTGCAAGTTCCGGCAGGTATAATTACGTTTGAAATTTTAGAGATTACTCGAAACTAAAAAACCAAAAATCAGACTATGGCATCTATTTTCACAAAAATCATCAACGGCGAAATACCATGCTATAAAGTCGCCGAAAACGAGCACTGTTTGGCATTTTTGGATATTATGCCTCGCACCAAAGGGCATACATTGGTTATTCCGAAAAAAGAAGTTGACCAGTTATTCGATTTGTCCGAAACGGATTACAACGAATTGATGACATTCGCAAAGCAAGTTGCAACTGCAATAAAATCTGCTGTACCTTGCAAGCGCGTGGGTGTTGCAGTGATTGGTCTTGAAGTTCCACACGCCCACATTCATTTAATCCCGATCGAAAATGCGGAAGATATGGTTTTTCAAAGACCGCATACACAGGTTGATGCAGAGGAGATGAAAATGATTGCGAAAAAAATCAGCGAAAACATGTAATGATAGGGGCGCATCCACGTATGCGCCCATTTTTACGAAACCCGTGTCGAATTCTGCGCCACAAATGTATCCCAACCCGAATATTTTTTTGATGGTTGGGATTTTTTTTTATGTGGCACAGATTGCAAATCCGCGCCAGCGGTACGGTCATTGAGCGAAGTCGAAATATCATTTTGTAACGAATGACAAACCGCCACTGCCAAACCATCCGTTGCATCCAAATATTTCGGCATAATTTCGTCCATACTCATCAAACGAAACAACATTTTTGCAACTTGTTCTTTGGTGGCCGTGCCTTTCCCGGTGATCGCCATTTTTATTTTTCGCGGTGCATATTCGTGAATCGATACCCTTTGCGACATAGCAGCAGCAATAGCAACGCCTTGCGCACGTCCGAGTTTGAGCATGGACTGAACATTTTTTCCAAAAAAAGGTGCTTCAATAGCCAAACAGGAAGGTTTATGCTTTTCAATCAGCGTTACAGTACACTCAAAAATTTTATGTAATTTCTTCGCAACATCGCGCTCTTTACTTAAATTGAGCACGTCCATTTCGATAAATTGAATGGATTTCCCGACTTGTTTAATCACGCCGTAACCCATCATCACCGTGCCGGGGTCAATACCCAAAATCACCCGTTCCATAAGATGTTTAGAGGATTAGCATCGCATCACCGTAAGCCAAAAATTTATATTTTTTCGCGATGGCTTCTTTATAGGCTTGTTGAATGAGTTCAAAACCGCCAAACGCGCAAGTCATCATGAACATTAGGGATTGCGGCTCATGGAAATTCGTAACCAAAGCGTCTGCCAGTCCAAAATCATAAGGCGGATAAATGAATTTATTCGTCCAACCTTTGTATGGTTTCAGTTGCCCGTTAATACCGACAACTGCTTCAGTGCCGCGCAACGTCGAGGTGCCAACCACACAGATTTTACCGCCATTAGCACGTGCGTTATTTACGATATTGCAGGCTTCTTGTGTGATAATGACCTCTTCGGAATCGGCTTTGTGTTTACTCAAATCCTCAACATCAATTCGACGGAAATTGCCTAATCCGCAATGTTCAGTAATGTAAGCCAGTTCAATACCTTTGATTTCCGCACGTTTCAAAAGTTCGCGACTAAAATGCAAGCCCGCAGCCGGAGCAATCACAGCACCTTCATTTTTGGCGTAAATGGTTTGGTAACGTTCTTCATCGGCAGGTTCAGGATCTCTTAAGTTCGTGAGATATTCGGGAAGTGGTGTCTTTCCGAGTTTTTGAATCATGCCTTTGAATTCTTCGTAAGGGCCGTCGAAAAGGAAGCGTAGCGTGCGTCCGCGTGAAGTTGTGTTGTCAATGACTTCCGCAACCAATTCTTCATCTTCACCGAAATACAATTTATTGCCAATACGAATTTTCCGAGCAGGTTCCACAAACACGTCCCACAAGCGAAATTCGGGATTGAGTTCGCGAAGCAAAAATACGGTGATGGTTGCCTTGGTTTTTTCTTTCGTACCCGAAAGCAACGCAGGAAATACCTTCGTATCGTTCATTAAAAATGCATCACCGGTATCAAAATATTTCAGAATATCCTTAAATGTTTTGTGTTCGATTTTTTGTTTTTTTCGATCCACAACCATCAACTTCGCTTCATCGCGATTTTTAGAGGGATGAAGAGCAATCATGTCGGTCGAAAACGGAAAATTAAATTGAGACAATTTCATTTCTACACAATTTGGGAACGCAAAGGTAATCTTTTTTTTTGAAAAAGTCAAGTTTTTCGAGAAAAAATTCTTTGCAATTCATTTTTTATTTGTATCTTTGCACCTTTGTATCGTTTTACATTAGTTATAAAAGCCACATGGGCGTAGAATCAATCACACAAACAGAAACGAAATGGAAAATTCCTAAGCAAC
>JAIRRI010000141.1 GCA_031256055.1 Bacteroidales bacterium
CAAACCTTTTTCGTTGTCAAATACACAAATCGAATGGTGGAAAAAACTCTATTTTCAAGGGCTTGGCGAGTTTTTTTATGTGAATGAAATTCAAACAACGCAATCAGAATTCATGACTATTGAATGCGTTTCCGATGTTGTTCTGAAAAAACAAACGTTCAATTTAGATGAAAAAATTATTGTTCCGATTGGTGGCGGAAAAGATTCGGTTGTAACGTTGGAATTGCTACGCAAATCTCATTTAGAGATGCGTCCGATGATTATCAATCCACGTGGCGCAACTTTGAATTGTGTAAAAGTGGTAGGTTTCGAACGCGAACAAATCGTCGAAGTCAATCGCACCATTCATCCGCGATTACTCGAATTAAATGCAGAGGGTTTTTTGAACGGACACACACCATTTTCTGCGATGTTAGCGTTTGTATCACTACTTACATCAGCGATTACAGGCATGAAACACATTGCTTTGTCGAACGAATCCAGTGCGAATGAACCGACGGTTTTAGGTCAAGATGTGAATCATCAATACTCCAAATCTTTAGAATTTGAGAATGATTTCAGAGATTACGTGAAAAATTTTATATCTGACGATTTCAATTATTTCAGTTTTTTACGTCCGTTGAACGAACTGAAAATTGCGGAGTACTTTTCCAAATTCCCGCACTATCACAGTGTTTTCAGGAGTTGCAATGTGGGCTCGAAAAACGATGTTTGGTGTAATAATTGTGCGAAATGTTTGTTTGCGTTTATTATTCTTTCGCCGTTTATTGAACCTGAAAAATTGATTGAAATTTTTGGCACGGATTTGTTGGATAATAATGTAGAGACGCACGGCCGTGCGTCTCTACAACAACGGCAACACGAATTCAACCAATTAATCGGCATAGAAAATGTGAAACCTTTCGAATGTGTCGGTACAATCGACGAGGTAAATACCGCATTAAATCTCCACATTCAGCGTTTCCCCAATCACACGCCAACGCTTATCGAATACTACAAAACATTACCAAATTATACAAAAAATCCGATTGATATTTCGAACGAATTTTCAACGGAACATAATTTATTACCTATGTTTCTGAATTGTTATCACTAAAAAAAATAAACTATGAAAACTTTACAAATTACCCCAACCGTTCATTGGGCAGGCTCTTTGGATTTTGACATTCGAAATTTCGACATTGTCATGGAAACCAAATTTGGCACCACGTATAACTCTTACGTGATTCAAGCCGAAAAAATCGCAATTGTTGAAACCACTAAATTGAAATTTTGGGATGAATATTTAGAAAATCTCAAAACTCTTGTTAATCCTGAGGATATTACGTATATCGTTTTTAATCATAGCGAACCCGATCATTCAGGCGCTCTTGGAAAATTGCTCGAAGTAGCTCCAAATGCTTGCGTTTTGGGAAGTGCGATTGCGATTGCGAATTTGGAAAATATTATTGGTCGCAAGTTCAATTCTCAAATTGTGAAAGACGGCGATACGGTTTCGCTTGGCAATAAAACGTTGCGCTTCTTCAATGCACCGAATTTGCATTGGCCGGATTCGATGTTCACATATTTGGAAGAAGACAAAATTTTGTTTTCCTGCGATCCGTTTGGAGCGCATTATTGTGATGAAAAAATGTTTGATGATTTGATGGATACGAAAAGTTACGAAGATGCTTTCCATTACTATTTTCATCATATTTTGCGACCGTTTAGCAAATTCTTTTTGAAAGCAATTGAAAAAATTCGCCCGTTGGATATTCAAGCGATTTGTCCAGGGCACGGGCCTATTCTTCGGAAAAATTGGAAGCATTACGTGGATTTAAGTGAAAAATTATCACAAGAATTTTTGAACGATATTCCACAAAAAAATCGTGTATTTGTTGGTTATGTTTCAGCTTATGGTTACACCAAAGAAGCTGCCGAAAAAATCGCCGAAGGCTTGAAAGCAGTGGGAGGTATCGAAGTCGATTTGTGCGATTTGGAGTTTATGCCGATAACTGAACTTGCCTGTAAAATCGAAAAAGCGAATGCTTATTTATTAGGTTCGCCAACACTCAACCAGAACACGCTTTTACAGATTTATCAATGTTTTGCAGTGATGACACCGTTGCGAGACAGAGGTAAATTAGCCGGGACATTTGGTTCGTACGGTTGGAGCGGCGAAGCTCCACAAATCATCGAAGCGAATTTTGCTGCTTTGAAACTCAACCTGTACGATGAAAAATTTATCTTCAAATTCCGTCCACTTGGCGAGGTACAGAACTTAGCTTTTGAATTTGGAAAGAAATTTGGAGAGCATTTTTTGCGGCAACTTTAGAAAATTTCACTAAATTATACAAACGCCATCCACGTCATTCCGAGCGAAGCACACGTAGTGTGCGTAGTCGAGGAATCCCCTTGCTACAAAAAGGAGTAATTGATTTAATTCTGCCGTGTCAACAAAATTTCCGCCAAACCCTTTAATGGATCTTTGAAGAGGGGGGGCACTGAAATTTTCGATAACGCATCCATTGCAAAGCCCTGGTACTTCTGCATTTCAGACTTGGTATGTTCGCTAATGTTGAGTTCGTTGTAAATGGATAAAACAGTATTAAATTTTTTCTTGGCATCAAAATTAGTTGACGAAAAATAATGTTTTAGCTGCTTGGATTGCTCGCCGTTTGCAAGTTCTAACGCTTTCAAGTACAGAAACGTTTTTTTATTCACGGCAATATCTCCGCCGTGAACTTTTCCAAATTTTTCAACATCGCTATACACATCTAACCAATCGTCTTGCAATTGAAATGCCAATCCGATATTTTCACCGAAAGTGCACAAGTGTTTCAAATCCGAATCACTTGCATGGCCGATAATTCCGCCGATTTCCAATGCTCCACCCAACAAAACAGATGTTTTCAATCGAATCATATTGATGTATTCCGAAATGGCTACGTTGTCTTGCGTTTCAAAATCCATGTCGTACTGCTGACCTTCGCAAACACCTATGGCTACACGATTAAAGGCTTGAATGATTCGTTGAACATAAATCGAATCGGTTCGAATCAAAAAATCGTAAGCCACAGCAAACATTGCATCTCCGGAGAGAATCGCCACATTCTCATTCCATTTTTTGTAAACCGTAGGTTGTCCTCGACGAATGGGTGCTTTGTCCATAATGTCGTCGTGAAGCAAGGTGAAATTATGAAAAACTTCTACGCCAACCGCCGGATATAATGCTTTTTCAATATCACCGTCAAATAGTTCACAAGCCATCAACGTGAACAATGGGCGGATTTGCTTGCCACCTTGAGACAAACTGTAAACAATCGGATCATACAGTAAATTTGGTTGTTTTGAAACAATCTCAGTTTGAATAACGTGTTGAATTTTCTTTAACAAATGCGTATCGTTCATGATTATTTTTGCTTCAAAAGTTGCATCAAATACTCGCCATAACCGCTTTTGATTAAGGGTTTGGCAAGTTCTTCAAGTTGTGAATCCGTGATGAATTTTTGTCGCCATGCGATTTCTTCGATACAACAAACTTTCAAACCTTGGCGCTGTTCAATCACTTGAACGAATTGACCGGCTTGCAAAAGCGATTCAAATGTGCCGGTATCAAGCCAAGCTGTTCCACGACTGAGAATACAAACTTTGAGTTTGTTTATCTCAAGATATTTTTTATTCACATCAGTAATTTCGTATTCGCCCCTTGCGCTTGGAGTAAGGTTTTTTGCAATTTCAACAACTGAATTGTCATAAAAATACAAACCGGGAACGGCGTAATTCGACTTAGGTTGTTTCGGTTTTTCTTCGATGGAAACAGCATTGAAATTTTTGTCAAATTCAACCACGCCGTAGCGCTCAGGATCAGACACGTGATAAGCAAACACCACACCGCCATTGGGATTATTGTTTTCTTGCAATAATTTTTCGAGATCGCTCGCGTAAAAAATATTGTCGCCCAAAACAAGAGCCACTTTATCATTTCCGATAAATTTTTCGCCGATTACAAAAGCTTGTGCTAATCCGTTTGGTACTTCTTGCACAGCGTAAGAAAACTTACAGCCAAGTGTGGTTCCGTCACCCAAAAGGCGTTCAAAATTTGGTAAATCTTGTGGTGTAGAAATGATTAATATTTCGCGAATGCCGGCCATCAACAGCACCGAAAGAGGGTAGTAGATCATCGGTTTGTCGTAGATGGGCATCATTTGTTTGCTCATGGCGAGCGTAAGTGGGTGCAAACGAGTCCCGGCACCACCGGCTAAGATAATTCCTTTCATAATAGTCAATTTTTTTCTGCAAAGATACGAATTTTATTTTATTTGAACAATTTTTGCTGCAAATATCATTTTTCATATTTTGTCGAAAATTTCAAACTGCCTTTTTTCACAGTCTAAAATGATTAGTGTGCGTATGTTACTTTAAAATGTAAACATACGCACACGTTTTCAAAAATCAAAAAATATTATTTTTTATTTGATTTGTTTAACCAAGAACACTACTCTGCGATTAATTCTGCGATGCGCCTCGTCGGAATTTTCTACGATAGGCATGGTTTGACCTTTTGAAGCTACCTTGATGTTGCGAGGATCGAAACCTTTTTGAATGAAGCGATTTCGCACAACTTCTGCACGGCGACGTCCCAACGACATATTATAATTTGCCGTACCTATATCACAGGTGTGTCCTTCACAAATGATCTCGTATTCCGGACTGTTATATTTTTGCAGGTAATCTATTTTTCTGTCTAATTCCGCCAGCATTACCGGGGTTAGCCTGCTTTGGTTTACTTCATAACCACCGATTCCGAAGTTCAATACCATCAAATCTTCCAACTCTCCATATTCTTTTCTTGCACGATCGAATTCTTCAAGTTCCAGCTCTGTGTAAGGTTCACGTTGCGGAACTGCGTTGTTTGCTGCATTTTGATCTGCATTTGCAGCTTCTTCGGCTTCAACTCTTTTGCGGCGTCGTTCCTCTTTCGCCGATCTCTTTGAGTCGCAGTTGCACTGGTGGTTGCAGTTACATGTGACTGTAACATTTATAACCTGTGGTTCCTTGGCTTTTCTAACTCTCGGAATGTCACACACATTGATACCCATACGAATTTTCAATCCAAATGCTATTGGCGCAACCTTGTCGGTGAAATTCGCTATAGGTTTGCCTTTGTCGGAATACTGCGACGACAAAATACTGTTTGAATGCATTCGAATATACTCCGGATCGAAGTAGAAAAAATGTTTACCGCTATGTTTGCTGACATTATTGAAACCATAGTCAAAATAAGCACCAACATAGAGAGAAAGTTTCGGATTCAAATAAAGCTTCACACCTGCTTCGGCACTTGCCATGCCGGCCAATCTGAAATCATTTGCTTTCTTTCTAGTGGAGTAGGGAATATGGTAAAAACAACCTAAAT
>JAIRRI010000001.1 GCA_031256055.1 Bacteroidales bacterium
TTGCAAAACGATCGCGAAAAAATGGACGGCGTTTTCCTCAAACGTGGCGATTATACACAACCACTTGATACCGAAAAAAAGTGGCACTTCACGCCTACTGCGAAAGAAGGCGATATGGTCGAAGCCGCGTCGTGGATTGGCGAAGTAAAAGAGGGTTGGTTGCCTCATCGTATCATGGTGCCGTTCAAATGCAAAGGCAGTTATACGTTGAAATGGCTTGCAAAAACAGGCGATTACACAATTAACGAACATATTGCGACCATTGTTGACGCTGATGGCAATGAGGAAAAACTCACCATGACTCAGAAATGGCCTGTGAAAGTAGCGGTTACCGCTTACGACCACAAGCCGCGCCCGTTCAAAATTATGGAAACAGGCGTTCGTGTGATTGACACATTTAACCCTCTTGCAGAAGGCGGAACGGGCTTTATTCCAGGTCCGTTTGGTGCAGGGAAAACCGTATTGCAACACGGAATTTCTAAACAAGCCGAAGCCGATGTTATCATTATGGCAGCTTGTGGCGAACGTGCAAACGAGGTTGTAGAAATTTTTACCGAGTTTCCGCATTTGGTAGATGCTCGCACGGGTCGAAAACTAATGGAACGTACAACCGTTATTTGTAACACATCAAACATGCCCGTTGCTGCTCGCGAAGCGTCGGTTTATACGGGAATGACAATCGCTGAATACTACCGTTCAATGGGCTTGAAAGTGCTGTTGCTGGCGGATTCTACATCGCGATGGGCACAGGCTTTGCGCGAGATGTCAAATCGTTTGGAAGAGTTGCCTGGGGCAGATGCGTTTCCAATGGACTTGCCTGCGATTATTTCAAACTATTATGCACGTAACGGATTTGTGTATTTGAACAATGGGCAAACAGGTTCAATCACCTTTATCGGAACGGTTTCGCCTGCAGGTGGAAACTTAAAAGAACCTGTAACGGAAGCCACCAAAAAAACCGCACGTTGTTTCTACGCTTTGGCGCAATCGCGCGCGGATAGCAAACGTTATCCTGCGATTGACCCTGTAGATAGTTATTCAAAATATTTGGAATATCCTGAAATTGTTGAATATTTGGACAACAAAATTGAAAAAGGTTGGGTTGAAAAAGTGTATAAAGGTAAAACCATTGTACAACGCGGAAAAGAAGTGAACGATCAGATCAATATTTTGGGTGATGATGGTGTGCCTGTTGAGTTTCACGATCGTTTTTGGAAGTCGGAATTGATCGATTTTGTAATTTTACAGCAAGATGCGTTTGATAAAATTGATTGCAACTGTCCTCTCGAACGGCAACGATTTATGTACAATAAAATTCTCGATATTTGTGACATGAATTTCGATTTCAAGAACTTCGAAGAATGTTCCAAATTCTACAAACGCATCATCAACATCTGCAAGCAGATGAACTATTCGGAATATCAAAGTGCGATGTATGATCGCTATGTGCGAGAATTGAAGGAGATTTTGGAGGAGCAGAAAGTAAAATAAAACAATGAAAAAATTAGCAAGCATTTTAACAATATGTCTTTTGATTTCAAATGTATATGCCGAAAATGCAGCTTTTTCATCAATAGGATTCGGCTGTGGATACAGCAGTTATAACACTTTTCGAGGAGAGTTGTATTTGAGGTCAGATTTAAAATTATTTAATCGAAATAGTGAAGTAAAGGCTGGCATAAATAACCATTCATATCAATTAACTTTTGACAATGTGCCTGATCTTGACGCCTCTTCTATTGGTCTTTTTGGCGATATTGCAATTTATCCTTTTGATAAAGGTCTATTTGCAGGTATTCGCTGGGAAATGTTAAATATTAATTGGCTATCAAGAGAATCAAGAAATAAAGTTGAAAATGAAAGAGGGCACCGTCCCATTATTTATACAGGAACTTCTATATTTTTTCAAATTGGGTATGATGTCAAAATTTCTAATCGATTTGGGCTAAAATTATATGCACAGCCCGGGTTTCAACAATTTAGAATTCTGAGTCCACCAGGAAACCCTAACCATGTAATTGAAAACCATTTCAAATTTATTTATAACGTAAACTTAAGCCTTGAGATAAAACTATAAACGTGAATAAAAATCTTATTAGAATCAAGGTTTAGACTTATAATGCAACGAGTCTCCGTGTAGATTGTAGCCTATCTCCGCGCCAATTTGTGCCAAACGAACTTCCAAATCGGCAATTGTATCGTCGAAGGTATCTTTGACAACGGTTTTTCCATCGTATAAAAAATAATTTTCACGGTATTTGAGAGGTGTCAAATTTGGCATGATGATGTTTGCACCGATTTCAATGGCTTTCTCTCGTCCGAATAGGTCTAAGGTTTGCAAGGCTGTGGTGGCAGCGATGTTTATGGTTGGCATTTGGATGCGCAAGAGGGCGATCATTTTTAAGGTCAAATCTAAACGATTTTCGACCTGTTGTAGGGGCGTTGCGCGCAACGCCCCTACGGTTGAAAATAACGGCGTATCAACATGTTCAATATACGGTCCCATCCCCACCATATCCACGTCCATCGTTTGAAAAAACTGCAAATCTTCGGCTAAATGTTCGAGGGTTTGAAACGGCAGACCAATCATTACGCCTGTTCCTACTTGATAGTTGAGGTTTTGAAGGGTTTCCAAGCACTTCAAACGAGCGTCGTAATTGTGATTTTTCGGATGTAATTTTTCATACAACATTCTGTTCGATGTTTCGATACGCAGTAAATATCGCTTAGCACCTGCATCTTGCCAGCGTTTGTAAGTGTCTTCGTCTTGCTCGCCCAACGACAAAGTAATACCGATTTCGTGATTGGTTAACGTCATAATTTGGTTAAGTAAACCCTCTATTTTCTGCATAAATTCTCGACTTCTCCGTTCGCCCGACTGCAAAACGATTGACCCAAACCCTTTGCGCCAAGCGTATTCCGCAGCATCTAAAACAGATTGCTCATCTACATCATAACGACAAACTTTTGTATTCGAAACACGAATTCCGCAATAATAGCAATCTTTCGCACAGCGATTGGAATATTCAATCAATCCCCGCAAATAAACCTTATTTCCAACCGTTTCGGCTTTGATTTGCTTGGCTTTTGCAAATAAATCAGAAGGATCAGAGGTTTTTAAATAATCAATTATCGTTGTTGTATTCATTGGTGCAAAGATACGAATATTTTTCTTAAATTTGTGTATTCCAAAAAAAAGTTGTACCTTTGCAAGATTAAGTAATATGAAATATGGCAAACCACGAAGAACAATTTAAAAAACTTATTGCACACGCTAAAGAATACGGTTTTATTTTTCCGTCGAGTGAGATTTATGACGGACTAGCGGCTGTTTACGACTATGGACAATATGGTGTTGAACTCAAAAATAATATTCGTCAATACTGGTGGAAATCGATGGTGCAAATGCACGAAAATGTGGTTGGCTTAGATAGTGCAATTTTCATGCATCCCACGATTTGGAAGGCTTCGGGGCACGTTGACGCGTTCAACGATCCGATGATTGACAACAAAGACAGCAAAAAACGCTACCGTGCGGATGTGTTGATTGAGGATTATTGCGCAAAAATTGAGGACAAAATCAACAAAGAAGTTGAAAAAGCCGCCAAGCGTTTTGGTGATAGTTTTGATAAAAATCAATTCGTAACAACTAACCCGAGAGTGTTGGAATATCAGCAAAAAATTGAGAATACGCTACACCGCATGAACAAAGGTTTGGCGGAAAATAATTTGGCAGATGTGAAAGCGTTGATTGAGGAATTGGAGATTGTTTGTCCGATGTCGGGAAGTCGGAATTGGACGGATATTCGACAGTTCAATTTGATGTTTTCCACGCAAATTGGCTCGTTGAGCGAGGATGCGAATACAATTTATTTGCGTCCCGAAACAGCACAAGGTATTTTTGTAAACTTTTTGAACGTGCAAAAAACCTCTCGAATGAAAATTCCGTTTGGTATTGCACAAACCGGAAAAGCCTTTCGCAACGAGATTGTAGCACGTCAGTTCATTTTCCGAATGCGCGAATTTGAACAGATGGAAATGCAGTTTTTTGTACGTCCGGGAACAGAAATGGAATGGTTCGAATATTGGAAAACATCTCGCATGGAATGGCACAAATCGTTGGGAATTCCTGCGGAAAAATACCGTTTTCATGATCACGAAAAATTGGCGCATTATGCGAATGCGGCGACAGATATTGAGTTTGAATTTTTATTCGGTTTCAAAGAATTAGAGGGTATTCACTCTCGAACGGATTTTGACCTTGCTCAACATCAACAATTTTCGGGCAAAAAAATGCAGTATTTTGATCCCGAATTGGACGAAAGTTACATTCCATACGTGGTTGAAACTTCGATTGGGCTTGACAGAACGTGTTTGGCAATGTTGAGTCACGCTTTCAACGAGGAAGTTTTGGAAGACGGTTCAACTCGTGTGGTGATGAAATTTCCGCCTGTTTTAGCACCGTATAAAATTGCCGTTTTACCTTTGGTAAAAAAAGACGGAATGCCTGAAAAAGCAAGAGAAATCATGGATACATTGAAACACGATTTCATGTGTCAATACGATGAAAAAGATGCGATCGGACGTCGCTATCGCCGTCAAGATGCGATTGGCACACCGTTCTGTATCACCGTAGACACGCAGACTTTAGAAGATAACACCGTAACTGTTCGTTATCGCGACACCATGCAGCAAGACCGCATTGCAATTGCCGAAATTGCAAACGTAGTTAGAAAAAATTTGTAGATGTATGATTGTTATTGCAGATAGTGGTTCGACAAAAACGGATTGGTGTTTTATCAATTCGAAGGGTGAAGTAAAAACGGTTCAAACCATTGGATTGAATCCGTATTTCTTAGATGCAGATGGCATTTTGAACATTCTGAAAAAAGATTTATATCCATTTTTAGACAACAAAAAAGTAGAGCAGGTGTTTTTTTACGGTTCGGGTTGTGCCACTCCGCATAAAAAACAAGAGGTGGAGTACGCATTGGATTCTTTCTTCATTCATGCAGATATCGAAGTGGAGAACGATCTTTTGGGTGCTGCACGTGCGTTGTGCGGATCGGAAAGTGGCTTGGTCTGTATCTTGGGAACAGGTTCAAGTTCGTGTTTGTACGACGGAAAACAAATTACCGAACGTTTGCCGTCTTTGGGTTATTTGTTAGGTGATGAAGGCGGCGGTGCTTTTCTCGGCAAGCACTTGGTGTCGGCTTATTTTAATAATGAATTGCCTGATTCTTTGCAAAAATTATTTGAACAAAAATATACGGCTTCATTAGCTGAAGTGTTGGATAAAGTTTATCGACAACCTTTTCCAAATCGTTATTTAGCTTCGTTTGTAGAATTTTTGATCGAAAATAAACCGGATGCGTTTGTGAAAAATTTAGTGGGTTCGGCATTTGATGATTTCTTTAAAAAACAAGTGTTGCGATATACCGACTATGAAAAATATCCGCTTTGTTTTGTGGGCTCGGTGAGCTTCTGTTTCGCTGATGAACTCCACGAATCTGCAAAAAAACATGGACTTGAAGTTTCTAAAATCGAACAAGCACCCCTAACCGGATTACTCGAATTTCACAAATAACCAATAACTAATAACCAAACTCATATTATCATGAAAAAAATCCTAACTATCGCACTAACACTGTTAATTACAACAACCTTAATTTCACAAAACACCATGAATTACGAACAAAAAATCAGTTATATTCTCGGGTATAACATCGGCAATGATATAAATCAAATGCCGTTTAATTTCGACGTAAACACTATGATTCAAGGTATGAAAATTGCGTTTGACGATCAACCGTCTCAATTTTCAGACCAAGACATGCAGCAAACCATGCAAGAATGGCAAATGGGTATGCAATTCGGACAACAAAATGCAAATGCGGAGTTCGAACAAAAAGTCAGTTATATCCTCGGCTATAACATTGGCCAAAACGTGTCTAACGAACCGTTTGATTTCGATTATAACGCTATGTTGCAAGGTCTGAGAATCGCATTCGACGACAATCAAAACATCGAATTTACCGACGAAGAAATGCAAGAAATGTTACAAGAATGGCAAATGAATATGCAAGCCGAACATCAAAAACGTGCTGCTTCAGATATAGAAAAAAACAAAGCCGCAGGCAGAGCCTTTTTGGAGCAAAACAAACAAAATAAAAGCGTACATGTAACTCCATCGGGTTTGCAATATAGAGTGGTAACCATGGGTACAGGTCCTAAACCGACATCTGCGAGCGATAGAGTAAGAGTTCATTACGAAGGCACACTTTTAGATGGCACAATATTTGATTCATCTTATCAACGTGGCGAGGACATTACGTTTGCGTTAAACCAAGTGATTGCAGGTTGGACAGAAGGCGTGCAATTGATGCCGGTGGGTTCGAAATTTATTTTCTACATTCCGTCTGATTTGGCTTATGGCGATCGTGCAATGGGACCACAGCTTCCCGCAGGTTCTACATTGATTTTTACGGTTGAATTGTTTGGTATTAACGAATAAAATTATTGTCTGTTATGTCAAGCGTAGTCGAGACATCCCATAGCAAGGGGATTCCTCGACTGTGCTCGGAATGACGACACAAGACTCAATTATGACAACAATTACAGAAACACAAAAAAAAGCTAACATAATCCTCATAGCCGGCGTACTCTTTAACCTATCCATAGGTGTTTTGTATGCGTGGAGTGTGATAAAAACAAAATTAATAGACGATTGGAACTGGACAAGCAGTGAAGCTGGCTTGCCCTATACAATAGCAATCGTAAGTTTTGCACTCGCCGCCTTTTTTGGTGGAAGAATGCAAGATAAAATCGGACCAAGAAAAGTTGTAACATGCGGAGGTATATTAGTCGGACTTGGACTAATTATCTCCGGACTTGTTGGCAATAGTTACCCACTGGGTATTGCATTAGGATTTGGTGTTGTAACGGGTGCGGGGATCGGGCTCGGTTATAGCAGCGTTTTACCCCCTGCTATAAAATGGTTTCATCCAAGCAAAAAAGGCTTGGTAGGTGGACTAATTGTCGGTGGTTTTGGAGTTGCAGCGGTATACTTTGCTCCGGTAGCAAACGTTTTACTCAATAAATTTGGTATAGAAACAACATTGATGATTTTAGGTATAGCAACTATTGTCATCAGTACGCCAATCGCTCAACTCATCAAAAATCCACCTGCAGGCTATGTGCCACCAACCCCTGCAAACCTAAAAGAATCT
>JAIRRI010000040.1 GCA_031256055.1 Bacteroidales bacterium
ACTTCGTCAAACTTCACATCGCCTGTAATTTTATAACCTTTTTCACTATTATCCTCAACACGGTGAATGCCGACATCAATCACAACCACGCCATCTTTCACCATGTCCGCCGTAACAAATTCGGGTTTTCCGATGGCTGCAATCAAAATATCTGCCGATAAGCAGAGTTCTTTCAAATTTTTTGTACGACTGTGACAAAGTGTTACCGTGCAATTTGCTTTTTTTGAATTTCTGGAAAGCAAGATGGCAGCGGGCGTTCCGACAATGTTGCTTCGTCCTAAAACCACACAGTGTTTGCCTTCCGTTTCAATGTTCGAGCGTTCCAACAACGTCATAATTCCCGCAGGAGTTGCAGGTAAAAAGCACGGCATATCCATCACCATACGTCCTACGTTTTGCGGATGAAAACCGTCTACATCCTTTTTCGGGTCAATGGCGGAAACTATCTTATTGGTATCAATATGTTTGGGCAATGGAAGTTGTACAATGTATCCGTCAACCTCCTCGTCGTTATTCAAAAAATCAATGGTTTTGAGGAGGTCTTTTTCCGTTGTTTGTTCGGATAATTTATAGATTGAAGATGTGAAGCCAACTTCTTTGCACGCTTTTTCTTTCGAAGCGATATAAGTTTCGCTGGCAGGGTCGTTTCCGACCAAAACAGCAGCGAGATGTGGCACTTTCTGATCGGCATCTATCATTTTTCTTACCTCGTTGGCGATTTCGCTTTTTACTGCATTGGCTATGGCTTTTCCGTCGATTAGTTTCATGTTGTTCTATTTTTTATTTACTTTTCAATATTCGGTCGTTTCGACTTCGCTCAACGACCTATTGCGGTGACTGAGCGGAGTCGAAGTCATCGTTTTCCTTTCATCATCGCATTCATCACCGCCATCCCTTTTCCGCCCGACATGGCTTTCATCATTTTCTGCATATCGTCCACTTGTTTGATGAGTTTGTTTACTTCCATAATGTTTGTACCACTTCCGTCTGCAAGGCGTTTACGGCGTTGTCCGTTGAGGATGTTTGGATTTTCACGCTCTTTCGGTGTCATGGATTGAATGATGGCTTCGATGTTTTTGAAAGCATCGTCGCCGATTTCAACGTCTTTCATCATTTTTCCCATACCCGGGATCATACCCATCAAATCCTTAACGTTACCCATTTTTTTGATTTGTTGGATTTGTTTATAGAAATCGTTGAAATTAAACGTATTTTGGTGGATTTTTTTGCTTAAACGCTTGGCTTCTTCCTCGTCGAATTGTTCTTGAGCGCGCTCTACAAGCGAAACAATATCGCCCATTCCCAAAATTCTGTCTGCCATTCGGTCGGGGTGGAACACATCCAAAGCGTCCATTTTTTCGCCGATACCAACGAATTTTATCGGCACATTCACCACAGAACGAATGGTCAAAGCCGCACCACCGCGCGTATCTCCGTCTAATTTAGTTAGAATTACGCCTTCGTAATTCAGTCTGTCGTGAAAGGCTTTCGCTGTATTCACCGCATCTTGCCCTGTCATGGAATCCACTACAAACAACGTTTCTTGCGGATTTATCGCTTTTTTGATAGCAGCGATTTCGTCCATCATCACATCATCAATCGCCAAACGTCCTGCCGTATCGACGATAACCGTTTGGATATTTTTTTCGCGAGCGTAAGCAATCGCTTTTTGCGCAATCTTTACAGGATTTTTTTCGTTTTCATCTGAAAATACTTCAACGCCGATTTGCTCGCCCAACACGTGTAATTGATTGATCGCAGCCGGACGATACACGTCACAAGCCACCATCAACACATTGCGACCTTTTTTGTATTTGATGAAATTCGCAAGTTTCGCCGTATGTGTCGTTTTTCCCGAACCTTGTAAACCCGACATCAAAATAATCGCAGGACTGCCTTTGAGATTGATCTCAACCGCTTTGCTACCCATCAATTCCGCCAATTCGTCGTGAACGATTTTGATCATCAACTGACTTGGCGAAACGGCAGTAAGCACGTTTTGTCCGAGCGCTTTTTGCTTGACGTCTTCTGTGAATTGTTTCGCGATTTTATAACTAACGTCGGCATCCAACAAGGCTTTGCGAACCTCTTTCAACGTTTCGGCAACATTGATTTCGGTGATCCGTCCTTCGCCTTTAAGTACCTTAAATGCGCGTTCTAATTTATCTGATAAATTTTCAAACATAGTGTGTCAATCTAAGCATGCAAAGGTACAAAAAAATATCCAAATATCCAAATAATTCAGTTTTTTTCGTATCTTTGTACCATGCAAATGTCCAAAAATATCGCCTTTATCATCAATCCGATTTCCGGAATCGGGAAACAGGCTAGTATTGAAGAGACGATAAGAACGAGTTTAGGCCCATCTCGTTTCAACGTACATGTGTTCTACACGCAAGCCCCGAAAGACGGCACTCGCTTGGCTTTGGAAGCGATGAAAACCTGTGAAATCATTGTGGCTGTGGGTGGCGATGGGTCGGTAAACGATGTCGCAAAAGCACTTATTCATACAGATAAAATTTTAGGCATCATTCCAAGTGGTTCGGGCAATGGATTGGCACGGCATTTAGGGCTTCCATTAGATGTGAAGGAGGCATTGAACCACTTGCAAAATGGCGTTATTCGAGCAATTGACACATTGACGGTAAATGATAAACTTTGCATTAGCATTGCAGGTGTGGGTTTTGATGCAGATGTTGCCGAACAGTTCAACAAGAGCAAAAGGCGCGGATTTATTAAATATTCCGAAATTGCAGTGGGTAACTTTTTACTGTATCGTCCGAAAAAATACAGATTGAAATTTAACGGACAGAAATTAAAAACACGTGCGTTGATGATTAATTTTGCAAACAGCAATCAATTCGGCTATGGATTTCAAATTGCTCCAAACGCTGATTTAACAGATGGTTTGATGGACATGGTTGTTTTGAAAAAACCACATTTGCTTTGGAGTCAGATTGATGTGATACGTTTTTTGAGAAATGCCATTCATCGCTCAAAGTATTGTCAAATCTATCAAACCGCAAATGTAAGATTGAAACGAAAAAATCCCGATTGGGTTAATATTGATGGTGAGGCGGTTTGGATGCCAAGGGAAATCACTATCGCTGTTCATCCCGAATCGTTGAATGTAATCTGTTGAAAAGGGTGCGAGGTACTGGGTGCTGGGTACGAGGTGTACCACGAAGCCCACCCCGCACCTCGTACCCAGTACCAAATAATTAAAAATGAACATAATTTTCTCCACAAACCCAAACTTCAAATTCGACGAGCCTGAAAGCGTCGAAACGCCGTCACCCGATAAGCAAGATTTACGCGTTCATCGCGAAACCAAACATCGTGGCGGAAAAACGGCTGTCGTCATTAAAAATTTTGTTGGCAACGATGATGATTTACAAAAATTAGCCAAAGAATTAAAAACCAAATGTGGCGTTGGCGGAACGGCGAAAGACGGCGAAATCATTATTCAAGGCGATGTTCGCGATAAGGTTTGTGAGATATTAACGAAATTAAATTATCGGTTCAAAAAAGCGGGAGGATAACACCCTCGCTTGCGCCAAACCGCTAATCGTGTGTTCGTGTTTTATTCATATTAAATAATTTGTGTTCACTATTAGTTCTACTTTTCGCAAGACGAGGGAGTATAAAACCATATGTAATGCCTATTAGTATAATAAAAAAGACTACAATAGTTACCTTTATCGAAGTATGAAAAGAATATTGCTTCCAAAATTGACATATTGCAAAAATAATCCAAATTATCATTGAGGTTAACGATAAAAGCATTGTCAATTTTGGAGTAGAAATGTTTGCTGGATTATTCAGACTCCATATACTATTATTATTTTCTGCGACTTCTTTTGCGAAAATAGAATAAACTCCGAATTTATCGTAAAATTCTTGAATATTTTTCTCGCATTTAATAATTATATTCATCCAATTTCTTGACCAATAATTATAGCCTTTACAAGATAGGTTCCATAGCATACTTATAAAAACACCTAATATACTCAGAACAAGTATACTTGTATTCATCGACTTATCTTTACATAAGGTCACTATTGCCACAAGAATTGCTGCATTTGCAACATAATAAAATGTCATCCATTTATGAAAATTATCATTCAACTTATCTCTTGCTTCAATTGACAATTTATATTGTAGGTCTAAATACTTCTTTTCCATATTTTATAGTTAATGTCTATTAATTAAAGCATTTAATCATCCGACATAATACACAACTCTTAAATACATGCAAAGATACAACTTTTTTCCAAAATTGTGAATACGAAGAAAGTTAAATATGACAAAAGTTGTCAACAAAACCCTCTTTTTATCAACAATTTTATACGAAAATCGAAAGTTGAGCGTTATATAGAGTAGAAAACAAAAAACATCAAAATTTATGAAAAAAGAAATCAAACTACAGCAAAGAATTCTCGAATTTGTGAGGCTATCAAAAAACAAAAAAACAGGTAACGACTTTATTTCGTTAGGTGTGATAACAAATTCACAAGCAAGGTATCTCAAAAAACATCTTGGTATAGTTGTTTTCGGCTATGAGCGAATTCTTTCACTAAAAGGAATAAGACACGCAATAAATGGTCATAAGAATTTGAAAGAAAACGATTTTTTAGCTATACTATTTATTGTTGAATGTCCCGATGTTGTTACGCTTGGAAATAAACCAAACACAATTGTGTATAGGAAGGATTTAGATAATTGTTATGTTTATGTGGAATGTGTACAAAAAAGACAAAAAAGATTAGAGATAAAAACGTTTTACAAAACAAAAAAACCGCCCAAAAAAAATTGAGCGGTAGTTTTGCCAAGGATGCGCTGGTGTACTTAAGCCCCTCGCCGACGTCCGAAACTGTTTCCTTAGACAGACAGTCTGAAAGCATCTCGCTTCCAACTTGACTGCAAAGATACAATATTTTTTTGGAATTAACAAAATTATTTTTGCTTATCTTGACAATCTTTTTTATTTTGTGAAAATTTGTACTGAGCGAAGTCGAAGTATCGTGGTTCAGATTTTTTTCGTATCTTTGTACAAAATAACGTCATGAAAAAATTCGAAAAAGTAGCCATAAAAGAGGGGAATCCCAAATGGCAAGAGTCCATCGCTCGCCAAACTCCAATCGAAAACAAACTCGGCGAAATCCGCACGGATTTTACGCGCGATTACAATCGCATTCTGCATTGCACGGCTTATCGTCGGTTGAAGCATAAAACCCAAGTGTTTTTCAGCGCGAAAGATGAAACCATTTGCACACGGATTGAGCACGTGAACCACGTAACAGCCGTGAGTAATACGATTTCGGAATATTTGGGTTTGAATACCGAACTCACGAATGCCATTGCGATTGGTCATGATTTGGGACATGCGCCATTTGGACATTCGGGCGAAATGATTTTGAAAAAAATTGTTAAAAATAATGTAGGGACGGAAAATTTCCCGCCCCTACAAAAAACATTTTGGCACGAACAAAATTCGTTGCGAGTGATTGATAAAATCGAACTTTTGGAAAATTCGGAGGCTAAGCTTTTGAACCTCAATCTCACGTATGCCGTACGTGACGGCATTGTTTCGCACTGCGGCGAAGTGGACGAACGTTCGATTATACCGAGAAATGAAAACATAGACTTGAACGAAATTCGTCAGCCCGGAAGTCTCCCACCCTACACGTGGGAAGGTTGTGTAGTAAAAATTTCCGACAAAATCTCCTACCTCGGACGAGATATTGAGGATGCTCTGCGAATGAATATTTTGAACGACGAACAACTTTCGGAATTCC
>JAIRRI010000059.1 GCA_031256055.1 Bacteroidales bacterium
CAACGGTATGAGTGAAGCCATGCTGAGATTTAGCATCAGCACTTCGAGTGCAAACACGACGCCTGCAATCGGCGCTTGAAAAATCCCCGCAACAGCGCCAGTGGCACCACATCCCATCAAAAGCACTAACGAACGGTAATCTAATCGCAACGCTTGTCCCAAGTTCGAACCGATCGCTGAACCTGTAAGCACGATGGGTGCTTCCAATCCTACGGAACCGCCAAAACCGACCGTAAGTGATGAAGCAATCATCGACGAATAGGATTTGCTTTTGCTCAAAACACCTTTACCAACGGATATTCCGCGTAACACCAAACTCACGCCATGTCCGATATCGTCTTTTTCTTTTTGAATTTTTTTAACGTAAAACACGGTGAGTAAAATACCAATCAAAGGCAAAACTAAATAAGCATAATTGGTATGCCCATCAGTTACCCACGAGCGAATAAAACGTTCAACAAAAAAAATCAAATTTTTCAAGACCATTGCCGCCAAACCTGCCAAAATACCGACTACCACAGCCAAAATCAACATAAAATTTTGTTGCGAAATATGACGAGCGCGCCAACAAAGAAAAGATGTTAGAGCCTTTTTTAGCATCTGAAATTTTTTGCAAATATACGAAAAATTGTTAATAACTCGACAATTTATTAACAATTTGACATTTTTTCACGAAAAAATATACGAAAATCGAGTTTCGAGTGTTATATAGGGTGTAAGAATTATTAATTAAAACCTAAAAACCATGAAAAAAACCATCAAAAACCCCATGACATGGCAAGTTACATTTTTGATTGCAACAGTTTGCTTTGCTTTTATTGAAGGATTGTTGTAACTTTGATCCAACAAGATCGAACGGCGAAAAACGTAGGGGTCGAAAATTTTCGACCCCTACGTTTTGACATGTTGTCCTATTTTTTATTGTTTCGACTACGTTTCACAGTGTGTTTGATTTTAAACGCAGCAAGATTAAGTTCATAACTTGTTTCGGTATCCACTTTATCCAAAGTATCTCCTACAATCATTTCAACAAATTCTCCACTTTTTTCCATTAATATTTGTTGTTTCTCAATATTTTCGTGATCTTGCATCAGTTCCGCTACAGCGTGCGATACTTCACGCATTTTCGTGAATGCTTCAATGATGGCGATGGTGGTTTGTGTGGCTTGCGGACTTTTTAAAATTGTGGCGAGCATATATAAACCTCTTTCTGTGAAAGCCTTGGTACTTATCGAATGTTTAAGATTGTTGAACCGGTCGAAATTTTCGACCAGTTCTTGTCTTTCAATACTTTGCACAGATAAGATGTATCCTTCGGGGAATTTTTCAGGGTTATTTTTGACTGCTTCGTTAATACGTTTGGTTTCTACACCGTAAAGTTCGGCAACATCGCTATCCAAGATAACATTTTGATTTCGGATGCAAATGATCTTGTCATTCACATTGGGTAATTTGATTAAGTCATTCATAATTTTAGATTTTTTGATTAATAATCTGCAAAATTATACGAAAAACAAAGACAATCTTCAAAATTTAACTTAAAAAATGTTAAAACTTAAAATCTTTTAACGAAAACCTTGAAACTATCAGAAAAATTAAGAATTTCAAAAAACAAAAAAATCGCCAAAATCCGACTTGAATTTTGGCGAAATGTTAAAATTGAACATTTAAATTTAAATTTTTTCAATCGCTGTGCGAATGCGTTGCAAAGTTTCCTCTTTTCCGATAATCGCCATGATATCGTTGAGGTGTGGACCCATTGCGGCACCAACAAGGCAAAGGCGCAAGCAATTCATCACTTGCCCCATATTGTAGTTGTTGGATTTGATGAAATTTGCGATGACTTGCTCTAAGTTTTCTGATGAAAAGTTAGTCTCATTTTCTAAAATTTTCGCAAAATTTTCAAGAATGGCAGGCATTTCAGGTGTCCAACGTTTTTTTACAACGGCTTCATCGTAAGACGTTGGTGCAATGAAAAAGAAGTGGGACTGGCTCCAAATTTCGTGTACAAAATTGACGCGCTCCTTAACTAAATTCACGATTGTTTCCAATGTTTTGCGATCGAAAATCGGCACGGCAGCATGGCTGTTCATGAAAGGAATAAACAAATCGGTGAGTTCTTCAGCACTTTTTTTCATCAGATATTGATGATTAAACCAAGCGGCTTTTTGTACGTCGAATTTTGCTCCGTGTTTACTCACACGGTCGAGAGAGAACTTTTCGATTAACTCATTTAAAGAAAAAATTTCTTGTTCCGTGCCATCGTTCCAACCTAAAAGAGCAAGGATATTGATCACAGCATCCGGGAAATAGCCCATTTCGCGATAACCTGACGAAACCTCAAGTGTTTTCGGATCCGTCCATTCCAATGGAAACACAGGAAAACCGAGTTTATCTCCATCGCGCTTGCTTAATTTGCCATTACCGTCGGGTTTCAGCAAAAGTGGTAAATGTGCGAATTTCGGCATCGTATCTTCCCAACCTAAATAACGATAGAGCAACACGTGCAACGGCGCAGACGGCAACCATTCTTCACCACGAATCACGTGAGTGATCTGCATTTTGCGGTCATCCACAATATTGGCAAGATGATAAGTCGGCAAACCGTCCGACGATTTCCAAAGCACTTTATCATCCAAAAGGCTTGAATTTACAGCCACTTCACCACGAATTAAATCATTCACAACAACCGTTTGATTAGGTTCAATTTTGATCCGAACCACAAACTGTTCACCGCCATCCAAGCGGAATTTCACCTCATCGTGCGACATAGTCAGTGAATTTCTCATAGACAAACGAGTTGACGCATCATACTGCAAACTTTGTGATTTTTCTGCTTCCAAGCGTGCGCGCATAGCGTCTAATTCCTCAGGCGTGTCGAAAGCGTAATACGCCAAGCCTTTGGCTAAAAGTTCGTCCACATATTTTCGATAAATCGTTTTTCGTTCCGACTGGCGATAAGGACTAAAATTTCCTCCAACATGAGGACCTTCATCAAATTTAATACCGAGCCATTTAAATGCTTCAACAATGTATTCTTCCGCACCCGGCACAAACCGAGAACTGTCGGTATCTTCAATGCGAAGTAAAAATTGTCCACCATGTTTTTTAGCAAAAAGATAATTAAAGAGAGCGGTGCGAACACCGCCGATGTGTAGGGGGCCTGTGGGGCTTGGGGCAAATCTAACGCGAATCATAGAAATTGAGTTAAGAGTTAAGAGTTAAAAGTTAGGTTGCACCCATAGCGACGTGGCGTAGCAACTCTTAACTTTTAACTCTTATACTTATTAATATATTGATAAGTTAATTGCGATACATATTTTCCGTTTTCATAAAGAAACTCTTTATATTCCGCCACTTTCGTAAAGCCATAATTTTCAAAGAATTTAATGCTGTTAATATTGGTTTCCGAAACATTGGCGTAAACCGAATGAAGTTGCAATTTTTCGAAACAATAGGATAAAAATTGGTCAAGTGCGATCTTGCCGATGCCTTGTCCTTGATACTCTTTGAGCAGCATGATACCAATTCCTGCGTGTTTATGAATGGGATCAAATTCAAACAAATCAATTGTTCCGATAGGTTCGGTAATGTCTAAATCCGAACTGATGACTTTGTGTATCATCAATCGCAACTGCCGAAGTCCGAACACATCAAGAGTGAGCGTTTGTTTGATGTACGTGTCTAATTTGTACTTAGAAAGTGGTTCGATGGTTTCGCTCACGTTCCAAATGTTCGGATCGTTTTCCCATTTCAATAATATGGAAACATCCGATGGTTCTAAGGCTTTAAGGATTATTTTAGTTTGTTGTTCCACGATATACTGCATTTACTAAAACTTGCAAAGCAACATTATAAAACGCTTCTTCTGAACGCGCAAACGATACTTGTATTTCTCCGCCTTTGGTACGAACCAAACAACTATCACCCGGATTATTTTGTGCATGACTCAATGCTGCGCCAATCACACAAAGTCCATTAGTATAGGTTTCTTGATCGGTTTGATGTTCGTAGTGCCGAATTTCCAGAAAACCAGGATTAGGTTGGTAAAACGTTACATTTGCGCCTTTCGGAAAACGTTTGTTATATGAAATTTCGCGACCTTTTTCTAGCACATTTATAGTGTTCACATCATCAGTTGGAACCATGCAAAACTGCGTTCCAAAATCCATGACAAAATTTTGAAACACTTTTTTTATCGCAATCGGTTCAAGTATTCGAACATTCACAAAGTGCATGTTTTCATGATTGGAAACAAAATCACAACAGACAATTTGTCCGTTAATTTCTATATGGGTTGAGGTTGTTAAAAGTCCTAAATTTTTTGCAAAAACCGCCACACATGCAGCATCTAAAACATTAAGTTCAGCTAAAGCACCGTTGAAATTGTAGGATTTTACGTCTATCAAAATCTTTGAACATCGGTCTAAACGCAATAGCCCGGACGCTCCAATACCAAACCGTCGCGCACAAAATCGAGAGATTTCGGCGCTTTGCAATGCTCCAAAAATCCCATCACGATTATCCAACAAGATAAAATCACGACCTAAACAATGATATTTTTCAAAAGAAATGATCATAAACGAATTGCAAAGATACGAAAAATTTATGAATTAAGATCGTCATTCCGAACCCTTCGACTGCGCTCAGGGTAAACTTCGTCGAGGAATCCCCTTGCTATGGGATGCCTCGACTACGTTTCGCTTCGCTCGACATGACAATCCCCAAGTTATTTTTTTGTCATACCTAAATACTTTGGCACAGTTTTTGTGATAATAAAGTCAAAAATTGTACATTATGAGCAAAAAAACGATCTTTTCCAGTTTGATTATTACACTTGTTAGCGTAGCTGCTTCGTTGACAGCCGTAATGATTTTTACAAGCGCAATCCAAATTCCGTCGCCGGAAAATTTGCGAACGCTTACACCCACAGTTCCTCCTGTGTCATCTGCAAAGTTACCAAGTTTTGAGGATGTGGCCGAATATTCGGTCAATACGGTTGTTCACGTTAAATCCGAGTTTATGGTTAAAACTCGATTTTACGATGATTATTTCGGCCTTTTCAGCCGTCCGGGTATGCGGCGAGTAGAAGGTTTTGGCTCGGGTGTGGTGATTTCTGCGGATGGTTATATTATCACGAATAATCACGTGGTGGAAGGTGCTGAAAGTGTTGAAATCACATTCAACAATCGAAGAGTTTTTCCTGCAAAAATTATAGGAACAGACCCTTCAACCGATTTAGCTTTACTCAAAGTAGATGCAAAAAACTTGGAATTTTTGAGGTTCGGAAATTCCGATTTGGTGCGTCTTGGCGAATGGGTACTTGCAGTCGGAAATCCGTTCAACCTCAACTCGACCGTAACAGCAGGTATTGTGAGCGCCAAGGCACGGAACATTAATATTTTGTCACAAAATATGAGAGGTAGTGCCGGTGCAATAGAATCTTTCATCCAAACAGATGCCGCTGTCAATCGTGGAAACAGTGGTGGCGCATTAGTCAATTTGCGAGGTGAATTAATAGGCATAAATACAGCCATTGCCTCCACCAGTGGGACTTTTGCAGGTTATTCGTTTGCTGTTCCGGCAAATATCGCTAAAAAAGTAAGCGAAGATTTGCGTGCATTTGGACAGATACAGCGTGCTTTTCTTGGCATATTATTCACTCCAATGTATCAACATGCTGCAGCTACCAATAAAATGGAAGATATCGACGGTTTGCTTATCAGTCGTATAACTGAAACCGGTGCAGCAAAAAAAGCGGGTGTTCAACTCGGCGACATTCTTTTGAGAATAAATGGCAGACCCGTGAATACGGAAGGTGATTTTTTTGAAATCATCGGCCAACTTCGCCCTGGCGAAACTATCGAACTGACTTATTCTCGAAAAAGCCAAATTTTGCAGGCGAATGCGATTTTGCAGGATATGGATGGGGGTACGCAGAAACGAACTGTGATAGAATGGTAAAACGTCTGAACCGTGATTTTATTAAGATTTTCAAGATTTCATTGATTTTTTTTGCTATCTTGATAATCTTTTTGATCTTATGATAATCGTGGTTCAGACATTTTTCTGTAACTTTTTTTGCTTTTCTCCGTAAAATACCGTATCTTTGCACCCCAAAAATCAATTTAATCATTTTTTATATTAATTTTTTGAAACTCAATCTATATTATGAGGCAGTTAAAAATCTCTAAATCCATTACCAATCGCGAAACCGCATCGCTCGACAAATACCTGCAAGATATTGGTAAAGAGGAATTAATCAGTGCTGAAGAAGAAGTGTTGTTGGCACAAAAAATTCGCAATGGCGATCAACGTGCTTTAGAAAAACTAACCAGAGCTAATTTGCGTTTTGTGGTTTCTGTTGCGAAACAGTATCAAAATCAAGGTTTGAGCCTTCCTGATTTAATTAATGAGGGCAATCTTGGCTTAATTAAGGCTGCTCGTCGTTTTGATGAAACACGTGGATTTAAATTTATTTCTTACGCTGTTTGGTGGATACGTCAATCCATTTTGCAAGCGTTGGCCGAACAGTCAAGAATTGTACGTTTGCCGCTTAATCAAGTAGGTTCGCTCAATAAAATCAAGAAAGAAACCTCGAAACTCGAACAAAAATTCGAGCGTACGCCGTCTATCGACGAAATTGCCGAATCTTTGGATTTGTCGAAAGATAAAATTTCCGAAGTAATGAATATCACGACGCGTTATGTTTCTATGGATGCTCCGCTAATTCAAGACGAGGAAACCAGTTTTATTGATATTTATATCAACGAAGATAATCCGACTACAGACTCTTTACTCATTCGCGAATCGTTGGCACGCGAAATTGAACGTTCGTTAGCAACATTGACCGAAAAAGAGCGCGATGTACTTTATCTGTTTTATGGTATTGGTCATGGACACGGTTATACACTGGATGAAATTGCCATTAAGTTTGATTTAACTCGCGAACGTGTTCGGCAAATTAAGGAGAAAGCCATTCGCAGACTTAAGACCTCGTCGAGAAGTAAGCACCTAAAAGCGTTTTTAGGAGAATAAAAACAAGTACGTGGTACGAGTGTACCACATCGCACACCCCGTACCTCGCACCCGGCAACCCCGCACCTGAATATGCACGAACAACTCCAAGCCTTAGACGATATTCGCATCAATTTTTCAGCAGGCAGTATGCACATTGTCAACATTATTTTGGCATTCGTGATGTACGGCATTGCGTTAGGCATTCGTCCGCAAACGTTTAAAAATATTTTATTGTTTCCGAAATCATTTTTGGTCGGACTTTTTGCACAAATAGTAGCCTTACCGGCGATTACATTTTTATTGGTCGTTTTATTCAACCAATGGATTACGCCAATGATCGCAATGGGCATGATTTTAGTAGCAGCTTGTCCGGGTGGAAATACCTCTAATTTTATGTCGCAACTTTCGAGAGCAAATACCGAACTTTCAATTAGTTTATCGGCTATCGGAACGGTAATTACGCCAATTTTTACGCCAGTCAATTTCTGGTTTTGGGGTAGTATGTACACCAATTTTGTGAATAATCGTGCCGGAGATGCCTTACAAACTATCTATATTGAATATTTGGAAATGTTTAAAATAGTATTGCTTTTGCTCGGAGTTCCGCTATTGCTGGGTATTTTAACCGTGAAATATCTTCCGAAAATTGCTCGAAAAATGAAAAAACCATTGCAATATGTTTCGATGGTATTTTTTATAGCGATGGTTGTGATTGCTTTCAACAATAATCTGAAAATTTTTGTGAGCAACTTTTTTATCTATATTTTTATTTTAGTTTTGATTCAAAATACGGCGGTTTTGGGCACAGGTTATGGCTTGGCAAGATTATTCAAAGTACCTCCAAAAGATAAACGAGCGCTGACTATCGAAACCGGTATTCAAAATTCGGGATTAGGTTTGGTTTTATTGCTTAATCCGAATATCTTTCCGCCCGAAATAGCTATTGGTGGAATGGTGTTGGTTACAGCCTGGTGGGGCATTTGGCATATTGTTTCGGGGCTTTCGATTTCGTTTTATTGGTCGCGAAGGGCAGCGAAATAATTGTAGGGGCGAGGCATGCCTCGCCCCTACCTAAAATAAAAATCAATGAAAAATCTCAGCGTTTGCGGAATAGATTGCTCTATTGCCTGTGTAGAATGCAACAGCTCGCACGAAGAATTACAAAAAAATCCTTGTAAAGGCTGTAATGCAGAAAAAGGCCAAATATTTTGGACCAAATTTATGGGATTGGATACGTGTCCGATCTACAGTTGCGCAACGGAAAAACAATTGACACATTGTGGCAAATGTACGGAATTGCCTTGTAACATTTATTTTGAAATGAAAGACCCCTCAATTTCGGATGAACGTCATCAGCAAGGGATTATGGATAGGGTTGAGGTTTTGAAAAACTTGTAAAAAAAATGTAGGGGCGGGTTTCAAACCCGTCCCTACGATTATT
>JAIRRI010000061.1 GCA_031256055.1 Bacteroidales bacterium
ATCGCGAATTATTTAAAGTACCTTATCAATAATGATATTATTCGCATCAAATGGCCCAATGATATTTATGTTGGAATGAAAAAAATCGCTGGAATTTTGATTGAAAATACCATTCGAAATGATAAAATTTTATTCTCTGTAATCGGCGTCGGACTTAATGTAAATCAAATCGAATTTTCGAAAAATGCAGGTAACCCGACATCGCTGAGTTTGATAAACAAAACGCAATACGATTTGGAAACTGAACTCGATGAACTTGCAACTTGCATTGTGAATGTCTTGGACGGTTTGCAATTTGATGACGGTGAGGATTGTCAAATTCGATATTTGCAACGCCTGTTATTTCTCAATGAAGAGCGAGAATACGAAATTCGTGGCGAAAAAGTTATTGGAAAAATTATCGGTGTGAGTGAATTTGGTTTTTTACAAATTCAAACAAAAAACGGTGCAATCCTTGAATGTGATATCAAGGAAATTGTGTATATCCTGTAGGGGCGTATTGCATACGCCCCTACGGAACAACCCAAACATTGCCGACCCACTGCCCGACATTGATGCATATTCTGCCCCCACATCATACAATTTTTGTTTAATATCGGACAATATCGGATATTGTACAAAAACAGAGGGTTCAAAATCGTTTTGCAAAACGGATTTCCACAATTCGACAGGGGTTTTGGGAAGTTTTTGAAGATCGAAATAGCAAGAGGATGTCTCGACAGAACTTATCCCGAGCGTAGTCGAGGGGCTCGACATGACGGTTTTTCTTGGGACAATATTTTGATAGGCCATTTTTGTATTGATGTGAATAGGTGGGCAAATCAGCACAAGTTGATAATCCGACAAGTCTAAATCTATCGGCTCAAAAACATCGCCTTTTTCGTAAGCAAAAACGGGTTTGTTTTTTACGAAACAAGCGCAATCACTACCTATTCGACGTGCATAACTTTCCAATTTCTCGTCAGAAATATTTAGTGAAAATTTTTCGTTCAACACTTTCAACATAAATACTGCATCAGCCGAACCGCCACCCAAACCTGCACCAAATGGGATTTTTTTGAGTAGATCTATACGAATATTCGGTAAATCGAAATCGTTTTTTAATAATTGGTAGGCTTTGTAAACCAAATTTTCGTTGGGGTTTCCGTCGATGTGAATTCCATGTATATATAGAGACGCAAGGCCGTGCGTCTCTACGGACATAATGGTTTCGGTGATTTCCAACGCATCATACAACGGTATCGGAAATAAAATGGTTTCAATATTGTGAAACCCGTCGGGACGTTTTTCAGTAACGAAAAGTCCAAGATTTATTTTGGCGTTTGGGAAAACTAGCATCTTACAAAGGTATTTGTTTAAAAACTATATAACCTTATACGCCATCAACGCATCGCCATGTTGAACATACATCACACCGTGATAAATCACAGGGTGCGCCCAATGTTGGTCTGTACCCAAAGTGATGGGGAATTGACTGATGATGTCTAATTTTTGTGAATTTGGTTTGACCAAAGCCATTTCGCCTTTTTCGGAATAAATGTATAGCATTTCATCAGCAGAAATAATGTTGCCAATGGCAAGTGCATTGTCGCTGTATAGGATTTTTCCGGTTTGCCAATCTACGCAATACCAGTTGGTTCTTTCGTCTGCTCCGTAAATATAATTTCCGAATTTTATCGCATGACCTGTTTTATTGCCCAATTCGGTTAGTTCCCAAATTTTTTCTACGTTTCGACCTCCATTTGTCAAGCGCAACATCACAGAGCCTTTACCATAACTACTCATACCAAACAACATATTGTCGCTGTAAACAGGTGTGTTGGGATGTTCTCTAAATCTATTGGTGTGATGGTATTTCCAGAGCAATTTTCCGTTCGAAATATCTACACCGATAATATAATCAGACATCATAATCGCAACCTGCGGCACTTGCTGATCGCTGATATAAATCGGAACACCGTATCCCGACATCACGCCGGCACCTTTCGAGCTCCAAATAATATCGCCGGTATTTTTATTTAACGCAACAACATTGTGTTTGTCTCCACCCGGTGCGATAATCAATTTTTCTCCAACAATCAAAGGCGGGCCATGCCAGCCGTGTTTCGTATTTTCCGCACCAAAATCGTTTTCGTAATTCTTTTTCCACAAGAGTTTTAGCGATTGCATATCGTAGCAAAATAATTCCGCCATACCGCTTACAACGTACAATTTTCCATCGTTGGGAATTACTGCACTTCGAGCACCGGGATAACTATTGTCAAATTCGCGCCCATACTCAATTTTGTTCAACAACTTACCATTCAAATCGAGCATGTAAAGATAGCCTTGGCGATCGGTCATTCCGGTTACAAAAATTTTATCGTTGTCAATGGTAACAGAAGAGTGCCCTTCACCCAATCCTTCGAAATGCCAGAGCAATTCGGGGCCTTCAGAAGGCCACGATTTCAACAATCCGCTTTCTCTGCTGTAAATTCCGGTGCGGTCGAATCGCCATTCAACGGTGTGTTGTGCAGACAAAATGTAGCAAGCAAAGAGTAATGAAAAAAGGAAGATTTGTCGCTTCATGTTATTTAGTTATGAATTATGAGTTATGGGTTATGAGTTTTGGAAGTATGGATACGATTTGACAAAGCAACTCATAATTCATAACCCATAACTCATAACTTTACCATTTATTTCGTTAAGTCAAACGCAAACAACAAATCCTGATCTCTAATAAAAATCCTGCCGTCGGCAATTACCGGATGTGCCCAAACCATATTTATATTGCTTTGTGTTTCTATTGTTGATCGTTCCGGTAATTCCATTCTGCCGATTTCTTTCCATCCGTTTGGTGACGCTTCTGCAACAACCATCAAACCTCTTCGTTCCTCGAGCAGAAGCAATCTGTTGTTTACACCAAGAATTGCACCTTTGCCTATACCGACTTCTTCTCCTGTTCTGCCCGTTGTCCAAAGTTGTTCGCCTGTTTTCAGACTTTGGCAGGTCCAACCGTGAGGATCAGAAAATCCATAAATATGATCGTTCATTAACACAACACCGCCGTGGTGATTAACCATATTTTTGTTGTTGTAAATCAGTTCAGCATCAAATTTATCACCGTTTTTAGTAAGTTGAATAGCCGCACAGCCTGCATTATAGCCTGCAGTTACGTAAACCACGTTACCTTGATGAATCGGTGTAGGAATAACAGCAATTCTGTAGCCATCAATTTCCTCTCTCCACAACAATTTGCCATCTTTCGCACGAACGCCCGCAACGCCTTTATTGGATTGTTGAATATATTGCCGAACACCATCAATTTCGGCGACTATTGGGGACGAATAACCGGCTTCATCTGTCCATTCTGCGCTTTGCCACACCAACTCACCTGTGTTTTTGTTGAGGGCAACCAACATTCCCTTTTCACCACCGGGCGTACAAATCACGAGATCACCATCAACCAAAGGCGACTCGCTATACCCCCATCGAGACATAATCTTACCATCAAAATCCTTCACAAAATCTATCTGCAAAATTTCTTTTCCATCCACCGCCGAAAGGCAATGA
>JAIRRI010000186.1 GCA_031256055.1 Bacteroidales bacterium
TAGCATTCGGAATCGTGCCAAAAACACCGATAGAGCCCGTTAACGTGGTGGGTTGTGCAAAAATCGTATTGGCTGCGCAAGCAATATAATAGCCACCGCTGGCTGCATAACGTCCAAACGACGCCACAACAGGCTTTTTCGCCTTAGCGGCAATCACTTCCTGCAAAATAATATCGGACGCCAACGCACTGCCTCCCGGTGAATTTACGCGAAGCACAATGGCTTTGATCTTATCATCATTAGCAGCTTTGCGAATGGCGCGTGAAATGTTTTGCGAACCAATGGTGTACGCAGCACCTCTGCCCATCGCTATTTCACCTTGTGCATAAATCACTGCAATGCGGTTTTTACTCGGCCTGTCTCGTCTTGACGTTTGAGCAGGTGTTCTGGCATATCGTCTGAAATCAACAAATTCCAATTTATCGATTTTTTCTTCTTCCACCACATCAGCCAGCAATTGCAGCATTTCGGGATGGCCAAAAGCGCCATCAATCATGTTCAGTTTTTGAGCGTCTTCAGGATGCATTGCCAGCATGTCGTTAGCAATGCGATTGAGTTCTTTGGCCGAGATGTCGCGGCTTTCGGAGATCTCTGCAACCATGGTATTCCACAAGCCGTTAAGGTATTTTTGTGTTTGTTCGCGATTTTCAGGGCTCATTTTTTCATTTACAAATGGCTCAATTGCACTTTTGAATTTACCGTGACGAACAATTTGCATCTCCACACCAATTTTCTCGAGCGTACCTTTCAAAAACATAATTTGGCTTGAAAGTCCGCGAAAATCAAGCAATCCTTCATTGTGAAGATACACTTTATCGGCAACCGAAGCCAAATAGTATCCGGTTTGCGAATAGCTGTCGCTGTATGCCCAAACAAATTTTCCGGACTCTTTAAAATCTTCAATGGCTTGACGCAATTCTTGTAAAGTGGCGAGGCCGGCAGGTGTTTCCATCGTAAGATTCAAAAATATTCCATGAATTTTTGGATCGGTTTTTGCTCTTTTGATAGCATCAAGTGCAGCATTCAAGCCAAGTGTAGAGGTTCCACCAAACGAAGGAAATGCTCCGGTCATCTCTCTGTCGGGCATTTCATAATCCATCGTGATTTCTAAAATGGATTTGTCTTTAACTTTGAGTTCGTCCGAACCGAAAGCCGCAAGACCGGCAATCATGCCAATCAGAAAGAAAATAACTACAAACGCGATGATAATATTACCAACGATGTTTGCCAATACGAGTTTGAAAAATTGTTTCATGATTTAAAAAATTTGGTAAATAATTTGCAAAGATAAGAAAAAAATTTGTATCTTTGCCATAAATAACGTTTTTATGTCGTCGGTTTTTTTAATTTTAGGTTCCAATTCCGGAAATTCTCTTGAAATGCTTGAAAAAGCAACGGGTTTGCTTACCGAACGTGTGGGTACAGTCATAACTTCATCGTCGATTTATCGTACCGAACCTTGGGGATTTGAAAGTGCAGATTGGTTCTACAATCAAATTATTTGTTGCGAAACGACGCTTTCGCCAAAAGAAGTTTTGGATATCATTCTCAACATTGAAACTGAACTCGGACGCAAACGAACCGTTCAAACCACCTACGAATCGCGAACTATCGACATCGATATTTTGTATTTTGATAATGAAATTATTTCTACGGAAAACCTCCAAATCCCGCATAAACACATAAAAGACAGACGTTTTGTTTTATTGCCATTGTGTGATATTGCACCCGATTTTGTGCATCCGATTTTGAAGAAAAATTCATTAGAATTGCTGTATAATTGCGAGGATGATCGCATTGTAACACCGTATTTAAACCTTCCTAAATGTCTGCCCTACCCTTATATGGTTATCGAAGGTGTGATTGGCGTGGGGAAAACAACGCTGGCAACGATGTTGTCTGAAACGTTCAATGCCAAATTGGTTTTAGAAAGTTTTGATACCAATCCGTTCTTACCAAAATTCTATGAAAATCGCGAAAAATACGCGTTTCCTGTTGAATTATCATTTATGGCCGAGCGTTTTCAGCAATTGCAAGAGCATTTGATTGCGCCTGATTTGTTTCACGACATGGTGGTGTCGGATTATATCACTGAAAAATCGTTGATTTTTGCTGCAAAAACGCTACCTGAAGATGTATTTGCTTTATATTCCAAACTTTTTCACATTATCTTTGCACAATTACCAAAACCTGATTTGTTGGTGTATCTTTATGCTTCGCCCGAAAAATTGAAGCAAAACATTATCAAACGCGGTCGCGATTACGAGCAAAATATTGAATTGGATTATCTTATTCAACTTCAAGACGGCTACTTGGAGCACTTCAAAAACGAGCAAAATTTGCGTGTTTTGATTATTGATGTGAATGATATGGATTTTGTGAATAACCCGGCCGATTATCATCAAATTATTAGCTTATTACAAGAAGATTATTCGCCTGGGGTTTCCATTCGGAATTTGCATATTTCGGATGATGAATTGTAAAATTGTAGGGGCGGGTTTAAAACCCGCCCCTACAATTTTATTTACGATATGAATGTCAACGATTATCTTGTAGCATTCGTGAATTCCACTGTATTCGCAAATTTGCGAAATTCAACATCTCCTTGTGCTTGTTTTTTTAACTCTGCATTTGTTTTTCTCAAATTCGAATAAACTTCATTCGCATTGTCTTCGCGAGCACCAACAATTGCTCTCAAATAATTGGCTCTTGGAGAATCCGCAGCAGTTGCCAACGTTTGTTTAGCAGCAGCTAAATCACCCAAAAGAATTTGTGCCAACGCTAAGTTCAAATTGCCAGGGCGGTTGCCAATAGCGGAAACTGCAGTTGCATAATCACCTTCTTTAATGAGAATCGGTGCCAAATTTCCTGCTGCTTCGGCATTACCTTTTGATTTAGCGTTGTTGAAATAGGTTTTAGCTTCGTCCAAATTACCTTTACTCAAAGCAATAATGCCGAGATTATTCAACACAGCGTCGTTATTAGGCGACAACGTATTAGCTTGTTGCAAAGCAACAGCTGCGGCATCGAAATTTTGGTTTTGAATATGAATGAAAGCTACATTGTTAAAGCCTCTCCAATCGTTTGGATAAACTTCAGTTGCAGCAGTATAAATCTTCATTTTAGTGTCGCTATCTTGTGTTAATGTTGCAGCAAACAACAATTCTTCAACGGTCAATTCGCTCGGATTGCTCAATGCCAAAGTCGACATTTCTTCGTTGGTTTTTGCAGGAACAACAAGTTCGATAACCATTTCCGCACGGCGCAATGGAGGCAAAAGTTGATCCTCGATTTCTTGATAAATCACAATCATGTTGCGCATTTCTTGTTCGCGACGGTCACGATTTGGAGCCGATTGAATAACGTTAAGAATTTTATCTCTGTCGCGAACATTCGACGCTCTGAGTGCAGCCATAAAACCGTCCCAATCTTCACCTTTATGATCAATCGTTAATGGAAGTTCTTTCATTAATTCTCTTGCCGTAATTCGTTTTGCACCTCTCGGTAAATTTCTGTTGTGTGCGGCAACTTGTTGGTCAATCACGCGTTTGTACGCGTCACGAAGAAATCTTTCTCCGGTTTTTGAGCGCTCTCTCGACAAATTGTTGTTGCGTGCCAATTCTCCTTCCGGAGATGCCCAAGCCGTAATTTTGATAGATGCAATTTCCATTTCGTTGCCTAACGCATTATTCATTTCTGCAATGGCAGCTCTTGCTGTTTCTGCTCTGTTTGTTGGCAAATTCATGTTTAAATTCCATAAATCTTTTGCAAAGAAAAGAGCTGATTTTTGAAAGATATTGTCCGGTTTTTTGTAGTTATCTCTGCCTAACGTTGGTTGTCCCGAAAGATTATCATACAACAACGGCGTTGTATTTATACCTGTAGCAATAATTTTTTCACTGAGCGGACGAGACCTTCTAACTTCCAAAGCCTCTTCATTCGACGTTGGAGCATGTGCTCTGGCTCTCCTTGCCGGAAATGCCGTAGGATTTACGATTAATTTGGCTTCTCTGTATTCCGGTTTGTACGGAAATACATCGGTATACGTGAAACTTCCGCCACTTCTGGGAATGGTTGTGCCTTGTAAATCGGTTACTGATTCGCCTCTCAGCGTGATGGGCTTAAGTAACAAACTTCCGCCTTCATACTGCAATTCGGGCTGAAAAACTACACCTGCTCTTCTGTGAAAAAAGTTAGGTTTGTACGAACCTGCGATGTTAATTTTCACTTGGTCGTTGTGCATTTCCATCGGATCGGGCGTTTGCACGTATTCCGCATCTGTTGCATGTCGATTTACCATGTTGCGCAAATTTGTGCAACCAGCCACTAAAACGCTTGCTAAAACAAGCGTTGCTAAAGTTTTTAAAAAATTGGTTTTCATTGTTTATAAGTATTTATTTGTTCATCATTTGAGTGTATTTGACCCGCAAAGATACAAAAAAAATTGAAAATATACAATTTTTTTTGTATTTTTAATATTTTGTTTTGTGGTCTTTATAACTAATTCCATACGCAAAGATAAGAGTATTTTTACTCTGTTCTTTGTGTACGGAATTGGTTAGGAAGTCCACAATGCTACTTTATACAGTTTGTAAAACAAATAATCAAATGGATTTATCATAAGAATGTTTTATAATGCCAAAAAACTAAAAAAGCAGAAACAAAAGTTAATATCGTATAGCTCCACACAACAATACTGCCAATTTTACGAAATTTATCTGATTCTTTTCTGTATTTTCTTAAAATTTGAAATACCCTTTTTTTTGACCAAAAAGGTATCGACCCAAAAAAAAGTATTATTATAAATATCATAACCGAAGGGGTGTGCGACGGCAATTCTCCACCCGTTAGCAATGCGTATATGGTAAGAAGATTAATACATAAATAAGTAGCAATTCCACCGACAGGAAATGCAGTACGTCCAGCACCAAAATTCCGTGCACCTACATATATGTGGTAAAACATATAATCTAAAAGATTAATCATAAAATATTAATATGGGTCGATAAAAAATTCAGGTCTAACATATAATTGAAGTCTTCTTTCTAAGTCTTGTATGCCTTTTTCAAATTCTTTTGTTCCTAAATAACTTAAAAATATCATTTTATCACTAAAATAAAAGAAACAATCGTCAATATCACATAACATATCACAACAAGGTTTCCTATCTCACGAGACTTTGTCGATTCGTTTTTAAATTTGGCAATAACCTTTTTGTCTCTTTTGAGTATCCAATAAAATAAAGTTATAAGTATAAATATCGAAGCAAAACCTACGGACGAAATCGTATCTGTAGGCTCCATACTACCAGTTAGCCACCAATATATAGTGAGAAAATTTAAAAACAAAAGCACAAGCATCCATCCCATACTATACCCAAGGTTTGTGCCGCCGGTACACAATTCTACTTTATACAGTTTGTAAAACAAATAATCAAATGGATTTATCATAAGAATGTTATTTTAGCGTGGATAATAAAGTCCTGGATTAGAAAAATATAACTGCAGCCTTCTTTCTAAGTCTTGTATGCCTTTTTCAAATTCTTTCGTTCCTAAATAACTTAAAAATATCATTTTATCACTAAAATAAAAGAAACAATCGTAAATATCACATAACATATCACAACAAGGTTTCCTATCTCACGAGACTTTGTCGATTCGTTTTTAAATTTGGCAATAACTTTTTTTTCTCTTTTGAATATCAAATAAATCATATATACAAACGTTATTATAAAAATGCAAACTCCATATATGAGTTTATTTGAAGGATTTGTGTTGCCAGTTAGCCACTCGTGTATGGTAAAAAAATTAAATGACAAAAGCAGACTCATCCAGCCACCAGTGATTTCAGGGCTGTTGATACACAACGCAACTTTATACAGTTTGTAATACAAATAATCAAATGGATTTATCATAAAAATATTAATATGGGTTAACAAAAAACTCAGGTCTAATATATAATTGAAGTTGTCTTTCTAATTCTTGTATACCTTTTGCAAATTCTTTTGATCCTAAATAACCTAAATATATTGCAGCCCCTGGCCATCCCATCATTGAAATAATATTGAATATGGCATCGGTTAATTCAACACCTTTTAATTCGCCGTTAAACATCAATCTTACATCTCTTGCTGCTTGAGGAATAGACACCACATATCCTAAAGGCCCAGCTATCCTTGTAATTCTAGGAGCATTTGCTAACTTTCCAAAAACATATGTCGCATCAAACACTGCCCCCGCAAGGTTTCTATTATTGTTAATAAAATTATTTACATTATGTGCAATGCTTGCCAAATTCCGATAAAAATTTATTTCTCGCCACGCATTTACTATATCCCTTCCATTTGGTACCCAAAGTGTTCTTCCAGGATGTAGAGTTGGATAACCTGTAACATTGACTGTAGACAGAATTATCCCACTAGACAAATAAAAACTAAAAAGACAATCTGCCGTACCAAGCGTTCCAAAAAAATCTGAAACATCAAATGCATCGCTTGTACTATACACATTCCCTTGCATTGAAGCCTCAACACCCCAATGCCCACTACTAAGCCCATGGTTTCCACTTCCCATATATCCACCAAGTATCATACTTCCTGTAGGCCCCAAATTCATCCCCAAAAATGGATTCCCAACCCCTGTAGTTCCCATCCCAAATCTTCCAAATCCACCACCGCCGCCACCACCGCCTATTCCCAGCATAAAGAGCCAATCTCCCATCCGATTCAGGTATATGCTTTCTTCATGAAACATGTCATGGTCAGTTTTAGTTATATATCCACTCGGATCGGTATACTTCAAAGGATTGTTGAACACGTAAGAATAACGATTATAACTCTGTGTGAACGTCGGTGCCTGCACAAACGGGTCAGGGCTTAAAAACCTCGCAATTATCGGGTCATACATCCTTCCATTCATATTAATCAGCCCAAACATATCCAAATGCTCATGCCCGGTGTAGCCTCGGGTGAAGTATTCGAGCAGATTGTCCACATCCTCAAAACAGGGCAACTTTTGATCAAAATAAAACGGCGGCAATGGTCTGCCTCTGCTGTCGAACTCCTGCCTGTATCTCCTTCCCCAGGCGTCATATCCAAAAAATTCATAGTATCCTTTACAAAAACTATACTCTGCCACTATGCTTCCCAAGTGGTCTGTAGCCACGGCATGCACCTCTGCTGGCGGATTTCCGATGGGCTGCACATCTCCGATATAGCGGTTTTCATTGCGAATAGCCACCAGTCCATAAGGCGAGTAGATGTATTCCTTGATATGCCTTACCGTAGAAGTTCCCGCCTGTGGTATATATTCCGTCACATCGGTGTATTCGCTGCCCGGCAAGTAGTAGCGTTTGATCTCGGCTTTGGAATTTCCATTATTAATACTTACCTGCTGCCTTTGGCGGGTAGGGCCGTAGGCAAATGACATACCAAAATCCTCGTTCAAGTACTGAATGGTGCTGATTTTTCCGAAAGCGTTGTAGGTTATGGTGTGATCATGGCGTTCGTTGTGGAGATCATCTACACGAACAACGGCGT
>JAIRRI010000187.1 GCA_031256055.1 Bacteroidales bacterium
ACGCCGTTGTTCGTGTAGATGATCTCCACAACGAACGCCATGATCACACCATAACCTACAACGCTTTCGGAAAAATCAGCACCATTCAGTACTTGAACGAGGATTTTGGTATGTCATTTACCTACGGCCCCACACGCCAAAGGCAGCAGGTAAGCATTAATAATGGAAATTCTAAAGCCGAGATCAAACGCTACTACTTGCCAAACAGCGAATACACCGATGTATCGGAAACCATAAAATTTGTTGGAGTTGTAACGGTAAGGCACAGCAAGGAATACATCTACTCGCCTTATGGACTGGTGGCTATTCGTAGCGGAGAGCAGCATTTTGGAGGCTCAGAGTCTGTAGCTCCGAATCCTGAACTTCGTGCTGTGGCAACCGACCACTTGGGCAGCATTGTAGCTGAGTATAGTTTTTGTAAAGGAGACTATGAATTTTTTGGATATGACGCCTGGGGAAGGAGATACAGGCAGGAGTTCGACGCCAGAGGCAGACCACTTCCGCCGTTTTATTTTGATCAAAAGTTGCCCTGTTTTGAGGATGTGGACAATCTGCTCGAATACTTCACAAGAGGCTACACAGGGCATGAGCATTTGGATATGTTTGGACTCATCAACATGAACGGGAGGATGTATGACCCGATTATTGCGCGGTTTTTGAGCCCCGATCCCTTTGTGCAGGAGCCGACGTTTACGCAGAGTTTTAATCGGTATAGCTATGTTTGGAACAATCCGCTGACCTACATAGACCCGACAGGGTTATTGGGCATGATACCATGCTCAGGCTTTGGCAGCCGCAACTTCTTCAGCGACATAGCCGATAACTTCAGAAATTTAATTAACTCTTTCTTTAGCTGGGTTGGTAGGCTTTTTGATGGTATTAGTGATGGCTTTGGTAGCGGAGGAGGAGCTGGTGGTGGTTTTGGCGGTGGATTTAGCGTCGGTTGGGGTGGTCCTGGTATTGGTAGCTTCAGTAGTAATAGCGGTGGTCTCCCAGTAGGGACAGTACCTTGGGGAAGAGGTGGCGGAGGTTCTGGTGGTAGTAGTAATAGCACTCCACCGCCACCACAAAACGTACAACCCAACAATGCGTTAAATGATGGACTAACATTTATGTTCAATTCCATTACTTCACTTGGAGAGCAAACCAATATGGCTTTTGGGAATGGTCAAATAAATCCTTCAAGAATTACTTGGCAAGAAGGAATGCCGACAGAGATACATTTTGGAGGAAACATATTTGTTGTTCCCTATTCTGGAGGTAATTATGTAAAATTAACGGATAAAAGTTTAAGAGAAGCATTTGATGCTTCATTTGTTACTAGGCAAGATCGACTTAATCGCCGTGCAATATTTCTAGACCTGAATAGGATTGAAATTATCTTGGAAGGACTTGTTTATGTAGGCAATCCTATTTTTTCTCTACCAAATCCAGATGCAGCATCAAATAGAGTGCAAAATAGACATTTAGATAGATTGATGAGAGAGTACCGAAGACGTAATATTATTAAATAAAACGAATATGTCAATAGTTTATTCAAAAATAAGAAAACACATCATTGGAAAAAAATCTTTTTGGAGTTTCGGTGTACTGGCTCTTGTGTTCTTGATTTGGGGTTATTTCATGTATTTTATCAGAGATAGGATTTTTTTTCCTATTTCTTTAGGTTATTTTTTGATATATTCTATTTCTGGTTTATTAATCATGGGCATAAGTTATAATTTTATAAATTTGTATAGATGCAAAAGATTTTATAAGTTTTGCAAGAAATTTTTACCAAAAAGCAATGTGCAATTTTGCAAAATAATGATAGAAAAAAAAGATTATCAAATTCGCTCATTTCGTGAAGTAATAGTTCATCCTCCTCCAAAGTCGACGAATGCTGTTTATCTTGAAACCAACGAGTTTATCTTGTTATTTTTCTCAATTCAGCATTTTGTTCTTAAAGAAGTGTTAAAACCCTACATTTTTATCAAATCAGACAAAGAACTTTACATCAAAGATAAAAGAGTAAAGATAGTGCAAGATTTTGAAATAACAGAAACAGAGCAAGGCAGGGCAATAGTTTTCTTTAATAAACAAGGACTTAAGAGGGTGATAATACCAGCAATGTAGGCAATGTGGACTTCCTAAGTAATTCCGTACAGATAGAACAGAGCCAAAAAAATCAAAGTTTTTGTTTCTTTTTCATTTCAGATTTATGATAACTTGCAAGATTAGTCCAATCAAATAAATCCAATACTTTCCGATTAGCTTCCCATATATGCGAGAAATCTTTGTCCACATATAAATCTGTAACCTTCATATCACTGTCAGCGTGATTAAGGGCTTCATGGACATCGTATTTTCCAGTCTTTGCATCATTTCTTGAAACTGTACCCCAACTACGTCGAGCGGAATAGGCTGTAAAATTATCAATATCTTTAGGGCTGATGCCTATTCTATCGGCAAACATTTTCAATCCTGCATTGATAGAAGTATTAAAAGTCTCACTGTTAACATGCTTGTTGCAAAAAAGAAACACCTCTTTTTTTGAAGGATTCAAGTTTTTATATTTTTGAATAAGATGTAAAACTTCCGGCTCAACTTTTATTTTTATACGCCCCTTATCCTTTCTTCTATCTTCAACCTTCTGCCTGTTGTATGTGATAATGCCTTTTGAGTAGCTTGTACACGAATATAAATCCGCAAAGTTCATACCAACTAACATAAAAGACAACAAAAACATATCGCGAGAAAATTCTTCCCTTTTTGACGAAAAGGTTTTTAGATCTATAATTTTTTGAATAGTTTCAACATCTAACGCCAACGCCTGACTTGAATCTTTAACTCTATGATCAATTGCACCAATCTTGCGTCCTTCGATTATTTTTTCAAATGGATTTACGGTTATTCTTTCGATTCTGTTATCTTTGTCATTATGTTTGAATTTTAGCTCTTTCAAAGCCTTGCTAACAGTTCCTGTATTTTTCATACACATTGATGTCAATTCAGGCTCATCGCCTTTCATCCAGTCAATCCATGCCATAACAAAATTTACTGTCAATTTGTTTACATCAAGAGTATCAGATTTTGTGAACTCTTTTAATGAATTTGCTGCGGTCTGTCGAGCATTGGCGGTACTGCAACGCTTTCTCCCTTTCTTTTGAGCAATCGCCAGTAATCTGTTATAGTCATTCATCAGATGCCCCGCTGGCGCCGGTTTGTAACCGGTGCCAATATAGCAAAGTAAAGAAAAATAATTGAAAAAAAGAAATAAACAAAGTGCAAGAAAATTCGAGAATATATGGAAAGTTTAGACACGGCACCGGTTACAAACCGGCGCCAGCAGGATACGAAAAAATTTTGTATCTTTGCAATCGAATTTCGCACTCAAGCAAAATTAAAACGTTCAAACAAAAATCCCATGAGAATTCCTTTTATTGCCGGTACAGTTTTATTAACCTTATTTTGGTTTGTTTCGGCAGCGTTTTTCGGTTTTATTGGTTCGTTTGCTAATGAATATGTTGCATCAATCATCATTCAAATTGGAATTTGGCTGATTCCGGGTTTGGTATATGCTTATTTTTTTTATGATAATTCTTTGAATGATTTGAACGTAAAAAACTTCGGCAAACGTTCGGATTACGGCTTGTTTATTCTGCTTTACATAGTATCTTTTCCGTTTCTTGCCTATCTCATAAAAATCAACGAAGCCATGATATTCCCTGAATCCATGGCAACACTCGAACAGATGTTTCGCGAGATGGAAGATAAAGCAAAAGAAATCACATTACGCATGCTTTCGGGAACATCGCTGATGGATTTAATGTCTGCATTGTTTGCTATGGCAGTACTTCCGGCGATTTGCGAAGAAGTGTTTTTTCGAGGTGTGGTGTTGAATAATTTGATGAAACGCACGTCAAGACTGCATCTTTCAGTATGGCTTTCTGCGATACTGTTCAGTTTTGTGCATTTTCAATTTTTCGGATTTTTGCCAAGAGTGGTATTGGGCGCATTTTTAGGTTATGCATTTGTACTTTCAAAATCGCTGTGGCTACCGATAGTTCTGCATTTTTTGAACAATGCAATGGCTATTATCGCCTATTATTTTTACCAAAAACAGTGGATTTCCGAAGATCCGCAAGCGTGGGAAACAGAAACAATCACCCTATGGATGGCTGTGTTGAGTTTGACAGCAAGCGTTTGTTCATTATGGTTTATTTTCCGTCGTAATAAAGTGCGTTCCAATTCCGAATAAACGGTTCAATTTGTTCCACCTCGATTCGTTTGGTCACAATGCGTTTTTGACTATCCAAAACGTAAATCGTCGGTGTTGAAGTCACGTCCCAAAGCTCATCGTACTTGACATTTGAGGTCATTCCGTAAACATTGATCCAATCCGTCATATGATTGGAATAAATGTAGTTTTTCCAGCGATCCATATCGGAATCGCGACAAACAGCAAACACTTCAAAATCGAGCTCTTCCCGTTTCGCATTATAAAAATCACGAAGCAAGGGCATTTGCTTTTTACAATGTCCACAATTCGGCTCCCAAAACATAACAACCGTATATCTGGTTCGTGGCTCAAACACCGACAGCCATTGTTCTTCCGGACGTCCGACATTGGTATCCGGACACATAAATTCCGGCGGACGATTTCCAATCAAAAGCGGTTCCCAGCGATCAATATGTTTTCGGAAATTCTCAATAACGGCATCCGAAGCCCAAAATGCATCACCTCCCAAGTAATATTTTTTAGCCAAATAAATCAAAATAGCATCATAACCAACAATTTGAGAGCGTTGATATCGATCAACGGAATACCAAATCACATATTTGAACAATTCCGGAGCTTCGCGAGTTTGTTCAATCAGCCGTTCGAGCGCAAATTTAATCGAATCGGGATGTTGAGAAAGCACTTTGTCGATGTAAGTTTCCAAACGCTGATGGAAAACAGGTGTGCGGATCAATCGGTCATCAGTCAAATCCATATTGTCGAAATAATGATCTTTAAAATAATTGTAGCGCCAATGTTGTTTTTCATCCTCGGGAATATAGTCCGGCGCTTCGGGCACATCAATATCTCTTTGCGCTCTCCATACCGCTGTCATCAAATGTTTGGGATTTTCTTGCATGAACTGTGCTCTGGCTTTCTCCATATTTTCCCAAATAGATTGCTGTCTTTTTGCCAATGCTTCTGCTTCAGGCGATTGCCTATCTTCCAACGCTTCAAACTCCCTTCGAACTTCACTCAATTCCTCGAAAAACGGGCGAACTCTTGTGTTAAGTTCCATATAAATTTGGTTTTCGGGAGAGTTTTTAAACTTCATATTCGATATATTTGCTGCACTAAAGGGATATTTCATCTCAATCGAAAATTGTTGATCTTGATCAATAATCAAGTCGGCAGGTGTATTTTCGAACGAAATGAGCATGTACATACCGCCATCCAACCGCTCCGGTCTTTTAAATACATAAACACCGCGTTTTTTATCAAAAATTGCCGTATCTACAAATAAATGCTTATCAGTATAGTATCGACCAAGGGTGAGCCGTTCTCCTTCCGGATAACCGTCAATTTTCACGGTCATTTCAAATCCTTTATTAGTCTGAGCCATGCCGGAAAATCCTAAAAATGCTGCGAAAAAGAATAAAAGAAGTTTTTTCATAAGTTTTTTTGATATTTTTTATACTACAAAGATACGAAAAAAAAATGAAATATCCAAGTGCCGTCATGTTGAACCATATATTGTCGCCATATTGGACGAAGGAAAAACATCCCCTTGCTACGTAATTTTAAAAAATATTTTCGAAAAAATTTGTTTTATTGAAATATTTTTTGTAATTTTGCAGTCCCAATTTTTAAGGGGTTAGTTTTTTGACACGAAATTTCAACATTTGTTTGTTGATTTTTCCCA
>JAIRRI010000093.1 GCA_031256055.1 Bacteroidales bacterium
TGAAGTACGTGACCGAAAGGAGCGTCCTAGGGTAAAACGGATAACTGGGGCTAAGTCGTAACAAGGTAGCCGTACCGGAAGGTGTGGCTGGAATACCTCCTTTCTGGAGAGATATTACTCTTTTTAACGATATTGGGATTATATCCTATTGCTAAACGGTTTGCATGATCTAAATGCGTCGTAATTTTTACGGCGCATTTTTTTTGTAAAAATCGAAAAAAAATTGTATCTTTGCAAAAAAAACAAAAAAATGTCCTGCGAAAATGCAAAAAAATGCCCATGCCCAAAAACAACTTGTGAGCATCACAATAAATGTTGCACATGTGTGCAAAATCATGTAAGTAACGGAGGTTTGCCGTATTGTTTACGAAAGTAAAAAGTGTAAAATATGAAAAAAAATATCTATACAACAAGCATTATTGTTACGTTATTATTGGTTTTGACATCGTGTAAATTCAATCAAAACGAAGTTATTGATGCTGCTCATAATTCAAGAAATAGTCTGGATTGGGCAGGCACTTACATCGGAATTTTACCCTGTGCAGATTGTGAAGGTATAAAAAATCAAGTCACGTTAAATACTGATGAAACCTACGAATTGAGCTATCTCTTTATCGGAAAAAGTGATACTCCTTTTGTAACTTCTGGAACATTCAAATGGAACGATGCAGGAAGCCAAATTACTTTGCAGGACGAGGGTTTTCCAATTCGTTACAAAGTTGGCGAAGGTAAATTATTTCAATTAGACATTGACGGAAATCCAATTACCGGTGAGCTCGCCAATATGTACATATTAACTAAAATTGCACCCTAAAAATGAAAAAACTTCTGCTTTTTACACTTCTCTTTTCTGTTTTGTACAGCTGCAAAACCGTTCCCTTAACCGGACGCAGACAATTAACCCTTATTCCTGCATCTACAATGAATTCGCTGGCGGCGACTTCTTTTCAGGAAGTACGTGCTACGAGCAAACTTTCAACCAATGCCGAACAAACTGCGATGGTTCAACGCGTAGGCGAGCGTATCAAAAAAGCAGTGGAAGAGTATTTGGCTGCAAATAATCTATCAGACAGGATCAAAGGATTCCAATGGGAGTTCATTCTGATTGAAGACCCCACTGTAAACGCGTGGTGTATGCCCGGAGGCAAAGTGGCATTTTACACGGGAATCCTACCGATTTGCCAAAATGAAGCTGGCGTGGCTGTGGTGATGGGACACGAAATTGCACACGCAATTGCCAATCACAGTGCCGAACGAATGAGTCAAGAATTGATTCAACAAATGGGTGGCGTTACACTTTCAGCAGCAATGGCTAAGCAACCGGAAAAAACTCAATCACTCGCTTTGACAGCATTTGGCGTAGGTTCGACAGTATTTGGAATACTGCCCTACAGTCGTAAACACGAGTATGAAGCCGACCGACTTGGCACGATTTTTATGGCTATGGCCGGATACAATCCCAACGAAGCTCCAAAATTTTGGGAAAGAATGCAGGCACTTTCAGGCAATAAATCAACAGTGGATTTTCTTTCGACCCACCCGGCCGACACAAAACGCATCGCCGAACTGAACAAAGTCGTGCCAGAAGCTATGAGGTATTATAAGCCGTAGTCGAGAAGTTCAAACCCCGACTTCAACTTCCGGAACCACCAGATCTATACGTTAAATTGTTTCGGTTAGACATCGGATGCCTCCCTTTGTTGACGGACTTACTGATATGTAAATATTGACGAAAAGCTTTTAATAAAACCCGTAGGGACAAGGCATGTTTTGCCCCTGTCTGCATGATTTTTGCAGTTTTTTTTTCAAAAACTTGCTTTTCTCGTTTTTTTTTCGTAAATTTGCACCCCTATTTTTATGCACCATAATATAAAAGGGAAATACGAATTTTATAAAAACTTACATAAATGGCTGTAAAAAAAGAAACTCCGGTTAAAAACGACTTCTCGAAAATCACCATCAGTTTGGCATCACCGGAAGCCATCCTCGAACGTTCTCGTGGCGAAGTGGTAAAGCCCGAAACCATCAATTATCGTACTTACAAACCTGAACGCGACGGCTTGTTCTGCGAGCGTATCTTTGGTCCAACCAAAGATTGGGAATGTCATTGCGGAAAATACAAGCGTATTCGCTACAAGGGTATTGTCTGCGACCGTTGCGGTGTTGAGGTTACCGAGAAGAAAGTGCGTCGTGAACGCACAGGACACATCCAACTTGTGGTGCCTGTGGCACACATTTGGTTTTTCCGCTCATTGCCTAATAAAATTGGGGCATTGCTCGGAATTCCTACGAAAAAATTGGAAAGTATTATCTATTACGAAAAACATATCGTTATTCAGCCCGGTATCAAGGAAAAAGACGGCATTGAAAAATTTCAGCTGCTTTCGGAAGATGAATATTTTGATATCATCGACAACCTTCCGAACGACAACTACATGTTGGACGATAGCGATCCGAATAAATTCATTGCCAAAATGGGCAGCGAAGCCCTTTATGAATTGTTGACCAACATTGACTTGGATACACTATCTTACGAACTTCGCGACCAAGCCAACAAGGAAACTTCACAACAACGCAAAAACGACGCTCTCAAACGCTTGAACGTGATTGAGTCGTTCCGCGAATCGCAACAAAAAATCGAAAATCGTCCGGAATGGATGATTTTGCGCGCATTGCCTGTGATTCCGCCCGATTTACGTCCGTTGGTGCCGTTGGATGGCGGACGTTTTGCAACATCTGACTTGAACGATTTGTATCGTCGCGTGATTATTCGCAACAATCGTTTGAAAAAATTAATGGAGATAAAAGCACCTGATGTGATTATGCGTAATGAGAAACGCATGTTGCAAGAGGCTGTGGATTCGTTGCTCGACAATTCGCGTAAAGCCAGTTCTGTGAAAACAGATTCCAACCGTGCTCTGAAATCGTTGTCGGATAGTTTGAAAGGTAAGCAAGGTCGTTTTCGCCAAAATCTTTTGGGTAAACGTGTGGATTATTCCGGACGTTCGGTTATTGTAGTAGGTCCTGAATTAGACCTTAACGAATGCGGTATTCCGAAAGATATGGCAGCAGAATTATTCAAACCGTTTATCATTCGCAAAATGCTAGAACGCGGTATTGTGAAAACTGTGAAATCGGCTAAACGCATTGTAGAGCGCAAAGACCCAGTGGTTTGGGATATTTTGGAGAACATCATGAGAGGTCATCCGGTTCTCCTTAACCGTGCCCCTACCCTACACCGTATGGGTATTCAAGCGTTCCAACCAAAAATGGTTGAAGGTAAAGCCATTCGTTTGCACCCGTTGGTGTGTACGGCGTTCAACGCTGACTTTGACGGTGACCAAATGGCGGTTCACGTACCCCTTGGAAATGCTGCAATTCTCGAAGCCCAACTTTTGATGTTGGCTTCTCATAATATCTTGAATCCTGCGAATGGCGCGCCTGTTACGGTTCCGTCGCAAGACATGGTTCTTGGATTGTATTATCTGACTAAAGGTCGCAAATCTGAGAAAAAACATCCTGTAAAAGGTGAAGGACGAATTTTTTATTCACCCGAAGAAGTCATTATCGCCTACAACGAAAAGCAGGTGGATATGCACGCTTGGGTCAAAGTGCGTATTGAAAAAGACGGTAAATCCGAACTGATTGAAACTACGGTTGGACGTGTACTTTTCAACCAGGTTGTTCCGAAAAGTTTCGGATTTATTAACGAAATTTTAACGAAAAAATCATTGCGCGATGTTATCACCGAAATCTTGGCAAAGACCGGTACTGCTGCTACTGCGAAGTTTTTGGATGATATAAAAAATATGGGTTATATCACGGCATTCCGTGGTGGATTGTCGTTTAACTTGGGCGATGTGATTGTTCCCGAAATCAAGGAAACGCTGATTGCACAAGCTAATGCGGATGTTGATGATGTGATGGAAAGTTACAACGCGGGATTCATCACCAACAACGAGCGTTATAACCAAATCATTGACATTTGGACGCACACCAACTCTAAACTCACCACACAGGTGATGAAAGAATTAACGAGCGATAATCAAGGTTTCAACTCTGTTTACATGATGTTGGATTCGGGTGCTCGTGGATCGAAAGAGCAGATTCGTCAGTTGTGCGGAATGCGTGGATTGATGGCAAAACCCCAAAAATCAGGCTCTTCAGGCGGTGAAATTATTGAAAATCCGATTTTGTCGAACTTCAAAGAAGGTCTCTCGGTATTGGAGTATTTCATCTCAACGCACGGTGCTCGTAAGGGTTTGGCGGATACGGCTTTGAAAACGGCAGATGCGGGTTATCTAACCCGTCGTTTGGTAGACGTAGCTCAAGACGTGATCATCAGCGAAGAAGATTGCGGAACGTTACGCGGATTGCAAGTTACAGCGTTGAAGAAAAATGAAGAAATCGTGGAACAGCTTTCCGACCGCATTTTGGGACGTGTAACGGTTTCTGATGTTGTAAATCCGCTCACCAAAGAAGTGATCGCTGTCGCAGATCAACAATTGACGGAAGACATTTGCAAAGCTATTGCAAAATCACCTATCGAAGAAGTTGAAATTCGTTCGGTACTCACGTGTGAATCGAAACAGGGCGTTTGTGTGAAATGTTACGGACGTAACTTGGCTACAGGAAAAATGGTTCAAAAAGGCGAGGCTGTCGGTGTTATTGCTGCACAATCCATCGGTGAACCGGGAACACAGTTAACGTTGCGGACATTCCACGTCGGTGGGGTTGCCGGTGGAAATATTAGCTCATCGCGCATCGAATCCAAATTCGAAGGTATTTTGGAAATTGAAGAACTTCGTGCTGTGCCTTCCGAGGCAGCAGATGGTAAGAAAATAGATGTGGTGATTGGTCGTTCTGCCGAAATGCGTATTGTTGATAAAAACAGCAAAATTACGTTGCACTCCAGCAATATTCCTTATGGTGCCAATTTGTATTTCAAAAGCGGAAGCAGTGTTAAATCGGGCGATATGATTGCCGACTGGGATCCATACAACGCTGTAATTATTTCCGAAGTTGGTGGAACTGTTTCGTTCCAAAACATCGTGGAAGGCGTAACGTATCGCGTGGAATCCGATGATTTGACAGGTTATAAAGATAAGGTAATTATTGAATCTCGTCAAAAATCGAAAAACCCGTCGATCAATATTGTATCCAAAGATGGTTCGGTGTTGAGGATTTATGATATTCCGGTAGGTGCACACATTGCCGTTGATGATAAAAAACCAATCAAAGCCGGAGATGTGTTGGTGAAAATTCCGCGTTCGTTTGGAAAAGCAAGCGATATCACGGGAGGTTTGCCTCGCGTAACTGAATTGTTCGAAGCGCGTAATCCGTCGGATCCTGCTGTTGTTGCGGAAATTGATGGTATTGTAAGTTTCGGAAAAAAACTCAAACGCGGTAATCGTGAAATCATCATTACCTCGAAAACAGGCGAAGTGAAATCGTATCTGATTCCAACAACCAAACAAATTTTGGCTCAGGAAAACGACTTTGTAAAAGCCGGAACGTCGCTTTCAGAAGGTGCTATCACGCCATCCGATATTTTAGCAATCAAAGGTCCGAACAAAGTTCAGGAATATATCGTGAATGAGATTCAAGAGGTGTATCGCTTGCAAGGTGTGAAAATTAACGACAAACATTTTGAAGTGATTGTTCGCCAAATGATGCGTAAAATCGAAGTTTTGGATCCAGGTGATACCATTTTCTTAGAAGGCGAGTTGGTGAATAAACTTGATTTTGCTCAAGAAAATGACCGTATTTTCGGTATGAAACTCATTGAGGATGCAGGCGATTCCGAAGAATTGAAAGCCGGACAATTGATTACGGCACGTAAGCTTCGCGATGAAAATTCAATTCTTAAACGCAAAGACAAACGTGAAGTTGTGGCTCGCGATGCCGATCCTGCCACAGGACGTCAAATTTTGCAAGGTATCACGCGTGCGTCGTTGCAAACTAAAAGTTTCTTGTCTGCTGCGTCGTTCCAAGAGACTACGAAAGTTCTCACGGAAGCCGCTGTTAGCGGAAAAAGCGACCACTTGGTAGGTTTGAAAGAAAACGTATTGGTGGGTCATTTGATTCCGGCCGGAACAGGCTTGCGCGAATACAAAGAATTAATTGTAGCTAATAAAGATCAATACGAAAAAGTAACCGCAAAAAAATAAACCGATGACACAACAAAAAGAACAAAAAATTGAAGTCGAACTAAGCGGCGATGTGGCGGAGGGTGTTTACTCAAATTTAGCGATTATCACCCATTCCAATGCCGAATTTATTGTTGATTTCATCAACATGATGCCGGGCAAACCGAAAGCCAACGTCAAATCGCGAATTATCCTCACGCCTCAGCACGCCAAGCGTTTGATGAGAGCGTTGAATGATAATGTCAGCAAATACGAACAGCACTTCGGTAAAATCACCGAAAGCGAACAGCGTGGCGATGCTATAACGTATGCAATGCCTGCTGCGCAGGCGTGATAAGAAACTGCCGTCAGCCTCCGAGTTTTCGGAGGCTTTTTTTGAACTAATTTTTGGTCATCTCATTTTTCAACAGAGTCAAAAATCAAAATATTCATTGGCACGGATGGGACGTGCCATCGGTTTTTTTTACAAAGATAGTACTTATTTTTGACATAAAACACATTTTGGGCGAAAAGCCCAAATTGAAAACGTTGTTTATTGACTTATAAGCACGTTTTTTTGAAAAATAATTTAATTTGGGCTTTTCGCCCAAAATGTTGATTTTTAAAAAATTATTCGTAACTTTGCAGTCGAACTTTGAAACTTCGTCAAAATTTGAGAAACCTTTTCCTGTCTAAAAAATAAAGTCTATCTATTCGACCCCAAACTAATCAACCACTAAAAACAAGCCCAAATGGAAACCAAAGAAAAAATCGCCAAACTCATTCTTGGTAAATTCAGAGAAAGAAGTGGCCGAACAGGCCACTTTATTATGACCCGAACGTATAACCACACGGTTATTCGGGCACTCAATCCTCAAGAACAAAATTTGTTTAAAGATGTAGCCAATGCCCTTATTGACGAAGGTTACATCCACTATGAAACGGGCAAATCAGGGCAAGAAGGCTTTAGGTTAACCGAAAAAGGGTATGAGAGGGTTTATGCTTGACCTGTGTTGGCGCGGACGTCCACGTCCGTGCCAACACCCAAACTAACGAAAAATAATCCAAAATAAATCGAAAATATTAACAAAAAAACTAAACATTATGAAAAAAACAACATTCAAAATCATCACAATTTTGATGATTTTAGCGGGAGGGTTGACTTCCTGTGAAGATAAAGAGAAACAAAAACATGAAAACCGTAATATTTCTGCTTGTGGAGTAAATGATCCCTTGCAAAATATTGAATGGTTGAGGGAATATTGTAAAAGTCTTATTGATGCGCAATATTTTTTAAGTATTGATATTGACCTTTATAAGGTAATTGACAAAGATGAGCATATCTTTTACATCTATTTTACTTCCCCATATGACTATCCTGTACAGGGAGACACCACATATACAAAAGAGTGGAGAGATTGTACCGGCAAAATTGTCCACAGTATAATTTATCCAGGAGCAATGCCGCCGCCTGAGGTACAAGAGGAACTTAATGATTTTTTAAAAAACATAGAGCATATAGCTAAATTATTTTATAATTATTAAAGAATAAAAACCAAATATGTATGAAAAATATTTTTTTAGCTTTAGCAATTTTATTACTTTCTGTTAGTTCGCTTTTTGCCGTGCCTGCGGTGCCATGGGCAGTAGAAAAAGTACAACCTGATGGAACAACAATATCTGTTTTTCTCAAAGGAGATGAAAACGTAAGTTGGATGGAATCAGCCGATGGATACACGTTGATGTATGACTCTCTAAGATATGTAGTCTATGCCCAAACAGACAGGCAAGGCAACTTAATGCCTTCAAATATCAGGTTTGGAAATAACACAAAGCTTGACACAAACATAGTAAAAGGTCTGCGTTACAGCAAAGCACAAATCAACACATTGATGCAAATCGAGATAATGACTGAAAATGCAGCCATTCAACAAGCCGCTACAGGCAATGTGAAAGTGCTTTGCATATTGGCTGCTTTTTCAAATAGGGCTTTTGTGAAAACGAATGCAGAGTTTGACGCCTTGATGAATCAAGTTGGCTACTCAGTTGGTGGTGCCAAAGGTTCAGTAAAAGATTATTACCTTGAAAATTCGCATGGACTTATGAATTTACAGGTTACTGTAGTTGGCCCAGTAACGGTATCAAATACAGTTTCTTACTATGGCAAATTGGCGGATCCTACTCAACAACGTTATCGTACTTTTGCAAACGAAGTTGTCAATCTTGCCGATCCATTGGTTGATTATTCACAATTTGCTACTAACGGAAAGGTAGAATCTTTCCACATCATTTTTGCCGGCTATGGGGATGAAGCAATTAATGATGGGCTACGAATATGGTCGCATGCGTGGGTGTTGCCTACTACTGTGATAAAAGATGGTGTGCAACTTTCGCGATATTCTTGCTCGCCGGAATTGCGTGGATCAAGTGGCTCGAATATCACATATATCGGTGTAATTGCACACGAGTTGGGTCATGCTTTCGGTTCGCCTGATTATTATGATGTTAACTATTCGGGTTATCTAGGGTCTGGAAATTGGGACTTAATGGCAAGCGGTTCGTGGAATGATAATGGTCGTCAGCCTGCACACATTAATCCGTATCAGAAAATACAATTCGGTTGGATTACGCCGCAAACCATTGCGGCAGGAAGTTGGATTGGCAATATGCCAGCATCGGTTAACAATCCTGTTATTTATAAAATGCTTGCAAATAACAATGGTGAACATTATTTATTGGAAAATAGGCAACGGGTAGGTTTTGACGCTTCGTTGCCTGGAAACGGTTTGCTGATTTGGCATATAGCAGCAAATGTTGTATCCTATGCACCCAATAATAATCATCCTCAGCAAGTGTACCCCGTATGCGCAAGCAGAACTACGGCTATTCCTACTAATACTCCAAGCTCTTATGGAAGCATCAATAGTGCGGGATGTCCGTTTCCTGGAACAAGTGGCAAAACTGAATTTACTGGTACCTCAATTCCACGGGCTTTTACATGGACAAGTTTAGCAAGTCTTGGCAATTTAGTTACAAACATTAAGGAAAATGCAGATAAAACGGTATCATTTGGCCTACCGCCAGTTATCTCTGGCCCCTCTTCCTTCGGCACTTCTGCCCCCTGCAGCACAGAGTATGAGTATACAATAAGTAACTTTCCAACTACCGGTATCACCGACTGGGCATGGAATACCCCGGCAGGACTTGAAAAGGTACCAAATAGTGAGAGTGAAACCAAAGTAAAATACAGACGCAAACAAAATACGATAAACACGCCATTGTCTGGAGTTACTATTACATACAGTTTTAAATACTTCGGAGTTCCTCGTACCATTTTCAAGATTGTTTCTCCAGGATCAAGTGGCTTTATTTTTGCCGTTATGGATGCTGCAACACACATGGCGGTTCACGAAGCGCACACGAATAGATCTTATTATTTAGTTGCACAACCGGCAATGTCGGATGTTACTTGGAAAGTTACACAACCTTCTATACCTGGCGACCAACACGTATTTCCGATACTACTTTCAGGCTGGTCAACAGAAGGTCAACGGCTCACTTTCTCTCCAATAGGCTATCACCGAATAGAATTACTTACAAAGAATGGCTGTGGATGGACCAGATCGGATGAAAAACTTATTATGGCTACAGACCAATGGATAGCTGATCCACCGATTTGCAAATTATGTATTCACTATTCGCCAAATCCTGTCAATGGCGAGCTCACCATCGACTTTGAAGAACTCCCCGACACCGACCAACTGGAAGAGTACACCGTCAAACTCCTTGATAATCTTGGCAATGCTCCGAGACAAACGCGATTTCGACATCATCGTCGCGACGGCAGGCCAAGATCAGTGAAATTCAACACGTCCTCGTTGACACCAGGCACCTATTACTTGCACGTGGAAGGTGGCGGAGAATTGGTAAGGGAACAAATTATTGTAATACGATAAATATATTTGGTTTGATTGTTGAAAAAAAACGAAATGCTGTATGGTGTTTCGTTTTTTTTTGTATCTTTGCAGAAAAAATAAATAAAGTGACTGTTTTTGTAAGTATTTTATTGATCGTTGGAGGATTGGTCATACTTGTAAAAGGTGCCGATGTTTTTGTTGATGGCAGTTCGCAAATAGCAAAAAGACTGAATGTGAGCGAACGTATAATCGGCTTGACTTTGGTGGCTTTCGGGACAAGTTTTCCGGAACTCTCCATTTCGGTTATCGCGGCCATCAATAAATCCGACGGACTTGCAATCGGCAATGTTGTAGGCAGCAATATTTTTAACATCTGTGGAGTTCTTGGGATTATAGCTTTGATTAGACCGATTAGGGTTTCAAAATCAATGGTCAAAAAAGATATTCCGATGAATATTTTAACTTCATTGGTGTTATTTATTTTGCTTTTCGATACGATTTTTGCAGGCGATTCGGTTAATCAATTAACACGTGGAGATGCCCTGATTTTCCTTTTGTTTTTCGTTGTATTTTTATATTATACATTTTACAAAGATTCAACAAAACTTGGAGACGCTATTAATTCTGTTGATACAACTTTAAAATCTGTTCCTGAAAAAAATAAAACATATAGCCTAACCAAAAATATCATTCTAATAATTCTAGGACTTGGAGGTGTTTTGCTTGGCGGTGATTTGGTGGTTAGAGGCGGTGTACAGGTTGCCGAAGCGTTTGGTATGAGCCATACGCTTATTGGTCTTACTATCGTTGCTATGGGCACGTCTTTGCCTGAAATAACAACAGGAATTGTGGCCATACTCAAAGGAAAAGATGATATCGCCATTGGAAATGTTGTGGGGAGCAGCGTGTTCAACGTTTTGCTTATATTGGGAACAGCAGCTTTGATAACGCCGATTACTTTGACGATCAATATTTTGATCGATATTATTTTATTGATTGTGGTGTCCGTATTTTTGTTCTTTACGTCTCGAAGCAAAGGAAAAATCAGTAAAGGAGAAGGAATATTTTTTCTTGCGGTGTATGTAATTTATCTCGTTTACATCATTCACAGAGGGTAATATGGAACTATTTGCAATAAATTTGGAGTTAAATTTTGCCATGTCAAAAATATTGTGTATTTTTGCCAAAAATTTTAACTAAATTCAACAAAATATTAACTTTAAAAAAACAAAACATCATGGATGTAAAAAAACTCTTAGCCGATGTTGAGGCTAAAAACCCCGGACAGCCCTTGTATCTACAAGCTGTTACCGAAGTATTGGAGACCCTCGAAGAAGTGGTAAAAGCCAATCCAAAGTACACCAAGTACAAAGTTATCGAGCGCCTTTTGGAGCCGGATCGTATCATTCAATTCCGCGTGGAGTGGGTTGATGACAAAGGCGAAGTACAAGTAAACCGCGCTTGGCGTGTGCAGTACAACAACGCAATCGGACCATACAAAGGCGGTATGCGCTTTCACCCGTCTGTGACGGCTGATTCGTTGAAATTTTTGGCGTTCGAACAAACGTTCAAAAACAGTTTGACAACATTGCCAATGGGCGGTGGTAAAGGCGGTTCGGATTTCAATCCGCAAGGTAAATCTGAGCAAGAAATGATGCGTTTCTGCCATTCGTTGATGACTGAACTTTATAGATATCTCGGTGTAGATACTGACGTTCCTGCCGGAGATATCGGCGTTGGAGCTCGCGAAGTTGGCTTCATGTACGGTATGTTCAAAAAAATTATGATTGAAAATACAGCTGCTTTTACAGGAAAAGGTCGCAATTGGGGAGGTTCAATCCTTCGTCCGGAAGCAACAGGTTTTGGTGGGGTTTACTTCGTTGACAGCATGTTGAAACAAGCCGGAAAAGACATCAAAGGTAAAACCGTTGCGGTTTCAGGTTTCGGAAATGTGGCTTGGGGTGCTGCAATCAAAGCAACCGAACTCGGTGCGAAAGTAATTTGTATTTCAGGTCCTGACGGATATATTCTTGATGAAGAAGGTATCGCAGGCGAAAAAATCGCTTACATGAACGAATTGTTACAAACACGTAACAACGTAGTTGCTCCATATGCAGACAAATACAAATCAGCGAAATTCTTTGCAGGTAAAAAACCATGGGAAGCCAAAGTTGACATCGCTCTACCTTGCGCTATTCAAAACGAATTGAACATTGACGATGCGAAACAATTGATCAAAAACGGTTGTATCTGTGTTGGCGAACTTTCAAACATGGGCTGTACAGCTGATGCTATCCACGAATTGCAAAAAGCACGTGTGATTTATGCTCCAGGTAAAGCCGCTAACGCAGGTGGTGTGAGCGTTTCAGGTCTTGAAATGACTCAAAATGCGATGCACTTAGGCTGGACTGCCGAAGAAGTTGATGCAAAATTGAAGCAAATCATGAAAGACATTCACGCAAGTTGCGTAAAATACGGCTTAGAAAAAGACGGTTACGTAAACTATGTGAAAGGTGCTAACGTTGCAGGTTTCATCAAAGTTGCAGATGCAATGATTGAACTTGGTGTTGTATAACAATTTCCATACAACAAAAAATATTTGGTAAATTCAAAAATTAGTTGTAACTTTGCACTAGAAAAACATCAGAGTGTCGGGAAGAGGTAGAATACTGTTCCCGCTCAAGAATGTTCGCTCTGAATAGATTGTCCCGATAATTCATTTGAAATTATCGGGCTTTCTATTTTTAAAACTTCGTAGGAGTAAGCCGTATTTAAACCTGTCGTGTATGCTTTTACAGTTATTTTTACAGAATACAATTCATTCACGTAATCAATTGCAGCATAAAAGCGTTGAATTCCCTTGATATCTTTGTTGTTGTCTCTGTCTTGTTGTGTTTCTTTTAACACAGACGTCTGGATTAATTTTGGAAGCACTTTTAACGTCGACAAATGTATGTCAAGATTTAAACTTTTTCTGATAGCACTTTCACTCAAATACTTATCAATCGCAACTTTCGACACATGTATATTTTCATCTGTCAGTTCATTTTTATAGACACCAACGACGTTATTTTTTGCCCAAGCTCTTGCTTCTTTAATGTTTTTGAAATGATGTAGTGACGTTTCCACTGCGGTTGTTCCTTCAAACATTTGTTCAGTTGTGAATCTTTGCTTTGATTGTTTGATTTCATTTTCTTTCATGATGTTTCATTTTTTGGTTACATCATATATAACGCTCGACTTTCG